>DFHL01000132.1 GCA_002371315.1 Bacteroidales bacterium UBA3724 | reverse complement strand
GTTGTAGTAGGCGTTGACGGTCTGGGGCGTCATCTGCCATTCGTCGCGGTCGACGGGCTTGTTGATCTTGCTCATATAGTAGGCCATATCGAACTCGTTGCTGCGCACGACGTTGGCATAGTAGCTGTCGTCCTTGATTTCGAGGCCGCTATAGTCGCGCCACTTGTCGGGATAGCCGATCTTGACGAGGATGGTGGCCAGTTTTTCGTGGGCGTTGGCCTTGGTCTGGTCGCTCATCCAGGTGGCCATATCGATGCGCTGGCCGAGGGCGGTCATCAGGTTGTCGACCATCACTTTCATACGCTCCTTGGCTTCGGCAGGGAAGTATTTGTCGACATAGAGGTGGCCGAGGGCTTCACCCATAGCGCCGTCGACGGTCGAGGTGACGCGTTTCCAGCGGGGACGGTTGGCTTCGCGGCCGCTGAGCAGCTTGCCGTAGAATTCGAAGTTGGCATCGACGAAGTTGTCGCTGAGGTAGCTGGCAGCGCCGTTGATCTCGTGCCAGGCGAAATAGGCCTTGAGAGTGTTGATGTCTTCCTTGGCCAGAATGTCGCTGACGGCGGCAAAGTATTCAGGCTGAGCGACATTGAAGGTCTTCATACCATCAAGGATGCCCATAGCGGAGAAGTAGCCCTTCCAGTCGATGTTGCGGGCCAGAGCGATGGCCTCGTCGACGGTCTTGCGGTTGAAGGTCTTGAAGGGGTCGCGGTTGGTGAGCTTGTCGTACTGGGCTTTGGCCAGCTTGGTTTCGAGAGCCATAACGGTGGCGGCCAGCTTGTCGGCGCTGACGCCGGTCATCTGGTCGTAGCCAGCATTGGCGAACTGGGTCTGCATCAGCTTGAGGTAGCCTTCGCGGATCTTGGCGTTGTTGCCCTCGTCGGTGAGGTAGTAGTCGCGGTCGCCAAGGCCGAGGCCGCCCTGGTAGGCCCAGGCGATGCACTGCTTGGCATCGTCCTTGTCGGCCTCGCCGAAGACGGCGAAGAGGACGTGGTTGCCGCGTTTGTGGAGGCGGATGATTTCGGCGTTGATGTCTTCGCGGGTGTTGACGGCTTGGATTTCATCAAGATAGGGTTTCAGCGGCTCGGCGCCCTGCTGCTGCAGGCGGACGCTGTCCATACCGATGTTGTAGAGGGTAGCGATTTTGTCGGCGATGCTGCCCGGCTGGTTCTGGTTGGCCGAGACGGAGTCGATGATGCCGCGCAGCTGCTTCTGGTTCTCTTCGGCGAGGAAGTCGAAGGAGCCATAGCGCGAGTGTTCGGCGTCGAGGGGATGGTTTTTCATCCATCCGCCACAGGCGTACTGGTAGAAATCTTCTTGCGGCGACACGGTGGTGTCGAGGTTGTCGAGATTGATGCCGGAAGTGAGTTCCGTCTTTTTGTGACAACCGGTAGCGATCATTGCCATTGCTGTGATTGTTAATAAAGTTTTTTTCATTGAGTTATATTTTAAATTGTTTGATTTTTAACCTTAACTATAACCTTAACCTTAACTATAACTTTAACTTTAACTTTAACCTTAACTTCAGATACAAATATTGCGTTGTGTGTTTCTATTCACTAATCACTTTCCCCGTCCCTGCAAGATAATCAGGACGGTGTAGAGCAGGATTTTGATATCGGTGGCTATGGACATATTCTCGAGGTAGAGCAGGTCATAGCGCAGGCGTTCGACCATCTCGTCGACGTTTTCGGCATAGCCGTATTTGACTTGTCCCCACGAGGTTATGCCCGGTTTCACTTTCTGCAGAAGCAGATATTCGGGGGCACGCTCGACGATTTGGTCGATGAAATACTGCCGCTCGGGACGCGGTCCGACGAGCGACATAGTGCCTTTCAGCACGTTGTAGAACTGCGGGATTTCGTCGAGACGGTATTTGCGCATAATGCGTCCGAAAGGCGTGATGCGCGGGTCATCGTCGCTCGACAGTGCCGGACCGGCCTTTTCGGCATCGATATACATCGAGCGGAACTTGTGCATCTTGAAGGGTTTGCCACGGTATCCGATGCGCTCCTGAGCATAGAAGACAGGGCCTGGCGAGGTACACTTGACGATGATGGCAGTGACGATGAAAACGGGCGACAGGAGCACCAGCGCGAGGAACGACAAAACGATGTCGGCCAGGCGCTTGACGGAATACTGCCACTCTTCCATCAGACGCGGATTGATGGTGATGAGTGGCGAATGGAAGATGGAATTGATTTTCACCGAGCCATAGACAATGTCGCGCAGGTCGGGGGTGATTTTGATTATCACGTCGTCGCGGCGGTCCAGGACACGTATGATACTGTTTATCTTGGCATAATCGCAATCGTCGATGGCGAAGATGACTTCTTCGATGTTGTGTTTTTCGATGAGGGCGTTGATGTCGGCCGAGCCGCCCAGACAGGGCATCACCGAGAGCAGATTCTCGTCAACGCTGCCGTTAACCTTGATGAAGCCGACAAAGATATTGCCGGAATAGACGGCCTGGCTGTCAAGCTCTTGATAGGTTTTGAACGCCTTGGCCCCGCTGCCCACGAGGAGCGTGGGGAAGCCGATGCGGCGAGTGTGGACGAGGTGCGCCGTGCGCGAAGTGATGCAAAGGCGGCCAAAATAGGTGAGGCCGAAATGAAGCAGGAAGAGTATGAGGAAACTGAGGTAATAGTTGCGGTAGGACTGGATATTGTCGTCGAGCAGAAGGGCAAAAAAGATGACCACGACACCGATAAGCGAGGCCCAGAAGGTCATCTGCAGCTCCTTGAGGCGGGCTTTGCGGAAGACGTCCTTATAGGTGCCCTGCATAGTATAAAGACAGCACCAGGCAATGGGCAGCAGGATTATTCCCCACCAGAAGTTGGAGTCGTGGAACACATTGCAAATATCGTCGAAACGGCCCTGCTCGACCGAGACCTTGCGGTAGAAGAAAAACAAGGCCCACGCAAGCATTGCCGAGAAGGCATCCCAAAGGATATATTTCAGAGACTGGAGCTTCGGATTCAAAACGCTAATCGATTTAATGGTTCTGGACACAGGAGGGTGTGGCTATGCGCCTACATCACGATAAGTTTAATGTTGTCGATGTACAAGTTGCCCGGGCGTCCTTCGTTGTTCAGGATGGTGAAGTGCGGCCTGATGTCGGGATAGTGGTTGAAGCTCTGCGACCAGAGGCTGCCTATGTTGATGTATATTTTCTGCCAGCCGCGTTCAGGCTTGCCATAAATGGTCATATGCTGATACAAAGTGACCGGGCCGTCGCGATAGGTCGGGTTGTTGAGTTCGACGCCGAAGTCGAAGTCGCTCCAATAGTCCATCTCGAGATAAAGGATAGCCTGCGGGTCGGTGATATTGTAGGTGGTATCGGTGGCAAAGGCGACCGAGGTAGTGCCTGCCGGCACACGCACCACGCCGCAGCCATAGTCGCCATAGGTCGGCATAACGGTATCGAGGCTATAGCAGCGCGACACTGTGGAGTCGAGAGTGATGTCGCCGGGGCCGGGTTCGAACAGCTCCTTCCAGAGCACCTTCATTTTCGATTTGGGTATGTATCTGGTATGCAGCGTGCCGAAGTCGTAAACCGATTCGGCGACAAGCGTTACGCTGTCGAAAGTCAATGTTTCAAGGTAAGGATAGGAAATCCGTTTACTGGCAATACCGTCCTGCTTGACAACAGGAGTGATGCGGAAATAGTCAATCAGCCCCTGTCGAAGAACCGGGACCTTGCAAGGCAGCTGGAATGTGCCGAGATTGGTTTCGGCGGTGTCGCCAGCCTTCCACATAACGATATTCACGGCGTCGATGTCGCTCGAAAAGAAACCGCGCTCCTGGCTCCAGGAATCGGCAGGATTGTCGACGACATCGAAGGCGTCGATTTTGATGTATGACGGTATGGTGGTGTCGCCATCAAAGCGGTCGCAGGCCACGGCCAGCAAGGCCACAGCCAGACAACATAATATAAAAGGTTTGTTCAGATGCATATTCATAATTAAAAACAAGCAATGACAATAAACGGAACATTTGATTATTTATTGTGTCGCGTGCCGAAGGTTTTCTGCGCAACAGTAAGGCCCACCAATACAACACACATTCCCAGCACCTTGAGTATGCTGAGATTTTCTTGCCCTATGGCCAACGCAAGAAGCAGCGAGAACACCGGGATGACATTATTGTAGACCGACGCGGCCGTGGCGCCAAGGTGCTTCATACCGTAGTTGTAGAACATATAGGCAACTGTGGAACAGAATATTCCAAGGAAAAGCAAGGGCAGCCACATTGAGGCCGAAAAGGACAGTTGTGCAAGGTTGCCGCCGTCGACCACAAGCATCAGCGGGAAGAAATAGACAAGACCGATGAGGTTCTGGTAGCAGGTTATGGTCATCGGGCGGTAATGGTCGAGGATTTTGACAAGAATGAGCGTGTAGACAACGGCAATCACGACAGCCATTGCAAGCAGGATCAAGCCTTTAGGGCTGGCCGAGAAAGTCAGGTCGTCGTTGAGGGTCATCAGGGCTATGCCGACCAGCGAAAGGGCAACACCCAACACTGCGTTGGAACGGAGTTTTTCCTTGTAGACCAGCGCCATAGCAAAAGGTATAAACAATGGAATAGTGGCAATGATGATAGATGCCAAGCTTCCGGAGACGAACTGCACGCCGCCCGTTTCGCAAAGGCTGTAGAGGAACGGCTCGGTAAAAGCCAGCAGCAAGAAATACTTCAAATGGCCTTTTTTGATGGGTTCCAGCCTGCCGCTGAGCCAGAGGATAGGGATTGTGAAAACACTGGCTATGAGCATTCTGCCAGTAAGGATTATTAGTGGAGTGATGGCTTTTTCGCCGATGAAGAGTCCCTTGGTGAAGATAAACGATGCACCCCAAAATGCCGATGCTGCAATCATCAACAACTGGGGCAGGTATTTTTTGTCAAGTTTGGAGTTCAATGGTGGATTATATTAAGAGTAAATGTATCAATTTGTTGTGGGGAATTTGTCGAACTCGCATATTTCGAGGTCTTTGGGCTTGTCGTCCAAGACAAGCCTAACGAGAGTGGAGACTTTGTGGAAGCCCTGCCGTCCGGCGGCACCAGGATTAATATACAGCATATTATACGACTTGTCGTACATAACGCGCAATATGTGAGAATGTCCGTCGACAAAGATATCCGGCTTTTCGGACTCGAACAAAGGCAGCAGACGTTTCTCGTAGTGGCCCGGATAGCCGCCGATGTGCGTCATAAGAATCTTGAAATTGCCGCGACGGAACAACTGTGTCTGCGGCACCACGTAACGGACGTCCCAACCGTCCATATTGCCGTAAACAGCGACGACGGGCTTGAACTGCTTGAGTTCGTCAAGCACACCGGGGCCGATATCTCCGGCGTGCCACAGTTCGTCGCAGTCTTTGAAAAAAGAGTAGACCTGCTTGGGCACCGTGCCGTGGGTGTCGGAAAGTATACCTATCCTTAGCATCAATCGTTGTAGTGTATCTCTTCAAGGTTCTCCTGCACCATCTCCTTCAGCCAATTGAACACCTTGACGTCGTTCATATCCATTCCGTCGAGAGCCTCCTTGATTTCGTTGGTATCGAAGACAAACTCGCCATCATCGGTGATGTGCCTGTAAACAATATGTATATCCTGATGAGCGGCGCAAAGCATCACTATCGTACCGGCGATGTCGCCCATCGGCGGCCGGTCCCAATGGTTGTGCTGGAACCAGAAATCGAGTCTGGTGCCCTTCCCCACCTCACTCTGTAATTTCATTCCTCCGCCACAGTTCTCGGTGTTCATCTTGATCAGCGGCAGCCCCAGACCGACCTTGCGCGTGGTGCGCGAAGTGGTGTAAGGGTCAGTGACTTTGGCCATAAATTCGGGTGTCATACCCTTGCCGTTGTCCACTATTGTGAAGGCATATATATTGTCCTTAAGGCTGTCTTTGATTGTCAATTGCACCTCGGTGGAGTTGGCAGCTGTGCTGTTCTCCATCAGGTCATAGACGTGCATAGCAAGCTCTTTCATACGGAATTGTCAGTTTTAGACCACCAAATTGTTTTTCTTGATATAGACAGGTATCAGCTTCAGTGCCAGAGCCGGACAGCGGCGCAGCATCCAGTCGAGGGCCACTTGCGACTTTTTCTTCCTGAAATAGGGGTTGGACGCATAGTCGGGTACCTGCGAAAGCAGTTCCTGATGTATTTCGACTATGGTCGACTTCTTGGGTTCCAACGAGTTGTAGACATAATTGAAGACCGAAGTGAAGTATCCCTTTTTGATATATATATAGTCTATCTCATTTTTGAATTTGCCATACACGCCCTTGTCCTTGAGGAAAGCCATCAGCGAACGGAAAGTCTGCAGACGCTTTTGGTACTTGGTACTGTCTTTGGTGGTACACACCGAGCCGGGGCGGATAAGATAGTGGTAGAACGGCTTGTCGACCCGTGCCGAAGAGGCGGCAAGGAGCAGGTTGGCAGTGACAAAAAAGCTGTCGTCGGCGCTGCGCGACTCGGGATAACGGATGCCGTTGCGCTCCACCATCTCGCGCTTGTAAATGAACGTCCAGAAGAGCGAGACGTAATGCGTCAGGAAATAGCGGCGTTTTTCGTCGGTAAGCTCGCCAGGTTCTATGTTCGGATTCTTCAGAATCTCTGTCGGCTGGCCGTCAAGATAGTCCTTCGACGCCTGGCAGCAGCAAAGGTCTACCCCACCCTGTCGGACTGCTTCGTTGTAGAGTTCCTCGAACATAGTCGGCTCGACCCAGTCGTCGCTGTCCACAAAGGCGATGTACTCGCCTTTGGCATAAGGTATTGCGAAATTGCGAGCCATTCCTGCGCCCATATTATGCTCCGGCTTGAGGAAGACGAACTGATCCTTGCGCGGATGGTTGGCAATCATATTCTGCACTAGTTCGATGCTGTTGTCGGGACCGTGGTCGTCGACATAAATGAACTCCATTTCCTGCAGCGTCTGGTCAAGCAGCGACTGTGTGCATTTCTCTATATATTCTGCCACTCCATAAACTGGCAGTATCACGGTTACTTTGGTCATAGCGTATTCAAATTTATTTTAATAAATAGGTATTATAGTCCTTGATATTCGCGCGTCGAATCTTTGACGTTAGCCTCGAGCGACTCGCGTATCATCCTTTTGAGTCTCAATATCTGTTCATCCAGTTCATTGCGTTTGGCAGGCCTGTAAAGGTTTCTGTAACGCAGCTTGGGCGAAACAGAAAAGTTCAGTTTGGGCATCGTTCCCTGCACATCCACAGCCAGTCGGACAGGCAGCGGACTCTGGACAATCTCGACGTGATAGTCATAGTTGTTGCTCAAATTGTGGCGTCCCTCGGCCACAATGTCATATTTGTGCAGCGAAAGCAGGAACGGATAGACTTCCAGCTCCTTGCGGAAAACGGTCATAGCCACGTCGATGCTGTCGACACGCATCTTCGAGTCGTCGTCGCGCCACGATTTCAGCTGCAGCAGCTTGGCGATGCGGTCAATATCCTTGTTGTCGAGCACCACCAGATCCTGTCCCGTAAGGGCGGCAGCTCCGCGCAGGGTGCTCATCTTGGGCTTGTAGAATGCATTGACGTATGTTTCGGCACACAGGTGGAAATCGGCCCTGCCTTCCAAGTCGTTCAGCAGCGGCACCAGGGTGTCGACATAGGGAATCATCTCTATGAGTTCCTGCACGTTGATGTCGAGCAGGTGGAAGTCCATACCGACAAAGATATGGTTAACCCTCGGCGTGCGGTACATACCCGTCAGCTGCATTCTGGCGGCCTTGCAGACAAAACCCACCTGGTTCAGGACGGCAATGCCATCCTTGATCTGCACGTCGCCGGCCACCTCACGCAGGTCGTTGTCGAAAGCGCGGGCCTCTTTGATGCGGGTGTGGAGCGTGAAGTCGACATCGCGCGGCACGATGAAGGGGTGCGCCGACGTGTCGACTTTGTCCTCTTTGCGCTGAGCCTCAAGCGTATCGGCATCGGTACCCAAACCGCTGAGGGCATCGAGAAGGTCGTCGACATTGGTGTAGTTCGACGTGAAATAGAGGTCGCCTTTCAGCATATCCTCGTGACTGAGCCACTTTTCCAAACCCGTTACGGCACCCGACAGATAGAAGTCGGAATTGCCGAAAACGATGTTGGCATTGGCAATCTCGCAACGCTCGGGCTTGTAATTGAACTTGATATCGGGAATCTGGACCATATAGTCGAACTGCTCCAAGTCGATATATCCGCGCTTGAAATCGATGTCGAGGTCGGGCGACCACTGCTGCAGGGTGTTAGACTTCGACGGGTCATAGTTGGCACCGCCTTTGATGGTCAGACCTGCCAGGTCGACAGTGGTGCTGTCGTCGAGGTCGCAATGCAACGCGCTGCTGGTGAAATCTATCTTGTATTTCACCTTGTCGCTCTCCTTCGACTGCGGCACCATTGCAAAGGTGCCCTTCGGACTGCTCACCGAGGCCTTGATAGAATCCATCGACCCCTTGAGCGACGCAAAATCGAAGTCGCACACCACACGGAACGGCAGCGTCGTGTCGAAGATGTCGCTGATGGCGGCCGTCAAGCGCGTTTCGCCGATGGTGCCGTCAATCTTGTTGTTGGGCAGCTGTGCATCGACGCCGCTGGCAGTGATGGTGGCCGAAAGCAGCTCGTTGAACAGGCCGCGCTTCATCTTGCTGGGCATCTGCACATTGATGTTGCCTTTCGGAATTTTGGCATAGATGGTGTCGTATTCATAATTGACATCGGTCAGCCCGATATTGCCCGCAAGTTTCATCTTGGCAAAATTGCCTTTCTGCAACTGTTCCAGGTTGGTACGAGCCTTCAGGTTGAGATTGGCGCGTCCCTCGAGTTTCATATCCAGGTCGTCTGGCAGCATAGGCTTGGCATCGAGCAGATAGACAACACCTTTGACCGTGGCGTCGGTGTTCATCTTGCCCAGCAGGTCGGCGATGCTGCCGCTCACCTCGAGGTTGTTGCGACCCGTGCGGGCAGCTATCTTGGTGATTTGCACATTGCTGATGCCGTTTTCATTCAGATTCAAGTCGGCATCGAGGTCGGCATTGATGTCGGTCAGCTTGTAGGGAATGATGCTCTTGTCGTAGAAATGGCCCGAATTCAGCTTCAGGTTGGCCGTAACAAGGGGCAGTTCGGTATCCGTCAGGCGGCCAGCCACTTTGCCCGTAATCGTAGCAACGGCATCGAGGTCCATACCCCTCTGCCATTCAGTGAATTGCTTCGGCAGCATCGCCAGCAGATGATTCACACCCCAATTGCCTGTGGCAAAGTTCAAATCCATCGTCATCGGCTCGTCGTCATTGGGCAAATCGACCACGCCGTCGACCGTCAACACATAGTTCAACAGATTGACCGTCAGCTTGTCTGCCTTCACTTGCCCGCTTTCTAGGTCGCCGTTCAGCTTACCCTCAACAGTCAGCAGTTCGTCGACTGCCCGCATTCCTTCCTTAACCGCCTCGTTCACAAACTCCTGCCCGTTCATCGTCAGGCAGTCGGCCTTGACCTTGAGCAGGACATCGCCATCGAACTGGCTCTGCTTGGTGTCGCCGTCAAGTTTCAGCACAATGTCCTTCAGCGAAGCGTTCATATTGCTGCTGTCGCCATCGACGAGCAGGGCCACATTGTCAATATCCAGCCGCACTTTGGCATCGATATTGCTGGTCTCGTATTTGCCGTCCACAGCCAGGTTCAGGTCGCCCAGCGTGGCGGAGGCGTTCAGCGCCTCGTTCAAGTAGGAGGCCCCAAGTTTCTTAATCTTAATGCTTTTCAGCGACACCAGCTCCGGCATCTCGAAAGGTTCCGAAGCCGTGGTGTCCTCGTCCGACGAAGGGAAAATATCATAGTTCGACTTGCCCTCCTTGTTGGTATAGAGGTTGGCCGCGACATCGTCGACAACCAGCTTGGTCACCTCGATATTCTTGTTTTTCAGGTATTCGCGCAGGTTGATGCCCACGCCGACCGAGCCGATGCGCGCCAGCGTGTCGCTTGCAGCGCCATCCATCGGATTGACCAGCGAAACGCCCTGCACCTCAAGTCCCACATACGGGAAGGTCTTGAAGAGCGTCAGGTCGACATCGTCAAAATTACTTTCGCACAGTATAAACTTGTCCGACAACTTGTTGACAATCGACGTCAGGCGCGCCGGGGTCAGCACAAGCCACAAGGCTATGGCCACCACGACCACAACCAGACCCAGCAGCGAGCCCAGCGAAATCAGGGCCACCTTCCAGCCTTTCTTCATCTTGCGACGGCCGGGCTGCTTTGCAGCGGGCTGCGCACCCTCGCCGTTATTTTGAATCTTTTCGTCTGCCATCACATTACTCTTTTGAAGGTGTAGGTCGAATCAAAACGGTCAGCATAGGCCAAAGTATTCTCGTCCAGTTTCTTGAGCGTATACGATTTGGGTATCACGCCGCCCATTTCCATCTGGTGGATCTGCGTCAGCAGGTTCTCCTCGTCGTCGAATTCCCAGGTAAAAGGCTGTGCCTCATCCTCGTTCACGTCGTCGCCGACATCCCACGTGGCGCCGTTGCCGTCGCCGTCATAGCGCCAATACTCCGTTCCGGCGACCCACTTGCCCACAATCAGGCCGATGTCGAAATGTTCCTTTTTGCCGCAGGCCGACAGCAGCAGCGTGGCTGCAGCAACAAAAACCAATATTTTGAGTCTGTTTCTAATCATCTACTTAACAACATAAATATCCTTATAGAAGCGTCCGAAATTGTCATAATCAAGGCCATAGCCCAGAATGAAATCGTTTGGAATCGAACGGCCTACATAGTCGATCTTAAAGTCTTTCCGGAAGCTGTCGGGCTTGAACAGGTACGTGGCGATGTAGATGCCCGCAGGTTCCAGCTTGCGCAGCTCGCCGAGCATAGCCTCCATCGTGATGCCCGTATCGACAATGTCCTCGACAATCACCACGTGGCGCCCCTTGCACTTGGCCGGGAACGGCAGCTCGGTCTTCACACGGCCCGTCGAACTCATACCGCTGTAGGAGCTGTACTTGACAAAATATGTCTCGGCATCGAAGTCCAGCGCCCGCGCCAAGTCGGTCATAAACATAAAAGCGCCCGTAAGGGTCGGACAGAGCAGCGGGTTCTTGTCCTTCAGGTCGCGCGAAATCTCGGCGGCCACACGCCGAACATCGCTCTGGATATCAGCCTCTTTAAGGTAAAGTTCAAACTGTTTGTCGTGTACTGTTATCATTGTGAATTGTGATTAGTGATTAGTGAATTGACCGCGCCAGCCTCGCTTTCCGCTTTCCGCTTTCCGCTCACCTACTCTTCTTCCGGCTCTTCCACCGAGTCGAGAACCAGGCGGAAACCGTGGAAACCATAGCCGTATTCGGGCTGATACCAGCTGCGGTCGCTCACCGTGCAGCCCCACGAAGGACTGTTGAGGCTGCCGCCACGCAGGATGCGGCTGTCGCCGTGCTTTGGCCCACGCGGATTGGTCTGAGCCTCAGCGCTGTAGTCGCCATACCAGTCCGAGCACCACTCCCACACATTGCCGGCCATATCGTGCAGGCCCAGCTCGTTGGGTTTCTTGCGGCCGACGGGGTGGGTGATGTTGCCCGAATTCATACCATACCAGGCCACGGCACCGGGGTCGCCGTCCTGACCGGGATAGACGAAGCCCTTCGAACGTGTGCCGCCGCGGGCGGCAAACTCCCATTCCGCCTCGGTGGGCAGACGGAACCTGTAGCCCGTCATCTGCGACAGGCGCGCGATAAACATCTGGGCATCATTCCACGACACCTGCTCCACAGGCAAACTGTCATTGTACGTCCAGCGGCTCGGGTTGTCGCCCATCACCTCTTTCCACAGGCGCTGCGTCACCTCGAACTTGCCCATATAGAACGTGTCGACCGTGACTTTATGTGTCGGAAACTCAGCCTCATAGTTGTGCTTGGCGCTACCGGGGCGCGTGCAGCCCATCGTGAACGTGCCGCCCGGCACAGGCATCATCCTGAACTTCATTTTGCCCACCTTGATGTCCACCGAACCGTCGTCGACCTCGACCGAAAAGCGTATCAGCGTGTCCGACGCATTGAATCCCGTCGAATCGGGCTCGTAAGGCAGACCCCTCAGGTCGGGCAGGTCGTAGACGATGATTTTCTTGTCCTTGCCGGCCTTGATGCCCTTGCCGATGTCGCCGGCCATATTCTCAATGTACTCGCCATAATAACGTCCTCCGTCGATCGACACACACACGCGTATGTCGGCATCTTTGCTCAAATCGTAAGTAACCGTGACCTCCTTATCCTGACGCGTAAAGGCGACATTCGTTACATTTTGCGCGCACGCAAGGCCGCAAAACGAAAGCAGCATACACAGTAAAACACTCTGTCTCATATATTTACAACATTGGTTTACACTATTTTCCTAATTTGCAAATATACATAAAAAATTTCGATTTCAACACCGTAAGATGAAAAATAATAGAAGTTGTTTAAATTCGATTGATGAATTTTGTTATGCAGATAGACGAGGAGATTCTACTTCTTTTTGAGGGCGCAATGGGGT
>DFHL01000067.1:6339-26291 GCA_002371315.1 Bacteroidales bacterium UBA3724 | reverse complement strand
TTTGCCTGTAATTTGCTTTTGAATAGTATATTAAAACGCGAGAAAGCAGCAAACAACTAACTAACAATATATTACCCAATATGTTTTAATTTGCTGGTAATGTGCTGACAGGTAAAAAAAGAACAATACCTGTAAGATAACTCTTAATATTACATCCTTTTAATCCTCTATTACCCACAGGTACTCCTTCGGGGGGACTTTGCCGGAGGGGTGAGGTGGATGCCTTCGGAGGTCAGAAGTGAGGCTTGGGCGGGGTAGTGCGGGACGAGGCGGCCGGAGGCGTTGACGACGCGGTGGCAGGGGAGTGTGGCATCTGGAGCAATTCGCATGATGCGGCCCACCAAGCGCGCATGATTGGGCCAGCCACATAAGGCGGCAATACGACCATAGGTGAGCACCCGCCCGCGCGGTATCTGGCGGACGATGTCGTAGACCTCCGCCCGGAGGGTGGCCTCGCTCGGTTGTGCAGCTGTATTCATCATGACAGGATAACTTGTAATGCTGCAAATTATTGTCCCGCTACTCGTCGCGGCAGGGCATTCGGTGGGTGGTGTTCCCATTCAGTGGTGTGCCGTCGGCTCGGCTGATAACCAAGGCTTTCGCAATTAGGATATAAAAGATTTGGCCAATCCGTCGAAAAGTGGTATTTTTGCACCCTGAATAGTTGAGACAGAATGGCGAAACGCTGAGGAGACTGAATATAAACAATACTATCCAAACAATAGAACAATGAAGAAAACTCTACTAGCTTTTGCTGTGTGCACGATGTGCATACACCTTTCGGCCCAAGACCTGGACACCATCCCCTACTATGACGACAACCTGATGCCCGACGCCGGCATCTACCTGCCGGCGCCACCCGACACGAACAACATGCTCTTTATCGACGACTTCCAGCAGTGGATATGGGGGAAGTCGATGCGTGCCACATCGCGTGGACAACGCGCCAGCTGGGAGTCGGAATACAGCGTGGAGCGGATGTGCCAGATTTATGGCGACGCCATAGGGTTTACCATCAGCAAGGAGGCCACACCGGCCATCTACCGGTTGGTGTCGCGCGGACAGAAGACCGCCGCACAGGCCGTCGACAGGGCCAAAGCGCGGTATATGCGCATCCGCCCGTTTGCGCGAATGAACGAACACGTGGCTGGTGCCTACGACGACGAGGAGCACCTGCGCGGTAACGGCTCCTATCCTTCGGGCCATACCTCGCTGGGATGGACCACGGCGCTGATACTGGCGCAGATGGCACCTGAGCAGCAGGACACCATCCTGCGTCGCGGATGGGAATACGGCGAGAGCCGCGTCATCGTGGGTGCCCATTGGCAGAGCGACGTCGACGCAGCCCGTCTGGCGGCCAGTAGCTGTGTGGCACGCCTGCAGGCAAGTCCCGAATACCGTTCCGACCTCGCCGCCGCACGTGCCGAATACCTGCTGTGGCACGGCACAGCACCGGCCAACGTGCCTTATCCCAACAGTCGCCGCATCCTGCCGCCACCCATCGACACGGCTTCCTACCGCTACCAGGGCGACGTAGCCGCCCACTGGCTTGCCCGAAGCCTGCGCGATACCCCGCGCGGCACGCAGGCCTTGATCGACCATTCAAAACATGTGGAAGATTTCTTGAACCAGTTCTCCGACTGTCTCGACATGACGCTCGACACCGCTGTGGCGCCCCACATCACGGCCTACCTGACCCATGTGTACACGACGCTGCGCACCGAGTCGCGACGCCTGAAGAACAGCGGCTTCCGCCGCCGTCCCTACGTCCAGCTGGGCGAGACGACGCTCCTCCCCGACGACGAGGAGGAGGAGTCCACCGACTCGTCCTACCCCTCCACCCATTCCACCCTGGGATGGGGAATGGCGCTGGCCATGGTGCAGCTGACCCCCGACAGCATGAATGCCATCCTCGAGCGGGGCTTTGAATACGGCTACAGTCGCGTCATCGCTGGCTACCACTGGGCCTCCGACGTGCAGGCCGCACGTCTGCTGGCCTCCTACACCTTCGTCCGCATGCAGCGCGAGCCGGAATTCCAGACGCTGGCCGCCGCCGCCCGCAACGAATACGCCGCCCTGCGTGGATACACTGGCATAGCTTCCGTCGACAACGCCCCCTCCGCCACCCTTACCCGCAGCGGGGACAACATTGTGCTGACCTTCGCAAATGGACAGGAGTCCGGTGTGCTCAACATCTACTCGGTCGACGGCAAGGTACTCCGCAGCATGACCGTGAACAGCAACACCTCCACCAGCCTCGCAGGGTTGCCGCATGGCACCTATATCGCCACCTTCACCGGCCGCACCTCCTTCGTCAGCCTCAAAACCACGAAGTAATATACCTGAAAGCGAATCCCCCAAATCATCATGAAACACCATCGGATCAAAATCTGGCTGCTTGTCGCCTTGCTGGCGATTGCCAGCACGACGGCACTGGCGGCGTGCAGTGAGAAAGAGGACTCCCTCGCAGGGAGGCCTACCGTTGAGCGCATCGAGCAGCGGGGCACGCTGCTGGTCGGCACCACGGGCGACTACCGTCCGCTGTCGTTCCGCGAGCCGGAGACAGGCCTCTACTGGGGCTTCGCCATCGAGCTGGCCGAGGCCATGGCCAGGCGGATGGGCGTGGCGGTGGAGTTCGTACCCACCTCGTGGCCCACGCTGACCGCCGACGTGCAGGCCGAGCCACAGCTGTTCGACATGGCCATGGGCGGCATCACCATCACCGAAATGCGCTGCGCCACAATGCTGATGAGCGAAGGCTACCTGGCCAACGGCAAGACCATCCTCTGCCGCATGGAGGACACTTTGCGCTTCCACTCGCTGGAGGACATCGACCGCCCGGAGGTGCGCGTGATGGTCAACCCCGGCGGCCTCAACGAGCAGTTCGCCCGCCAACACCTCACCCACGCCACCCTCATCGTGCACCCCAACAACGAGGAGATACCCTCGCTCATCGCCGATGGCGAAGCCGACGTGATGATTACCGAGATAACGGAAGCCCCCTACTATGTGCAGACCGACCCGCGCCTGGCGGCGCCGCTGCTCGACGCTCCCTTCACCCACGGCGAGATTGGCGTGCTGATGCGACAGGGGCAGGACGATTTGCTGGCCCTCGTCAACAGCATCATCCGCCAGATGAAGTCCGACGGCACCCTCCGTCAACTGACCGAGAAGTATGGATTGGTATATGTTTACTGAAAAACAGAAACTAAGATCCACGAAATATCGTAAGAGCCCATGACCGACACCATGACACCCGAGCAGCGGCACCGCTGTATGTCGCACATACGCAGCAAGGCCACGAAGCCCGAGCTGGCGGTGCGGCGATGGCTGTGGAGCCACGGCTACCGGTACCGTCTGAACGTCAAGAGCGTGCCTGGCAAGCCCGACATCGTGATGCGCCCCTACCGCACGGCGATATTCGTCAACGGATGCTTCTGGCACGGACATAACGTGAGAATGCGTGAATGTGGGAATGCGTTAATGCGTGAGTCAGAGGAACCGCGAAGCGGAAATAATCTACAAGATTTACAAAATTTCGCAAGCGCGGAGCGCGAGCAGGAGAATAAAGATTTACCGAACTCCGCCTGCTGCAAGATTCCGCAAAGCAACCGCGACTTCTGGATCAGCAAGATACGCCGCAACCAGGAGCGCGACCAGCGCAACTACGCCCTGCTGCAGGACAACGGATGGCAGGTCATCGTTGTCTGGGAATGCCAGCTGAAGCCCGCCGCCATCGAACGCACGATGCGCGAGGTGGAACTGCGGCTCAACAACAACCTGCTGTCGCTCTACAAACACAAACCCCACCCCTACTCCACCGACGAAAACGACCCCCTGCCGATGGCAGCCGAGTCAAACACCTGAAAAACAACCCCAAGAAATGTCCGACACAAAAAAGACCACATCCAACGAACAAAGCAACACCCCTAAAAGAGACGACCTCCCATTTGGAGCATTGCCGATGTTGCTCATTTCTGCATTGTTCATCGCAATGCTGATCGCCGGCGAAGAATTCGACCTACTCTTCGCATTCACCGCCATCTTCTGGCTGCCGCTACTGCTAATCGGGCTGGGTGTTCTGATTTTCAACATCATCATATTCTGCAACCCACAGACGCGCACCACCCGCAGCCGCATCGTCGTCATCTGGGGCGTAGCCAACATCCTGCTTGCCGTTGGCGTATGGCTGCAAGAAAAACACTCGTCAAGTCAGGTGGACGCCGTCAACCTCATCGCCCACTACGAGCAGCACGAAACCGAAATATGGGATGCCGCCAAATACGCCCGTTCGGCGATGGACAGTGGTGCCTGGATGCGCCTGGAGTTTGACAGCAAGGATGTCGAGATGTTCCACACCTGTCCTGCCGGCGACACAGTGTCGTACAAATGGCGCGAATACCGCGGTCCCTCACTCGACGCCGCCTCCATAGGCAGCCGCATCGGCCTCACGCCCGACGAGATTGAAGGCATACGCCAGCGGCTGGATGCAGCTGGATGCGTCAGCATCGAACTGAAAAACTACGGCACCGCCGACAGCGTCACGTCGCACGGCAAGACTCGCCCCGTCAGCGACGTCGACTTCATAACCATAGGGCGATGCCGCCACTCGATGAGTATGTACTTCTACAATCTCTATCCCCACCCGATGAGCGACACCACCTGGAACTACCTGCTGCTGAGCGACGAGACCCGAATCCCCGTCTGCGACACAATGGCCCTCGAATACGGCAGCCCCGCCTTCGGCAGCTTCAGCTATCCCCTCAAGGACAAAATAATCAGGCGACTGGGACTAAAGGCCATAGAACATTAAAAGTAGTGCCGGACTGTTAAATCCTACACAACTATAGAAAAATGCATCTTAACCTGAAAATAATTGACACTTATGGCAGCAATACCGAAAAAGACGAACAAACAACTCGAACAAATTGACTACAAAACACATACGAAGATTGATCTATCCAGAGTGCAAAATAAACAAAAATTGATCTACCGAAAGAACAATATATCTGCAATTTTTGAGTTATCATTGTAAATTTGTCATTTATGGATGCTTTGATATCGCAGTTCAAACGACGGCTGGACAGCGTTTCGCTAAACCTCGTCAAATAATGCCGCCAACCAGCTTGGATATCAACACAGAATAGAATACGGAAAAAAGAATGGCAATTTTTTTAATCAACGACAAAAACTACAATCATAATGAAAAAAATCTACACCTTTCTCTTGGCGGCCCTGTGCCTTTTTGCCGTGGGCTGCAAACAAAAACAGGCCGAAACGGCCGAACGGCAAACCGCTATGCAGTACCGTCCACTGGGCGCCACCGGGCTTGAAGTCAGCGAGATAAGCATCGGCTGCGGCGGATTCGGCAAGCTCGACAGCGCCGCATCGCGCGAGCTGATGACGATGGCCCTCGACAGCGGAATGAACTACATCGACATCTACGACGCCGACCCCACCGTGCGCAGCAACATCGGCTACGCCCTCCAGGGCCGCCGCGACGAGATGATAATCCAAGGCCACCTCGGCACCATCTTCAAAGACGGGCAGCACACGCGCACCCGCGACGTCGAGGAGACACGCCAGGGCTTCGAAGACCTGCTGGCCCGGCTGGGCACCGACCACATCGAGGTGGGTATGGTCCACATCACCGACAGCTTCGAGGAATGGGAAGAAATCCAGAACTCGCCCTTCCTCGAATATGTCTTCCAGCTCAAGAAAGAGGGCAAAATCAAGCACATAGGACTCAGCAGCCACAACGCCGAAGTGGCCCTCCAAGCCGTCAAAAGCGGTTGGGTCGAGGTGCTGATGTTCTCGCTCAATCCCGCCTTCGACCGTCTGCGCGGCGGCGCAACGCCTTGGGACAAAGGCGCAATGGACAACCTGCAGGCCGGCATCGACCCCGTCCGCGTCGAGCTCTACGACTACTGCACCACCCACAAGATAGCCATCACCGTGATGAAGACCTTCGGCGGCGGCGGACGCCTGCTCGACGCCAAGACCTCGCAGACCGGGCGCGCCTACACCCCCGAGCAGTGCATCGCCTACTGTCTGGCCAAACCCTGCATCAGCACCTGCATCCTCGGCATCGACAACCTCGACGAGCTGAAGCGAGACCTGCACTGGCTCCGTGCCACCGACGAAGAGAAGGACTGGACAGCGGCAGAGCAAAGGACTGAAAACAAGGAACTTGCCAACGCCAGCTGCACCTACTGCAACCACTGCTCGCCCTGCACGCAGGGCATACCCATCGCCCGCGTCAACGAGCTGCTCGACAAGGCCGAGACCGAAGGCCTCACCGCCGAACTGCAGGCCAAGTACGACGCCCTGCCCCACCACGCCGGCGAATGCACCCACTGCGGTGCCTGCCAGACCCGCTGCCCCTTCGGCGTCGACATCCCGACCCGTATGGACGCCGCCAAAGCCAAATTCGGAAAATAGGGAAAACCGTTCCGACGGTGCAGCACACAACCTGCTCCCTTTGACGGTGCAACACACACCCTTCCGCAAATCGTCACAACCCTGGCCGCGAAATGTTAAATTTTAACATTTCGCGGCCCTGTTTTTGCCATTTTTGCCACCACAGAACAGGCTGTTTTCCAGGCACCAAATACCTACCAAAGTTCACCCAAAGCCCAACCAAAGCCTTACCAAAGCCCTCGCCAGTGGGCTTTAATAGGTTTTTGCACAGGGTATTATGAGGCCAAAAATCAGAGCTGCCGCAGGCAATTCCCAACAAGCCCCTTTCGCAACCCTTGACAATCAGGTGTTTATAAATGTTAAAACAATTTGTTAAAAAATCCGTAATTTTAACATTTCAGAGCGTGAAATATTTGCTAATTTTGCATTTTGACACAAAAGGAGCAAGAACAATGAACAGGACGAATAACAGCGTGAGCAACAAGCTGATGCAGGCCATCGTAGCCTTGCGCGACGAGGGGCAGGCCGAGGTGCTGTCGCGCTTTTTCAAGTGCGGGCCTGGCCAATACGGCGAGGGCGACCGCTTTCTGGGCGTCAAGGTGCCGCAGACGCGCCAAGTGGTGAAAACGCTGTGGCGCGAGTGTACGCTGACCGACCTCGAGCCCTGTCTGGCATCGGAGTGGCACGAGGTGCGGCTGGCGGCGTTGCTGGTTCTGGTACAGCTGTTTACGCACGCCAAGAGCGACACCGAGCGTCAAAAGGAGTGCATCAGTTTCTACCTGGACCACCTCGATGCCGTCAACAACTGGGACCTGGTCGACCTGAGCTGCTACGAGCTGCTGGGGCGCTGGCTGGTGGACAAGGAGGCGACGCTGCTGTACGACCTGGCGCGCAACGGGCGAACCATCTGGGAGCAGCGCATCGGCATCGTCAGCACGATGTGGTTCCTTCGCAACGGGCGGCTCGACGACACCTACGCCATTGCCGACCTGCTGCTCGACCATCCGCACGACCTGATACACAAAGCCGTAGGATGGCTGCTGCGCGAGGCCGGCAAGCGCGACGAGGAGCGGCTGACGGCCTATCTCGACGGGCGTTGCACCCGTATGCCGCGCACAATGTTGCGCTATGCGATAGAGAAATTTCCGGAACCGAAGCGCCAACAATACCTTAAAATAGGGAAACGATAGGTGTCGATTGCATTTTTATACACATCATTATCAGCCGCTTGTAAAAATATTTCAAAAAACATTTTGTCAGTTCCGATAAAAGTAGTACTTTTGCAAATCTTTTCGAAGATAACACGGTGGGCGTAGTTCAGCTGGTTAGAGCGCCAGATTGTGGATCTGGAGGTCGTGGGTTCGAGCCCCACCTCCCACCCTGGGAAGCACTTCCAACACAAAAGTTGAAGTGCTTTTCTTATTTTAAGACGAAAACGAAGACGAAGACGAAAAGGCTTCGCACGAAAACCAAAAGGCTTCGCACGAAAACAAAAACGAAAACGAAAAGGCTTCGCACGAAGACGAAGACAAAAACGAAAACGGAAACGATGGAAAACACGAAAAAACGCCTCCTTTCGGGCCTGCAGCCCAGCGGAGAACTGACAATAGGCAACTACTGTGGCGGCATACGCCAATTCCTTGAATACCAGAAGGAATACGACTCATTTTTGTTTATTCCCGATATGCACACCATCACGGTGCCGCAGGGCGACCCGCGCCTGATACAGGAGCGCATACGCCGCTTCGCCAACCTCTACCTGGCCTGCGGACTGGACCCCGAGAACTGCACGTTCTACGTCCAGAGCGAAATTCCCGCCGTGAACCAGCTGGCGTGGATACTTGAATGCCACACCTATATGGGCGAGCTGAGCCGTATGACGCAGTTCAAGGCCAAGAGCGAGAAGCAGACCAACATAGGCTGCGGCCTGTTCACCTATCCCGTGCTGATGGCTGCCGATATCATCCTGTACGACAGCAACGTGGTGCCCGTCGGTGCCGACCAGAAGCAGCACGTCGAGCTGGCGCGCGACATCGCCGAACGGATGAACAGCAAGTACGGCGACCTGTTTGTCGTTCCCGAGCCCATCATCCCCAAGGTGGGAGCCAAAATCAAGGACCTGCAAGACCCCACCAAGAAGATGAGCAAGTCGGCCGAAGACACGTCGGGCATCATCTTCCTGCTCGACAGCGAGGCCGCCATCAAGAAGAAAGTGAACCGCGCCGTGACCGACAATGACGGCTACGTGGCCTTCGACGAGGAGAAGAAGCCCGGCATCTCGAACCTCATCACCCTCTATTCGGCCCTGAGCGGCACGCCGCTGCAGGAGGCCATCGACCACTTCACCGGCTGGGAGCGCTACGGCGACTTCAAGAAAGAGGTGCTCGAGGTCATCTACGAAACCCTGCGCCCCGTGCAGGCCGAATACGAGCGCCTGTCGCAGACCGACTATGTCGACGAGGTGCTGGACCGCGGCCGCGACCGCGCCAACGAGATTGCCACCCGCAAATACGACATCGTGCGCCGCGCAGTAGGCTTCGGAAGGTAAGCGGAAAGCGGAAAACGGAAAGCGGAAAGACCTGTGAATAGTGACCAGTGACCTGTGACCAGTGATACGAGCGTATTCGTGTCACAGATCACTGGTCACTATTCACTATTCGCTATGTATTGTTAGGTCGCGGCGAAAAAAAACGCCGAAACGGTATACTAAATCAATTTTATTTGTACCTTTGCAGAGAAATCTTTAGGTTTACAAAGCGTCACATAACACTAATTGTCATATATTTAGATGGTACTCACCCGAAAATATTATGACAATTTGTCGTTTATTTTATTAGACTGTCACTGATTTTATCAGCATTTTTTTACAAGAAAAACTAAATTAACAATATATGAAACATATACTAAAAATTTTTTTGATAGCATTACCGCTGATGGCGGCGATGCTATTGCCGGCGACATCGCAGGCGCAGACAACTCGGTTTGTACATCGCATACTTGACCCAAGCTACTACGATGCCGTAAAGACTGCTCAAGGCAAGTTGCATTTCAGCATTCCGCTAAGCTATGGTTCCGGACTATTCCAAACGAGTAGTGTCGACAATGGTTATGTCTACTACAGCACCGACAGCAATACCAATGTGCCTATTCTTGAATATACAGCAACGACTTTCCGGGTGTTGTCGGGCTCTGTTGTGTTCACTTCGGCAAGTGACGGTGTAAATGCCACTTTCAATACCGACGCCAACCAAACACACAATTTATCAACCGATTTGCAGTCAATCACGAGAGAACAGATCGTCGATGATGCTTACCGTACAGCGGTAAGTATTGAGTTCGACTGGTATCCATCCGAGGAGGCCCTCTCAACCACCATCACAGCTGGAGTTTATTCCCAATCAACGGTAACGATACGCGACTCCCGTTATAATTTACTGTCCCAAATCCAATATACAAGGTACTTCACCCTGGGCACTTTCAGCAACCTCAACAGCCGCGATGTGCAGCCCCAGCTGATAAACCCCATCTTCTATTCCAACAACGAAAACAGCGCCAACTCAGCAGGCAAGGTGGCGGTGCCCTACGTCGCTTTCCAACAGCCCATCAAGTACTACACCTCGTGGAACCCGGCACAGATCCCCTGTCAGGAACAAAGCGGTATGTTGTGGCTCCAGGCCGAAGACACCGTGCAGCCCGGCTTCCGCATCTTTATGCAGGTACACAGCTCCGAGTCCACCGACTCGTCGGACATCATTCTGTGGTACACGTCCAATAAAGTCAACGTACCCGCATACCACCGCATCCACGACTTCACGGCCAGCGCCTACTCCTACCAGCGCGAGGGCGACAACATCACCTATTACGACAACCGCTACAAGCAGCTCAGCTGGAAAATACGCTATCCCAATGCGGAGGACATCGTGCCGAACGATATGTTCGAGCTGCAGCGTGCCTACAGCAGCGACTTCAGCGACGCGCAGACCATCGCTATGATGCCCATCGAGTGGGGCGACACCGCAACGAACGAGAAAACCTTCACCTACGTCGACTCCGCCCGTGCCGCCTGGTACAACCCCGTCGAGCACAGCAACACCATCTACTACCGCGTGCGCCGCACCTCGTCGGCCATCTGGGGATGGACAGGACACGACTACGCCCGCAGCGCCAGTGTCAGCCCCGATCTCTATATGGCGTGGTTCTACAACAGTATGTACTACCACCTTGACGACAATTTCGCCGACAACCACAAGGTGCATATGACAATCCGAATGAGCAACTCTAATTACAACAGTCCGTGCGGTAACCACAGTTGCCACGAGCCCTGGGGCTATTGGGACGACAGTGCCACACTCTATATCCTCAAGATTATGCAGGAGACGGGCGATACCATCCGCATCCCCGTGCCTGACGACTCCATCAAGGCTGCACTCTACCGCGTTATACACAATCCCGACTGGAACACCTTTTATTATGGGAATGTCAGTTTCACCTACACCGATGTGGCAAACAGCCCTTGCGTCCACTACTCATACGCCTGGATGCTCGACACAACCGGCATCAGTCTGCCATTGTATAGCTCTGCCAGACTCTCCGGAACGATTACGCCCTCCAGTGGCAGCAGCACGCCCTACTACACCAATGCCGCCAACCTCGAAAGCCTCAGCGGCACGCACCAGACTTCGCCCGAATATGTGCGCCTTACCTGGGGCCTGACCGACGGCGGCGTCGACGAGTTCCTCGTCGAGACACGGCCCGACAACGACCCCAACGCTGCCTGGACCACCCTCGGCACCACGACCAACAGCTTCTGGGTGGACCGCACGGCCGACCCGCAGATAAGCCCCGTGTGGCAGTACCGCGTGACGATGAGCTACACCTGCGAAGGCAATACCGTCAGCACAAGCCACGTCACCACCGGCTCGCGTTCGCCCTACGGCCGCATCGCCGGCCGCGTGCACTACGAGGACGGCAGCGGATGCCCCGGCATCACCGTCACCGCCACGCGGACCGACAACGGCGCCACGGTGCAGGTGGTCACCACCGACTCCACGGGTGCCTACCTCTTCGACAGTCTGCCCTACGGCGGCGGTGTGGAATATGCCATCACCCCCACCTCGCAGACCGCCCAGTTCCGCTACAACAATACCAACTCCACGTCGGCCACCATCACGCTGACGCTGAACCGCTGCAATACGCAGGGGGTTGACTTCGACAACATCAGCTCGGTGCGCTTCACCGGCCGTGTGCTCTTCGAGAACAGCTCGGTGCCTGTGCGCGACGCCTGTTTCCGCCTCAACGGCACGACGATGCGCTTTGCCGGCTCGCCGGTGCGCACCGACGCCAACGGCAACTTCGAGCTGCGCGTGCCGCAGGGTAGCGCCTTCACGCTGCAGGTGGTCAAGGACGGCCACCACTTCGACGGCGACGGCTATGTGCGTATGGATGGCGACAGCCTGCTCACCCTCGACACACCGCTCGACGGCGTGCGCGTGTGGGACCAGACCAAGGTGCGCCTCACGGGACGCGTCAGCGGCGGTCTCGACCAAGCGGCCTTGCCCCTCGGCCTCGGCCTCTCGCACAACAATCTGGGCGACAACCTCAGTCTAGTCCTCGAGCTCGAGGGCGACAACGTGAGCTATGTGGTGCGCGTGCCCTCCGACCTCACCAAGGACACACTTGAATATACTGTTCCTCATCTGCTGTATGGTGGATTCAACGGAGTGGACACTGTGGGACAGACCCAGGTCCATTACCAGCTGCGTCGCGTGGTCATCGAGCCCGACCCGGTGACGGGCGAGTTCAGCGCCGACCTCTTCCCCGTGCGGTGGAAGATTGTTCAGGCCAACGCCACCGGCTATGCCACCCTCTTCAGCCGCGGACGCACGGGCGATGTGGTCGACCTCAGCGATGCCGCCACCGCGAGCGATACCGTGCGCGAAGCCCCCACAGGTGCCAACGCCTGGGGCCAGTATGCCCGCTACACCACCAGCAATGCACAGTACAAGCTCACCTACCGTGCTCCCATCAGCATCACCTGCAAGCAGCTGCACTGGGGTATGGAGGTGGACTACTTCGGCGAGCCCACTATGGCACGCCAGAACATCACCAACCAGATTATCCAGGTACCTTTGGCCACCAAACAGGCCGACGGCACCTACAGCTACCTCTTCGGTGCACCGGTCTTCAAGAGCGGCACCTACGACTTCCGCGCCTACGCCCACGAGGACTATCGCTATAACAACGACCCCAACGGCGCCCTCGACGAGGTGCGCATCAAGGGCGGCACCCTGAAGATCTACAACGGTATGCACGAAAACGAGAACGCCAACACGCAGGTGATGAGCCTCGAGCTCGACACCCTCGGCAGCGCCGACTTCAGCATCCCCATCGACTATGTCTCCTTCGTGCGCAGCGATACCAACGTGCAGCGTGTGCTCGACCTCTCGGTGGAGAGCGAGGGCGAGTATGTGGTGCAGCAGGCTGTGCGCGGCTACGTGACCGGCCACCGCGCCACCGCAGCCGACGCCATCACCTCGACCCACGGCACCATCCAGCTGCTCGACGTGCTGCGCGACCCGCCGGGAAGCACCTCAAGTGCCTATATCGAGAGCGGCGCGGAATACTCCTACAGCTACACCTACGACTTCCAGTTCAAGTTCGGACTCGAATTCGGACTTACCCTCGGTACTCAGGCAAAGTTGTTTATGGGTGCAGGAATTGGTGTGTTCTCCGGACAGACAATGGACTTCAGCACTACCCACACCTTCACCCTGCCCATCAAAAGCAGCTACAACTACAAGCACGAAGGCAACTACACCTTCCGCACCAACGAGCGCATCAGCACCAGCGACAATCCCTACTTTGTCGGTCAAGATGCTGACGTCTATATCGGTGCGGTGCAGAACGTCTATTTCCGCCGTGTGGATGCTGTGCAGCCCATCGACTCGGTGACATTCACCGCCCTCGGCGGCAGCAGTGCCAACGGCACTATGCAGACCGTAGGTACCGGCGTTGACACCAACGGGCAGCGCTACTACCTGGTCATCGGCAGCGAGCTGGAGAGCGGTCCCGCGTTGGCTGCCACCTTCGCCTACACCCACAGCCATATCCGCGACAACCTCATTCCGCAGCTGATGCACCAGCGCGACGCCTTGCTGCTGACCTGCGACAGCGCGACAGCCCAGGCTACCGCCAACGCACGCGGCACACAGGTCTATTGGAGTCGCGTTGCCCCTGGCGACGAAAACTGGGGTGGCAACTATGTGGCTATGTTGCCTGAAGGCTCGTCGCAAATGTATGCCGACGAGGTGGCCAGCCTGAACCGTCGCATCGCCGACTGGGCCAAGTTGCTGCTGCAGAACGAGTCCGAGAAGGTGGCCGCCATTCACCAGAGCCAGCACGACTCGGTGGCTACCTATTCTGTCAGCGGTCCCGTCTCGCTCTCGCACTCCGACACCTACTCCTACAGCGATGCCTACCACGTCTATTGGGACTATCCTGGATTTGACGTGGGTGCCGGCGAACTGATAAGCGGTTTAGCCAGCGTTTTCAGCCTGCCTATAGGCAACCTCATCGCCGATGCTTACTACAATGTTAATAAAAATGCTGGAGGTGGTGAGAGAGCCAACGAAAATCCACTCAATGTTGCCCTCAACGCCCCAGGCTCGGCCACCAGTTTCGCACTAACACCCATTATCGACTTCCAGTTTGGGCGCGACCCCGAGGAACGCCTCTCGCACACACGTGAGATTGGCTTCACCTTGGCACCTGATATGTATAGCAATATAGATGTCAGCGTCTATCGTTTGAAGAAGAGCATCGGCGACTTTGCCTTCAACACTGCCTCGGCCGACACGCGCGACTTCGTCAGCGAAGGCAACGACTACGACGGCGACGACTACCTCTACGGCTCACTGGTCTACTACCTGCGCGGCGGCGCTACCAGATGCCCCTGCGAGGTGGCCGACAGCACCGAGTTCTACCGTCCCAAGATGCCACTCTCGGCAGGCACGCTCAAGCTCGAGAACCCCAAGGTCGACATCAACGTCCACGAACTCAGCAATGTGCCGATAGACCGTCCCGCCATCTTCACTATCCAACTCTACAACGAAACAGAGGCCACCGTGGGTTCTGGCGTAGAGTTTCCCATTACCTTCAAGCTAAAGATGAAGGACGCAAGCAACCCCCACGGCGCCCGCGTCTATATCGACGGTATGCCCCTTACCGACGGCCGCAGCATAATCCTCACAGGCTCGCAAGTCATCACCAAGACTATGGAGGTCTATGCCGGCGACGGCTACGACTTCGAAGACCTCATTATCGAGTTTCAGTCGACCTGCATCGCCTCGACCAAAGGCCAGGCCCAGTTCTCGGTTCACTTTATGCCGGTGAGCTGCGACGTCAACATCGAGCAGCCGCACGAGAACTGGGTGCTCAACACCCTCTCGCCGAAGGACTCGACGGGCTACTACCTGCCGGTGAGCATCATCGACTATGACGTCAACTACCGCGGCTTCGACCACATAGAGCTACAGTACAAGCTGTCGACGCAGAGCGCCGACGAGTGGGTGACCATCTGCTCCTACTATTACGACAGCGCCATCTATGCCGCTGCCAGCGGCACCAAGGCTATGATTACCGGCGGCCGCATCGACAACATACACTTCTACGGCGAGCGCGACCCCATCGAGCAGCACTACGACCTGCGCGCCGTGAGCTTCTGCCGCCACGGCTCGGGCTTCATCACCAAGTCGTCGCCTGTGCTCACGGGCACCAAGGACACTCGTCCGCCGCGCGTCTTCGGCCAGCCCGAACCGGCCTTCGGCATCCTCGGCGTGGCCGACAACATCAAGCTGCGCTTCAACGAACCCATTGCCGGCAACTACCTCGACGAGGACAACAACTTCCAGCTGCTCGGCGTCACCAACTCAAGCGGACGCATCACGACGGGAACCTCGCTCTACTTCGACGGAACGCCCACCTGCGGCGCATCGAGCGAAGTGACACGCGTGCTGGCAAACAAGTCGTTCAGCATCGACCTCATCGCCAAGCCCTATTCGCCCATCCCCGCAAGCAAGATGGAACTCTTCGGACACGCCACTTCGGGCAGCAACATCTCCTTCGGCTTGGTTCCCGACGGCGACAGCTGCCGTATGTACCTCGACATTAACGACTACCATATGGTGTCGAAACCTATGGAGCCGCTCACCGACTTCCGCCGTATGGTGGTCGTCGTCGACCGCGACGAAAACAAAGTGCGCTTTTTCGCCGGCACCGAGGAGATGACCAGTCAAGCCTACCTGACAGACTCACTTATCGACTTTCAGCTCACATCCCTCCGCTCTCAATCCGCCCCGCTGGTCTTCGGACACGGCTATCGCGGCAATATGCTGGAGACACGTGTGTGGATCAAGGCACTGAGCCAGGCCGAAATAGTTGAGACCCACGAGAAGCACCTGACGGGATACGAAAAGAAGCTGGCGGCATACTACCCGATGAACGAAGGACGCGGCAACACCTGCGCCGACTACGCCAGCGGCTCCACGCTGACCCTCCAAGGCTTTGCCTGGACCAACCCCGCCGGCTATGCCCTCCACCTCGACGGCACACAGCCCGTGAGCCTCGACCAGAACATCTTCTCGCGTTCCACAATTCAGGACTACACCCTTATGTTCTGGTTCCGCACCACGGCCAGCAACGCACCGCTCTTCTCGGCTGGCTGGCGCCAGCGCGGCTACCAGGGCGTTGACGGTTTCGACGGCACGCTGATAGCCATCGAGAACGGCAACCTGAGTTTCCACAACGGCAACCTGATGCAGCAGGCCAGCGGCAACTTTGCCGACGGCGCTTGGCACCACTATGTGCTGACCGTCAACCGCACGCAGAACAACACCGCCATCTACGTCGACGGCAACCTGATGAACACCTTCGCCACCGACACACTGAGCGGACTGAGCGGCGATATGATGCTCGGAGGTGCCTGGAACAGCGAAGTGCTGAGCGGCACCATCGACGAGCTGGTACTCTTCGAGCAGGCGCTGCCCAAGAACCTCGTTGAGGCCTACGACAACATCGCTCCCTACGGCGACGAGATGGGCCTGGTGGCTTGGCTGCCCTTCAGCGAACAGGTCGAGAACAGCAACGGCATTATGGAAGAGCACTTCTCGATCAACAACCGCAAGATATTCCGCACCACCGACGGCACCGTCGTCGAGAAGATCCAGCCCCTCGTCACCGCACCGGAATTCCCAATCCTCAACACCCAGTTCGCAACCAACGAGGACATTGCCCCCGTGCGTGAACGCGGCCTGCTGACCAAGATGAACTTCGACTGGAGCTTCAACCAGGACGAGCTGCTCATCAACATCAATATGCTCGACCGCGAAATCAACAAGAACAACATCTTCATCACCGTGCGCAACGTGGAGGACCTCAACGGCAACCGCACAGTGAGCCCCACAATGTGGCAGGTGTATGTCAACAAGAACGTGCTGCTGTGGAGCGAGAACCGTCTGCAGGGCGTCTTCTACGAGACGATGGTCGACGACTTCGAGCTTTCGGCCGACATCCAGAACATCAGCGGACGCCGTCACCAGTTCACCATCGAGGGTTTGCCCAGCTGGATGAGCGTCAGCCAGGCCTACGGCAGCATCAACCCACAAGAGACCATCGGCCTACGCTTCACCGTCGACCACAACCTGCCCGTGGGCATCTACTCCGAAATCATCTACCTCACCGACGAGGACGGCCTTAGCGAGCCGCTGAAAATTATGGTCGAAATCAAGGCCTTATGCCCGTGGGACGAGGACAACCCCAACGGCTACGCACGCCAGATGTCGCTGCGCGGACAAGTGATGGTCGACGGCACCTACGACAGCGACCCCAAAGACGTCGTGGTTGCGTTGCTGGGCAACGACATCGTCGGACGTGCCAATGTCGACTTCAACGCCGAAGCCGGCACCAGCTACCTCTACCTCACCATCCACGGCAACGAAGTCTTCGAGGGTATGCCCGTCCACTTCCGCCTGTGGCAGGCATCGACGGGTCGCATCTACAGCCTGATGCCTTCGACCGACGTAAGCTACCAGAACGACGCCACCGTGGGTCTGCCGCCGGCGGCACCGGTTCTCCTCTCCACTTCAGCCAACGAGGTGCAAAGTATCGACATCAAGCAGGGTTGGAACTGGATATCCTTCTACCTCTTCCCCGACACCAACAGCTTCATCGACGACCTCCTCTACAGCTCCACGCCGTGGAGCCAGGGCGACCAGCTGAAGAGCGTCGCCACCCAGCAGTTTGCCGAATGGGACGGCGAGCAGTGGACAGGCACATTCTACAGTTTGGACCATAGGCAGATGTACCTGATGCGCACCGCCGACTACCACAACAATATGCAGATGGCCGGCCGGCGCCTTTCCACCGACGCCGAGCGCACCATCAGCCTGCACCACGGATGGAATGCCTTCCCCTACCTGCTCAGCAACACGCTGAACCTGACTAACGCTATGGCCGACTATATCGAGAACGTCACCGTAGGCGACATCATCAAGTCGCAGACAGATTTCGCCGTCTATTCGGAGAACGAGCGCTGGGAAGGCTCGCTGAAGGTTCTCACCCCAGGCAAAGGCTACCTGCTCTACAGAAACGCCGAGTCCACAGTGAACTTCACCTTCCGCAACGGCAACAAGGGAGCGGAAAACGGAAAGTTGGAAGCGGAAAGCGGAAAACGGAAAGCGGAAAACGAAGCTGACGCACCAGCCACCAATATGACAATCATCGCAGCTCTCAGCCCAGAGCTCTCAGCTCAGAACTCTCAGCTTACGGCTTACATCAACGGTGTTCCCGCAGGTACCGTCTCCCCGCAGGTTGTCGATGGCGACACGCTGTTCTTCCTCACCCTCGGAACCGACAACGCTGGCGAAATCACCTTCGTTATTGAGCAGGGATGTGGAACGGAAAGCGAGGCTGGCGCGCCAGCCACTAACGCAATCACACAATTACGCGCTAACGCAATCATTAACGCAACCCCCGACCGTCATTACGGCACGCTGGCCAACCCCGTGATACTCTCGACTCTCAACTCTCGACTTTCGACCGTCACCGCCTACCCGATTCCCTTCACCGACTATGTGGACTTCACCTCCACCAACGGCTGGGCGGACGATTTCACCATCACTATCTATAACGCCAGCGGTGTCGTCATCGACCGCATCACCAGCACCCGATGGACACCCGCAACCACCCTCGCCGCCGGCGTATACTTCGCTACGGTGAACAATAACGGAACAATAACCACGATTAAACTCATCAAGAAATGAAAAACAGAATAATGACAATCGCACTCGCTGCTCTCTTCTTCCTTGCCTCCTGTGGCGAGGAAGAAGTCAGCGAAAAACCGTTTTCCATACAAGGCAACATCGACGACCCTGCCTGGGTGGTCGGTACCGAATATGACTATTCGAGCAGTATGACCGCCGTGATTCAGGTGAACCTGCTGATGGCCGACAATATGCCAGTACCCTCTGACATCTGGACGACCGACTTCGAAGACCGCCTTGCCGCCTTTGTGGGCGACGAGTGTGTAGGCGTCGCCCAGTGCGACGACCTCGGGCGCTTCTTCCTCTTCATCCACGCACCTTTGCAGCCCTACGGACAGATAACCTTGCGCTATTACTCCAATAAGCTGCACAACATCTTCGACACCGACACCTCCTTCCCATTCGTCAACGGAGGACAGCAAGGCACCGCCGCCGCGCCACTGCCCATACCCTTTTGGGCCGTCACACAGTAGTCAGACCCCATCTGTCCTGTCCCCATCGCGCGACTGAGAATGCCTTTATGGTGCTACCCACTCCGCCATTTCGACCATCGTTCTACCATCGTTTAACCATCGTTCGACCATCGTTTAACCATTTAAAATGGTCGAACGATGGTTAAACGATGGTTAAACGATGGTAGAATGGGCGGAGCGGGTGCGGCGCGCAGGACGCGGAAGTGCCAGCCCATAGCGCAAGACGCGCAGCGCAATCCCAGCTTCCAAATTGGCAGAATTGGAAAATATATCACAACTGCAAACTTTTCTTCGTACCTTTGCAAAAAGTTCCAAGGAAGACAAAACACCTCTATATTATTATCAATCAAATGAAAAAAGCATTATTGACAGCTATGCTGCTTGGCGCGATGCTGGCAGCCTGCACCCAGAAGACTACAAACATACAACAGGATATGGACACTAAAATTGAACTGACACAAGAGTGGGACAAGGTGTTCCCGCTGAGCGACAAGGTGAACCACCGCAAGGTGACGTTCGAGACACAGTACGGCCTGACGCTGGCCGCCGACCTCTATACGCCCAAAGATGGCCAGGGCAAGATGGCCGCCATCGCCGTGAGCGGCCCGTTTGGCGCCACCAAGGAGCAGAGCAGCGGCCTCTATGCGATGAAGATGGCCGAGCGCGGCTTCGTCGCGCTGGCCTTCGACCCCTCCTATACCGGCGAGAGCAGCGGTGAACCGCGCCGCACGGCTTCGCCCGA
>DFHL01000067.1:0-6194 GCA_002371315.1 Bacteroidales bacterium UBA3724 | reverse complement strand
GGCATCATCGGCATCTGTGGCTGGGGCGGCATCGCCCTCAACGCCGCCGCTGCCGACCCGCGCATCAAGGCCACCGTGGCCAGCACGATGTACGATATGACTCGCGTCAGCGGCAACGGCTACTTCGACGCCAACGACAACGAGGCCGACCGCCACGCGGCCCGCGAGGCCCAAGCCAAGCAGCGCCTGGCCGACCCGATGGCGATGGCCGGCGGCGTGGTGGACCCCGTGCCCGACGACGCGCCGCAGTTTGTCAAGGACTATCACGCCTACTACAAGACCCCGCGCGGCTACCACGCCCGCAGCGGCAACAGCAACGACGGCTGGCGCGCCATCGGCACACAGGCCTACGCCAACGCCCGCTTCCTCTACTACATCAACGAGATACGCTCGGCCGTCCTCATAATGCACGGTGGCGAGGCCCACAGCCGCTATTTCGGCGAAGCCGCCTACCACTATATGGTCGAGGGCAAAGCTGACGGCTACAACTTCGTCGGCAAGCCCAATCCCGTCCCCGAGAACAAGCAGCTGCTCATCATTCCCGGCGCAACCCACTGCGACCTCTACGACGGTGGCGAGAAGAACTACATCCCCTGGGACACGCTGGCCGAGTTTTTCACCAAGAACCTAAAATAAAATGAAGAAAGTAGTCGTAATATCAACCAGTCTCCGCGCTGGCTCGAACAGCCAGGCCCTGGCGGAGCAGTTTGCCAAAGGCGCCGAAGCCGCCGGGCACCAGGTGGAACTCGTCACGCTGCGCGGCAAGGAAATCCGCTTCTGCGTCGGCTGCCTGTCGTGCCAACAGACGGGGGCCTGCATCTTCAAGGACGATGTGCCGGCCATTATGGACAGCGTGCTCAATGCCGACGTCGTCTGCTGGGCCACGCCCATCTACTACTACGAGATGAGCGGCCAGATGAAGACCCTCATCGACCGTATGAACGCTATGTTCCCCAAGGACTACCGCTTCCGCGACGTCTACCTGCTGACCACCGCCGCCGAGGACGAGGCCAAGGTCCCCGCGCGTGCCGAGAGCGGCCTGCAGGGCTGGATAGACTGCTTCGGCAAGTCGGCCCTCAAAGGGCACCTTTTCTGCGGCGGTGTGGGCGGCCCCAACGAGATTGCCGGCAACGCCAAGCTGCAAGAGGCCTACAGACTGGGCGAAAGCGTATGAACGCAGCATAATGTGAGTTTGCAAAAAGGGTGCCAGTCTTGGGCTGGCACCCTTTTAAAATATCCGCAAGCTTGTCGACTGCATCCGCAAACGGCATCCGTACAAAGCATTCACGGCACATAGCAGTGTGACAGCAACCTTGCGTCACAAATCAAAAAAAATATCCCGCCAGCTGTAAAAATCTTTGTTTTTTTGTTACTCATATCAATGAGTGGACCGAGGAACGGTCGGCTCCTTTCTGTCGCGCAAAGGTTATTGCAGGCTCATCCATTGGGCGACGGAATGAAACCGTAGGGGCGTACCCCCGTGTGCGCCAGGAAAACGTACGGCAAAGGAGTCAAAAGTCTGCGGAACTAAAAAACAAAAACAATGGTACAGAAAATCAAAACATTTGCAATGCTGTTCTTTATGGCGGCCACCTTAGTCACTTTCGGCGCCTGCGGCGAGAAAGAAGAGGAAAACAATGCCCCCGACGACACCAAGCTGTTGGAGAACACACACTGGTCGTATTCGAACGAGGACGACGACATTTATGTCTATGTCCACTTCGAGGAATGGAAACAGGTGCACGTCAACAAAACATATACGGTCGACGGACTGATGACCCAGGACCTCTACGACGGCAGCTACACCTACTCGGCCGGCAAAGGCACGATGAAGCTATACGTCGATTTCTCCTCGTTCAACACCTTTGAGACCACCTTCAGCATCAGCGGCACAACAATGACGCTCAACCTCAAAGGCGAAGTGTTCACCCTGACCAAAGAGTAAAACCTACCCCATAGCGTCCGCCACACACCGGTGCCGAAAACTTTGATTCCAAAGACAATAAAGCACGGCGTGGCAACGTTACTATTACAGAAACAAAGCGACTTATGAAAAAGACTGTTTTGACATTGGCGTTTCTGTTTGCGGCGGTCCTGACGGCCGCCGCACAGGAGATGCCGTGGTTTATGCCAAAGGTCGACGCCTCGCAATACAAAGGCAAGGTGAAAGAGGTGCAGTACCGCTATATCGAGATGCGCGACGAGGAAGAGCTGCAGGACACCGACTACTACTTCTACACCTATTCCCGCGAGGGGCGTCTGCTTACCAGATACATCAACAATGTCGATGGGCTATGTCGTATCTGCTACCATTGGAGCACCCACCTCGACTCGATTGTTTACGATGGCGACTGCGCCTCGTCAGAGATTTTTCGCTACGATGCCGACGGCCGGCTGGTCAGCGTGATATCCAAGACAGGGCACCCGGACACCGCCTTTATAGTCTATGACAGCCGTGGTTTCCCGGTGAGAACCGAGGGGAATTTCGACAGCCGGTGGAACGAACCTTGGTACGAATGGTACGACGACGGCCGCATCAAAGGCATTGGCAGCAAACACTGGGGCGACCACTACGAATACGACGACCTGGGCCGCCTGGTGAAAGAAACCAATGATAAAAAACGCGTCGTCACATACACCTACAACAAGCACGGCGACATCGAGACCGTCACAACCGACCCCAAGGGCAACAAGTACTACAACAACGGCCAGGTTTCAACCTCGCGTTATAAGTACAAATACGACAGCCACGGCAACTGGACTGAAAAGTACAGCGGCCGCACCCTGCTGGTAGTGCGCAGGATAACCTATTACGAATAACCTTCGGTTGACTCTTCTCCGGCGACGCCGATGATGCGAACACGGAATCAAATTTATAGCATTTGGGTATGGATGCCATTTTCTGAACACACCATTTGATTCAGGCTAAGCGGTTGTTTTTCAACTTCGATTATAGATGACGATCATACTCATCTTGCATCAAAGGGCATCGGCCTCTGCAAAATCAATCTGCAATTTGTGACACAAATGCCGAAATCTGTGATACAGCAGGTTGGGCATTTTTATGTATTTTTGCCAATAAATCGGCGGATGCCGAACGAGATTTAACGACTAACATTCAATTTACTACGCAATAATGAAGAAGTTTTTTGCAACTGCATTTCTCGCGCTGGCGACCTGCGTGATGGTGGCCTGCGGCGGAAAGACCAATCAAACTGACAAAGATATGACTAAACTGACTTTCAACGAACGGCAGGCGGCGGCGATGGCCGTCATCGCCTGCCACGAGGCGCGTGGCGACCAGTCGTCGCTCACAGGCGCCATCCACGAGGGTTTCGAGGCGGGGCTCACCGCCAACCAGATGAAGGAAGCCCTCTCGCAACTCTATGCCTACACCGGCTTCCCCCGTTCGCTCAACGCCTTGGGGACGCTAAAGAACGTTATGGAGCAGCGCGGCGACGTGGAGAAGGGGCCTGAATCATCGCCACTGCCCAGTGGCTACGATGCCCTGAAGCAGGGGACCGAGGTACAGACCAAGCTCAGCGGTCAACCCTTCAACTATGACTTCTGCCCTGCCGAGGACTACTACCTCAAGGCGCACCTCTTCGGCGACATCTTTGCCCGCAACCTGCTGACCTATGCCGACCGCGAGCTGGTGACCGTCAGCGCCCTTAGCGGACTCGAGGGCGTGATGCCGCAGCTGACGGCCCACGTACGCGGAGCCCTGAATATGGGCGTCACCGACGAGCAACTTGCCGCCATCCCCGAAGCGCTGAAAGCCGTCGGCCTCGAATCCGAGGCGCTGCGCTGTCAGGCTGCCATCGCCGCCGTCAAGGGGCAGCCGCAGGTGGTTTCGCCTTCGTCGTTTCCGCTTGGCCAGCCCAACGATGCCTATGCCAAATACTTCATTGGCCAAAGTTACCTCGCCGTGCTCGACACTGTCAGTGGCCTCTGCAACGTCACCTTCGAGCCCTGCTGCCGCAACAACTGGCACATCCACCACGCCGCCGTGCAGCACCTGGTCTGCGTCAGCGGCCGCGGCTGGTATCAGGAATGGGGCAAAGAGCCCGTCGAGCTGAAGCCCGGCACGGTGGTCACCGTCCCCGCCGGCACCAAGCACTGGCACGGCGCCGCTGCCGACAGCTGGATGCAGCACCTGGCCTACTACACCGACCAGAAAGCCACCTACCGCACCGAATGGCTCGAACCCGTCGACGACGAACAATATAATGCGTTAGGGCGCTAATGTGTTAGTGCGTAAGTGTTTAAGGTTATAAAAAACAACTATGGAACATAAACTGAACGTCTTGTTAATCAACGGCAGTCCCAATGCCAAGGGCTGCACATACACGGCCCTCAGCGAGGTGGAACGCACCCTCCAGGCCGAAGGTATTGCCACCGAACTGGTGCACATCGGCAACCGCGACATCCGTGGCTGCATAGCCTGCTACAAGTGTGCCGAGCAGGGCCATTGCGTCTTCAACGATGCCGTCAACGAACTGGCACCCAAGTTCGAGGCCGCCGACGGTCTGGTCGTCGGTTCGCCCACCTACTATGCCGGCCCCAACGGCACGCTGACCAACCTGCTGGACCGCCTCTTCTTCTCCACCCCCTTCAGCAAGCGTATGAAGGTGGGAGCCGCCGTCTGCTCCGCCCGTCGCGGAGGCACCACGGCAACCTTCGACCGCCTGAACAAATACTTCACCATCAGCGAAATGCCCGTAGCCAGCAGCCGCTACTGGAATATGGTGCACGGAAGCAACGCCGAGCAAGTCCTGCAAGATGAAGAAGGCCTGCAATGTATGCGTATCCTTGGCCGCAACATCGCTTTCCTCCTCCGCGCCATCGCCGCCGAGCGCGCCGCCCACGGACTGCCGCAACCAGAGGAAACGGTATATACCAATTTTATCAGGTAAGAGCCTCCGCCGCAGACGGTTGGAAGTACACAGAATCCTCGGCCTCGACATACTAAAACATCCTGCCCCCATCACACCACAGCGCAGCAGAGCAATCCCTCTGCTGCGCTGTCACTGTCCCTGTGTGAAAAAAAATTTGGCGGAATGGAATATTATGTGTATTTTTGCATTTTAAAAATAATAAATATTATGCCAGAAATAAGCAAGTTTTTCGGAATATTCATCTATATGTATATTGATGACCACAACCCTCCTCATTTCCACGTTTGGTACGAGGGTGATGAAGCCACCATCGACATAGCAGATGGCCGTGTCACTGGCACCATTTCGCGCAGGGCTTTGCGTCTTGTTTACGAGTGGCTTGACTTGCACAAAAAAGAATTGATGGAGAACTGGAGAAGACTGTCGAATAGCGAGGCGGCTGAAAAGATTGAACCTTTAAGATAGAACGTTATGAAAGAACCTTTGATATTGAAAGTGGCATCTGCAGAATACGTCAAGGATTACATTCTCCGCCTCACCTTTAACAATGGTGAGGTGCGTGATGTGGACTTTGTACCGCTAATGCAGAAGGGAATTTGCAAGAAACTTCAAGATATGGACTATTTTCGCTCATATACACTTGATCCCTTCACTATAGACTGGCATAACGAGATAGGCTTTGCCCCAGAGTCACTGTACTCGCGAGGCACGGCAATTGTATGATCCAAACAAAATATAAATAACAAATAATTGCACCCGAACCTCAAGGTGGTGGTGCCCCACTGCGGTTCATTCCTGCCCACGGCCCTGCCGCGTTTCCGCTCGCTGCTGCCCGTGATGGTGAAGCAAGGCATTATGCAACCCGTCGATGTCGATGCCCAGCTTGCGCGCCTCTACTACGACCTGGCCGGAGCACCCACCGACGACGCCACCGAGGTAGGCGTGCTGACTCTCTTCTCGATGCAGGACAAAGCCAATCAAGACAATGATTTTTTAGAGGTCTCCTTAAGCCGGAAAAACCGAGGCACCCCACACCGCCGTCCCCTCGACCGGCGCCACAAGCAGAACCGCGCCGCCAAAGAGGAGAAGCGTTTTACTTTGTTTTTTGACCATTTCTGAATTTCAACTTTCAACCCTCAACTTTCAGCTCAAGCGATTGCCCTGATTTTCACCACTTGCTATGCCCGTTGTACAGTATATGTGCAGTATATGTACAGTATTTGTACGCTTCCGAAGCGTACAAATACTGTACATATACTGTACATATACTGTACAACGGGCGAAGAAGGTATCTTA
>DFHL01000012.1 GCA_002371315.1 Bacteroidales bacterium UBA3724 | reverse complement strand
ATTGCGATGTATAATATCAATCGCCGCAAGGGTCATCGGTCGTCATTCACCCTCGACTATTCTGATAACAATAACAAACTTGGTCAACTCGAAGCCGGTCTATCTGTCGGTTTACACAAAAGTATTTACGAGGACTCATGGGACTCTATCTTTTCATCTACATTAACAAAGGTTCATGATAATGTTCGTTCCTTTAATAATATAATGAAAGATAACGAGATAGAGCAATATATAACATTGCGCCGCATGTTTGGACCGTTGAATGTCAAAGCTGGCGTCCGGTTGGCGGAAAACTGGAAGATGTTAAACTATTATGATATGCCTGTAGAAACAGATGCATACGATGTCGACAGGTTCTTCTTCAATGTACTCCCCTCACTCCATGTCAATTACAAACTGAATAAGCAACATAATCTGAATATGAGCTACTCCTATCGCTTCGGCAGACCTGGGGCAAGTTCGATGAGCAGTTTCCAAAGAATCAAAATGGAAAGCTTCAGTTATGGCAATCCGGATCTTACGGTATCTCATTATCACTATGTCACTCTCGGATGGTCGTATTTTTTCCAGAAGGGTTCGGCTTCGTTGTCGGCATACCATTGGAAACAGAAAGATGGCATAACCCAAATAGACGACGTGGCTTTCCATCCATACTTCGGGCGAATTGTTGAGACTTCGTATTATATCAACGATGGAGTGATAAGCAATACAGGCTTGCAGTTTTCTTTTATGCTCAGGCCCACATCGACAACCACTGTCAATCTGGGAGCCTCTCTCACTGATTACTATTATGATGTTCCGATTCGGCCAGGCATACGGAGTACGGAAGAATCGTTGAACTATTCTATCCGCCTCAATGCCACCACCAAATTGTGGAAAGTTGTCAACGTCTATCTTACAGCTTTTTATAAAGGCAAACAACACAATGTGATGTCGTATTGTGAACCTATGTTCCTTGTGAATGCCGGTCTTTCTGCCGATTTGCTGAATGACAGGCTATCACTCTTCCTTGATGTTAGCGACTTGTTCAACTCGTCTGATTTCAATATCAGATCTACTAACATTTTCCTTGATACATACTCTAAGAGTCAATTCCTTACTATGCGAGCCATTACTGTCGGTGCCACGTGGCGTTTTGGCAAAACAGCACTCTCTAACAAGGCACAGCAAGGGAGTAAGGACAATTGACAAGATGCAACTAAAGGGTCTTAAAGCGCAATGTCGAGATATCCCTTTTGTCGTCAGACAGCGTCGGTTGCTCTCGCTCGACGTACTCCGTCAGGGGGAAAAATAGAGGCAAAAAAGATGCTCCATTTAAGAAATTTTATTATTTTTGCTCTTTGTAACGGTAATGATGTTAAACTGAATTTTTGTGATAACATCTTGTCGTATAGTTGTTTCTATTGATTATTCAATTAAATTGTAAAATAGATGAAAGATATTTTTGAACGTATTAAGGAGTCGACCGGTGGTCCTCTTGGCCAGTATCGCAAATTGGCAGACGGTTATTTTTATTTTCCGAAACTTGAGGGCGAACTGGGCCCCGAGATGACTTTCAACGGCAAGAAAGTGCTCAACTGGAGCCTGAACAACTATCTTGGTCTTGCCAACAATCCCGAGGTGCGCGCCGCCGACGAGGAAGGTGCCCGTCGCTGGGGTCTGGCTTATCCGATGGGAGCTCGTATGATGAGCGGCCACACCGCTCTGCACGAGGAGGTTGAGTCGATGTTGTGCGAGTACACTCACAAGAAATACGGCTACCTGCTCAACTTTGGCTATCAGGGTCAGATCAGCATCCTCGACACTATCGTCAGCCTGCGCGACGTTATCGTTTACGACAGCGAGGCCCACGCATGCCTTATCGACGGCTTCCGCGTTACCGGTGCAAAACGTTTCAAATATCAGCATAACGACATCGAGAGTCTGCGCAAACAGCTCACCCAGGCCACGGCACTGGCAGAGAAGCAGGGCGGCGGCATCCTGGTGGCTACCGAGGGCGTCTATGGTATGGAAGGCGACCTTGGTGCGCTTGACAAGATTGTGGCTCTCAAGAAAGAGTTCAACTTCCGCATATTGATCGACGACGCTCACGGTATGGGCGTTATGGGTCCCGAAGGTCGCGGTACGCACACCCACTTCAACTGCGCCGACGACATCGACCTCTATTTCTGTGCTTTTGCAAAGACGATGGCCATCATCGGAGGTTTCATCGGCTGCAACGACGAGGACATCATCACCTACCTGCGCTTCAACATGCGCTCGCAGATCTACGCCAAGAGCCTGCCGATGCCTATCGTATGGGGCGTCAAACGTCGTCTGGAGATCATCAACCAGCATCCCGAATACCGCGAAAAGCTGTGGGAACTCTCCAACTACCTGCAGAAGTCGCTTCAGGCAGAGGGCCTGAACACGGGTGTTACCGAAAGCCCCATCACGCCGGTCTTCTTCCCTGGCGACGTGAACCAGGGCACCAACGTCGTTGTCGACCTGCGCGAGAACTACGGTATCTTCTGCTCGATTGTGGTCTATCCCGTCGTGCCGAAGGGCCAGATCATGCTGCGCATCATCCCCACGGCTGTACACACTATGGAGCATGCCAACCGCACCATCGAGGTCTTCCGCGAGGTGAAGAAGAAACTCGACGCCGGCGTCTACAACAAGCCCATGCCCGATATGCATATTATCAAGAAAAGCTAAAAAGGTGGAAAAATGAAGGGTTAAAAGGTGTGCTTGCGTGTTTCAGGCACCTTTTAACCCTTCAACCTTTGAAACTTAAAACCTGTAGTGATGAAATATCAGCTCAGATGTAAAAAATGTGGCAAAGTCATTTCCGACTTTGCCACTTGGTTCAAACAGGACCAGAAATGCGACTGTGGCAGCGGATATGCCGAAGTGGAATACTTAGAGCCGCTGCACGTCCCTGCCGAAGGGCCTGCAACCGACTCGTACCAAGACTATTACTTCGGTATGTTGCCGATAGCCGACCGTAGCAATGTGGTCAGTTTTGGCGAAGGCCTGATACCCATCGAACGATGGGACAACCTCGAGGCTTACGCAAAACAGAAAGGCATTGATTGCAAAGTCTATGTCTATCGCAACGACCTGAACCGCGGCAGCGGCTCGTTCAAGGACATCAGTGCAGCCCTGGCCGCCACAGTGCTCAAAGAAAACGGAGTCAAAGAGTATTGCCTTGCGTCTACGGGCAATGCAGGTGTCGCTTTTGCCACCTATGCAGCCAAAGCAGGAATCCGCTTCACAGAGTTTGCCCCCAACTGTATCGACCCTGCCACGGTCGAGGCCATCCGCAAGGTGGGCCAACCGGTGGTCATCTCGTCGGGTGGCTATGGTGCTGCCAAGGAAGAGGCCGCCAACTACCACAAGACCAACAATGTGCTTATCAGCGGTGGCAATACCGACCCGCTGCGCATCGAGTCGAAGCGTCTGGTAGTCTTCGAGTGCCTGCGCCAGATGGGGCAGCTGCCCACGGTCTATATGCAGGCTGTGGCTGGTGGCACGTCGCCGTTGGCGTTCGAGAAGGGCTTCCGCGACCTGCAGGCTATGGCTGGCGACTACCAGCTGCCTCGTATGCTGCTGGTGCAGCAGGACGAGTGCGACCCGATGGTGACGGCCTGGGAGAAGGCCACAGCTGCCGGTTTCCCCCAGGGGTGGGAGCAGCAGTATGAGGCCAAGAAGGACATCAAGACCCGCATCGGTATCCTCACCGCCGCCAATCCGGGCAACTATCCGCTGGTGGCTCCGCTGGTGCGCCGTTCGGGAGGCACCTTCATCCGCGTCAAGGAGGCCGAGCTGCCCCGCTATGGCAAGGAGATGAAGGCCAGCCGCGGAGTGCTGATGGGCCCCGCCTCGATGGTGTGCTATGCCGGTTATTTCCAAGCTGTCGACCGCGGCGAAATCAAGAGCGGCGACGTTGTGCTGCTCAATACCGGCGAGGGTTGCGACCGTGCCCAGTGGTTCAAGGAACTGGTAGATCAAGAGAAATAGTATGAAAAAGTTTGACAACAAAGTAGTGTGGATTACGGGAGCTTCGTCGGGCATCGGTGAAGCTACGGCCTATCGATTTGCCGAGGAGGGTGCGCGTGTCATTGTCACCGCTTTGGAGGCCGACCTGCTCGAAAAGGTCGTGGCCCGCTGTAAGGAGCTCGGCGCTCCCGATGCGGCAGCGCTGCCTTTCGACCTGTCGGACAGCGACGGGCTCGACGCCCTTGCTGAGCAGGCATGGAACCGCTTTGGTGGCATCGACATCATGTACAACAATGCCGGCATCAGCCAGCGCGGCACCACCGTCGAGACCGAGATGCGCGTCATCCGCAAGGTGATGGACATCGACTATTTCGCCCCCGTCATACTGACCAAGAATATCCTGCCGCGGATGATAGAACGTGGTGGGGGACAGTTGGTTGTGACCACCAGCATCGCCGGACGCTTCGGCTTCCCGCTGCGGTGTGCCTA
>DFHL01000118.1 GCA_002371315.1 Bacteroidales bacterium UBA3724 | reverse complement strand
GCCGAGATGGGAATAAAAAACAATTGCGAGCGTATGTCCATCTTTTCTGCCATCGCAAGGTATTCTCTCTTTATCTCTTCGTAACGTGCCACGTCAAACTCAACAAGGTCCATCTTGTTGATGCAGACAGCGATGTATGGGATGCCAAGCAGCGACGCTATGCAGCTGTGACGCACCGTTTGCTCCACCACCCCATTGCGTGCGTCGACAATAATCAGTGCCAAATCTGCCGTCGAGGCACCAGCAACCATATTGCGCGTATACTGCACGTGACCCGGAGTGTCGGCAATGATGAACTTGCGTTTCGGGGTAGCAAAATAGCGATAAGCGACGTCGATGGTAATGCCTTGTTCGCGTTCGGCACGCAAACCATCGGTGAGCAAGGCAAGATTGACTTCTTCGTTGCCACGGCTGACGGAGGCTTGTTTTACGGCTTCAAGCTGGTCTTCAAAGATACTCTTGCTGTCATAGAGCAGCCTACCAATCAGCGTGCTTTTGCCGTCGTCGACACTTCCTGCCGTTGTGAAGCGCAACAATTCCATATCGAGATATCCATTATTCATAATCAATATATTATAATGAACAATTATCTTTTAACTTTAAACTATACTAAAAATACCCTTCCTTTTTGCGGTCTTCCATAGCCGTCTCACTGCGTTTGTCGTCAGCACGGCCGCCACGTTCGGTGATGCGGGTGGCAGCAATCTCGGCGATGATGTCCTCCAGACTGTTGGCCTCGCTAACAGTGAGACCCGTGCAGGTGATGTCGCCGATAGTGCGGCATCGCACACGCTGCTGTATCACCTCCTCGTCGGGTCGCAAATTGATGCAGGGTTCAGCAGCCAGCCACACTCCGTCGCGAAGCACACAACGACGGCTATGGGTGAAATAGAGCGACGGCAACGGAATTTGTTCAGCATAAATGTATTGCCACACATCCATTTCAGTCCAATTACTGATAGGAAACACACGGAAGTGCTCGCCAATGTTTTTTTTGCCATTGAAGTTGTTCCACAATTCGGGCCGCTGGTTTTTAGGATTCCACTGGCCAAACTCGTCGCGATGCGAGAAGAAACGTTCCTTGGCACGTGCCTTCTCCTCATCGCGACGGGCTCCGCCAACACAGGCATCGAACTTGTATTTTTCGATGGTATCAAGTAGCGTTGTGGTCTGCAAACGGTTACGACTGGCATTGTAGCCTTTTTCTTCTTTGACACGTCCGGTGTCAATACTTTCCTGCACCGAACCGACAACAAGGCGTGCGCCGAGTTTTTGCACCAGACTGTCGCGGTATTCTATCGTTTCCTGAAAGTTGTGCCCCGTGTCGATATGCAGCAGGGGGAATGGTATCTTGGCTGGATAGAAGGCTTTGTAAGCCAAGTAAGTGACAACAATAGAATCCTTGCCACCGGAAAAAAGGATTACTGGCCGTTCGAATTGTGCCGCCACTTCGCGGAGAACATATATCGATTCCGATTCCAGTTCTTTAAGATGAGTGAGTTTCATAGCAAAAGCAGTTACGTTGTTATAAAATGAATTATCAACTGAATGCCCCCGACAGGTATTTCTGGGTCAGCTCTTTTTGAGGATTGTTGAAGACCTGTGATGCCGGACCCGTTTCGATGATTTCGCCGAGATACATAAACACCACATTGTCGGCAATGCGGAGTGCCTGTCGTAAGGTATGCGTAACCATAATAATACTATATCTGTCTTTGAGCGAAACAAAGAGGTCCTCTACCGTTTTGCTTGAGATGGGGTCGAGGGCACTGGTGGCTTCATCGGCAAGGATATAGTCCGGATGCACCGCCAACGAGCGGGCAAGACACAGGCGTTGCTGCTGACCGATAGAAAGACGCGAAGCGGGAGTATGCATTCGGCCTTTGATTTCGTCCAAAAGACCTACGGCTCGCAGGCATTGGCGCACGTGGAGAACCAGCTCGCGACGCTTTTTGAACATACGGTTGATGCGGCAGCCATAGGCCACATTATCATAGATTGACATTGGCAGCGGACAAGGGCGCTGGCTTACAAGACCGATACGGCGGCGCAGCTCCGTGATGTCCGACCGGCTGTCGATTATGTCTTCGCCGTCGACAAGCACCTGACCGTCAACACGCACCCCCTCTGTCGAATCAATCAATCGGTTGAGGGTGCGCAGCAGTGTACTTTTACCACAACCCGACGGACCGACGATGCAGGTTATGCTTCTTTCGGGAAAGAGCAAATCGACGTCTTTGAGAATATGGTTGTCTCCTATATGGACATTCAGTTTCTTTACTTCTATCATCTATTTCGTCAATTAGATTATCAAGACACTTTGTTTCTCGAGAAGCGGGCGGTAATGAACCTACCCGCAATGCTCAGCACCAATACGATAGCCGTCAGCACCAGGGCGGCAGCATAGGCGCGGTCGACTACCTCGGGGATGGGACTGCTGAGTTGGAAAAAGACAGCCAGCGGCAGCGTTGCGGCTGGCTGCGAGAGCGATGTAGGAATGCTGTCGGTATAGCCCGCCGTAAACATCACACTGGCGGCGTCACCGATAGCGCGCCCCACCGAAAGCAGCGTGGCTGTTGCTATACCTGGAGCTATCTGGCGCACTACCACCTTGAGGGTCTCCCAGCGTGTGGCACCAAGCGACAGACAGGCATCGAGGATGCCTTTGGGAAAA
>DFHL01000128.1:14339-21612 GCA_002371315.1 Bacteroidales bacterium UBA3724 | reverse complement strand
TGTACATATACTGTACATATGACGTAGAAGGTACCTCAAAAGCCTAAGTATCAACATAATACAAAGAAAACAGTTCACAATCGTATGAAAAAGAGTGCGTTACTGATTTTTTCGCTCGTGCTGGCTTTCGCCGTGCAGGCCCAGAGCGACAGCGCTTCGAAGCCGTTCCGCTTTGATTTCCACGGATTTGTCAATCCACACTTCTATGCCGACAGCCGCTCGGTGGTCGGCGGCCGCGAGGATATGATGCTCTTCTACCCCAAGCCTATCGTCCTCGATGCCAGCGGACGCGACCTGAACGACGGCTGGCAGGCCAATATGATGAGCATCACCACGCGCCTGAACCTGGGTATCGCGGGGCCTGAAGTGCTGGGAGCCAAGACGTTCGTCTCGGTCGAAGGCGACTTCACCGGCAGCACCAATGCCAGCAACAACGACCTGCGCCTGCGCCACGCCTACATCAGCCTCGACTGGGAACGCGGCGGCGCGCTGCTCGTCGGCCAGTACTGGTACGCTATGGTCATCCCCGAGATTATGCCGATGACCAACCCGCTCAATATGGGCGCGCCGTTCCACCCCTACGCCCGCTACAACCAGGTGCGCTACCGCATCCCGCTGGGCCCCGTCGAAATAGCCGCCACGGCGATGTGGCAGCTCGACAACGCCAGCCAAGGCCTGCTGAACGGCGCGGCGGCGACCAGCACCCTCTTTGCGCGCAACAGCCTGGTACCCGAGCTGAATCTCCGTGTGATGTATTGCACTCAGTCTCTGCTGTTTGGCGCCGCCGCCAACCTCAAGACCATCCAGCCCATCGTGCCCGACCCTCAGGGGCGCCTGCACTCGTCGCCGAGCTACACCATTTTCGGCAAGGCGAGAATAGGACAGCTCGACATCAAGGCACAGACGCTGCTCAACAACAGCCTCTACGAGGGCTGCTCGCTGGGCGGATACCTGATGCTGGCCGACTCGACCTTCAGCGACTGGCACTTCAATACCATCTGGGTCGACCTTTCGCGCAATGCAGGCCATTGGCGGCCAGGCATTTTCCTCGGCTATGCCCAAAACAAGGACTTCGGCAACACCGATTATGCCAACTGCTTCGGCCGCGGCCACGACATCGAATACCTGTGGCGCATACAGCCCCGCCTGACCTACCGGACCAATAAAGCCCTCAGTTTCACCGCCGAAGCGGAGTACACCAAAGCCGGCTACAACACACCGACCAGCAATCTGCGACTGTCATTAACTATGCAATATGATTTCTAACTACCACACCCACTCGCGCCACTGCGACGGCCGCGGCGAGCTGCGCGAATATGTCGACTACGCCCTCTCGAAAGGCTTCAAAGCCCTGGGCTTCAGCGGTCACGCCCCAGTCCCATTCCCCAATAACTTTTCGATCAAGGACGACGACTATCTGAACTACTGCAACGAGGTGCGCGCCCTCAAGGCCGAATATGCCGGCCGCATCGACATCCGTCTGGGACTCGAAATCGACTATATTCCAGGACTTTTGGAAGACTTCACCCCTCTTGTCGAGCAGGGCGGCCTCGACTACACCATCGGCAGCGTCCACCTCATCCCCAACCCCAACGACGTCAGCGAGTTGCGCCACCTTTCGGCCACCGCCAAGGGCGACGAACGGCAGCAGATACCCTATCACCTCTGGTTCATCGACGGGCCTCGCCAGGAGACCTACGACAACGGGCTGCACCACATCTTCGGCGACGACATTCGCGCTGGCGTGCGCGCCTACTTCCACCAGCAGAACGCTATGATTGAGCAAAATAGGCCCACCATCGTAGGCCATCCCGACAAGATAGTGATGCACAACCGCGAACGCTACTTCAGCTGCGCCGACCGCTGGTACCGCGACCTGCTGTTCGAGACCCTGCAGCTCATCTCCGAAACGGGCTGCATCTGCGAGCTCAACACGCGCGGGCTCTACAAGGGCCGCCACACCGACTACTACCCCTCGAAGGAGGCCGTGCGATTTATGGACACCCTCGGCATCCCCCTCCTCGTCAGCACCGACGCCCACCAGCCCTCGGACCTGGACCGCTGGGAAGGCGCCTTCGATTTCCTCGCCGAAATCGGCTACCGCAACATCGTATGCACAATCTAAAGTTTTTCCCCAAAAGCAAAAGATATGCCAAAAAGCAAGTCAAATATCGACACATCGACTATGATCAATGTCGCCGACATTGAGACTTCTGGTTTGGAGTACAAAGACGAGGTTATAGCTTCATTGAACGAGGCGGAGAACTATCTTATGGGGTTCGATTGGTGTGTGAAGATAATCGACGGTTGGATTGCAGCATCTTTTGGATACATTCTCAATATTTTCCTCTTCAGAGTACAGGTCTACGGCAAGCCTTCCAAAAATAACTATTTCTGGATTATTGTCGGCGATATTCCACCCGCATATTTCGATTTTGCCAGCACCCCGACCAAGTACGACGCACTGAAAGCATACATCAACGTTATGCAAGATTGGGTCGACAACGTAAACGGCGGCAATTCTTTGGAACTCTGCTATCCCGTAAACGTCCCTCCAGAAAAGAAATATGCTGATATGCTGGACATCCGACTGCAGCTGCTAAGAGAAGATTATCTGCCGCTAATACAAAGAACCGTAATATTAGAGCAATATGGAGACCCCTATTCTTAACGAACACAACAAACAGGAGTATCCGCCGATGCATCGTATTTGCAATCCGCCACAACGGGCGGGTTTTCAGTATATTTGGGCATAAAAAAACCGCTCTTTTGGAGCGGTTTTGGTGATCTGCACAAGATTTGAACTTGTGACCTCTTGCCTGTCAAGCAAGCGCTCTAAACCAACTGAGCTAGCAGATCATTTTCTTGTTGAAAGCGAGTGCAAAAGTACAAAGAATTTTCAAACTGGCAAAAAAAAGATGCACTTTTGCAAAGATTTTTCCAACATCCACACCATATATTGCTTAATTTCAAAAAGTTGAAGTGGATAAAATTTTTCATTATTTTCTGCGTTATACATTAAAATATGCAGCATAAGACGCCAACGACGAACTAAAAAACAGGAAAAATGAAGCTCTTTTTTGCACCCCTGCAAGGCTACACCGACCACATATACCGCAGCATCCACAACGAGGTGGCGGGCGGCATTGACGAATACTTCTCCCCTTTCGTGCGCTGCGACGGCGGAACAATCCGCAATAAGGACCTGCGCGACATAGCACCCGAAAGCAACTGCGGCGTCGCGCTGGTGCCTCAGGTTATTGCCGCTGGCACCGACGAACTGGTGCCGCTGCTTGCCGTCATCGAACAGGCCGGATACAGCCGCGTCGACCTGAACCTTGGCTGTCCTTTTCCGCTACAGACGGGGCGCGGCCGCGGAGTGGCCGCGCTGGCCAACCCCGACAAGGTCGAGCAGATGATGCAGGAGCTGAAGAGACACGGCACGCTGAAAGCCAGCGTCAAGATGCGCTCGGGCTTCACATCGGCTGACGAAGGGCTGAAGACAATCGAAATCCTAAACGACTTCGATTTGGAATACATCACCATCCATCCGCGACTGGGCAAGCAGCAATACAAAGGCGAGCCCGACAGCGAAGTATTCCGACAGATGAAGGAGCGCTCGCGGCACCGAACAGTCTACAACGGCGACATCACCTCGCCGGACGACATCGACCGCATTGCCAGCCTTTTCCCCGACCTGTACGGCATAATGATAGGCCGAGGACTGCTGGCACGTCCCACGCTGGCCAAAGAGTGGCGCGAAGGGCGTGAATACAGCGAAGGCGAGCGGCTGGCGACAAGCCTCGAGATGCACCGCCGACTGTACGAATATGCCTGCCGGACGCTGCAGGGCGACCAGCAGGTGCTGGCGCGGATGCAGGCCTTCTGGGAATACCAAAAACCGCTTGTGGACAAGAAAATCTACAAGCGGCTGATGAAGACTGCGAGTCTGCGCAACTATGAAGAGGCCGTCAGAAGCTTAGAGTGACACCCAGTGTGTGGATCTTGTCGGCATCGGTGCCGGTGCGGAAGGTGGGCAGCAGGTCGTAGGTCAGACCTATCGAGCCGCCGAGGTTGACCGGACTTCCCAAGCTTACGAATGCGCGCAGCTGCCAGGGATTCATCACATCGGTCTTTTCGCGAGTACGGTTCCAGCGGTTGTCGGTGCCCATAGTGCGTGTCACGAGGCGCTCGCCGAGACTGCACATTGCATCGACACCGAAGTTCAAGAAGAACGGTTTCTTGCCAGTTTCGGGGTTCCGCTGTCCAAAACTGTAGCAGAACTGCAGCTTCACGCCCAGATGCTCGGAATAGAGATGCTGCTGCGGTATCTCGCCCGAAGTTGGAGTGTTGAGCTGCAACGCGTTGCCGTCATAGCTGACGCTGTTCAGCAGACGGCTCCAGTCTACATCAAGGTTGAGCCAGGGCTTGAAAGTGAAGTTTTCAGCCAGGCGGAACGGCTTGAGGAAAGAGGTAGCCATCGTGATGCGGTAATTCTCGCCGCGGTTGTAGGGCGAACCGCTTTTGTTGTTCATATAGAGCGGAACCGGCGAAGTGAGTCCAAAGCTGACCGACACGCCTTCCAAGTGTTCCGTCCAGCTGCGGTTCACGTTCTTGACGCTCAGGTTGCGGGCGACGTCGGTTTGGTAGAGCGAACCGAAGCTATTGATGTCGTTCCGGACCTTGGTGTTGTTGCTGATGAGCACAGGACAATGCACGGTGGCTCTGTAGGCGCGCAGCAGCGTCAGTTCGTCGGCTGCCTGCAGCGTGTCGAGCCGCAGCGTCGCGTCGTGCTCAACATCCACCTCGAGCTCTTTCTCGCCCTTCCACGAGCGGCCGCTGACGGTGGCGCCTTCAAAAATATTCACGTTGGCACCTTTGCCGTAGAACAACAGGTCGTCCGTCTGGACGGTGGCGTTTTTCTCGATTTGCAGATAATGGAGTTTGTGCTTCAGGGTGATTTCCACGACCGTGCTTTTCGGCATCTGGCTGTTGTTCCGCAGGGTCAGCTCGCAACCTTTGACCGCGCTGACTTGCGGCTCATTTCCTTCTTCGAAGAAGACGCTGCACGGCGTGACGATGGTCAGCGACGACTGTTCGCCGTGGCGGATGCGTACCTGCCATCCGTCGTAGATGACGAGGCTCGAGATGCTGTCGGGTATGGGCTGGCTGATGCGGTATTCGTTTTGTGCGCTGGCACTTGTGCCAAAGGCGAAAACAATAAGAACAATAAATGTTGCTGCTGCTAAAAGAGTTGATTTTTTCATTTTGATACGTTTTTTTGTGTTTCTGCCTTAAAGACGAACGACACTCGGATTTCTTACAGTTTTTTTTGAAAATGATTATCCTTTTTTCATAATAATGCCTCGAAGAGGCTCAATCTTAATAACACCGTACAAGCGGAGCGCAGTGCGGTGATTCAGAATGCGCTTCCTCCTATACCAATGGTGGTACCTGTACTTGAGATGTTTGTAAAAGCGAAAAGGGGCGTATCCTCCTGGCTGGGACGCACTTCGGGACTGCACCCCGAACCGCACACCAGGCGCGTCGACGTGCGCTCGTAGACAATCGGAGAAGCAGGTTGTATGGTGTGAGAACCCTTTGATGCGTCAGACTCGTTCTCCGTATCCACGTCACCGATTTGCGTTTCTTCGGCCAAAAGCGGTTCGTCGGGCAAAACGGTGGCCGTTTCGATAGCGGCTTCTTTCTCTTCAATTTCATTCTGCCGCGACTCGGGCGACTGCACCTCGGCCAGCGCTTCGCTTTGCGCAAGAATCGGAGATGCGTGCGGCTTCAGCACCGGCACGACGACATCGGTTTGCGTAGCGGGGATGCCTGCAGTCGAATCAACGGCAGTTGTCAGTTGCGGCTTGGTTCCGGCAATCAGCTGCTGCTGAGACGGCGAAGTGCTGTCCTGCGAAAGGATGTGCAGCCCTACGCTGGCCAGCAGCAGGACGCTGGCGGCAATACCCGCATACGTCCAAAACAGACCGCCTTTCGTTTTCCGTTTTCCGCTTTCCGCTTTCCGCTCGTCTTCCGCCAAGCGGTCAATCATATCGCTCAGCTGCTGCTGGCGGCGCAGGTCGGCCTCGCGGCGGCGCGCGGCTTCAAAAAGCTTGTCAATATCAGGATTGTTGTTCATATCTTCAGGGTTTTGATTTTATCTTTTAATGACTGTATTGCGCGCGAAATGGTAGTGTAGACATTGCTGCTGCTCATCTGTAGTGCCTGTTCGATGTACTGCGTGTCGCGCTCTTCGACGTACTTCATTTTCAGGGCCTCGCGCTGTTTTTCGGGCAGCTCGCCCAGCAGGCGGTCCAGCAGGGCGGCACGGCTGGCGGTCTCCTCGACCTCCATTTCCACCTCCTTGTCGCTCAGGTAGGCAATCTGCTCGTTGTGGAAAGCGTCGCGTTTGCGCTTGCGAATCAGGTCGATGCATCGCAGGCGCACCATCTGCAGGCAATAAGAATCAAGCTTCACAACGCGGTCCAACTCGTCGCGACGGTTCCAAAGAGCAACAAAGACATCCTGCACAACATCCTCGGCGTCAGCCACATCGCCAAGCATACGCTCTGCCAGCAGCTGCATCGGGCTTTGCAGGGGGATGATATGTCGTTTGAAGTCGTTTTGATCCATCTAAAACTTGTTTTTGACTATATGACGAACAAAAGTCAGTTTTCTTACACAAACAGCAAAAAAAAAATTATTGAATGCGTAAATGTGGAAAAAATTTGTTGCGTCAGCCACTAACGCAGCAGCAAATTTGCACAAAAAAGCATCCAAAAACCGACCATCTTCTACCGGCGTCGAACCGGGTAAGAATTTGGGTAGAATTTGGGTAGAATTTGATAAGAAGATGATCCTGTTTTGCAGTACTTTACGAGAGGGGTAAAAATGGCCTTTTTTGCCCTGTTTTGAAAAAAAGCAAACAGCGCCGTTTCGTGGCCCAATTTCGGGGAAAAAGGATGCCCCCGGGTGCTCCGCAGAGCCTACAGAAGGCATCGTCACCGTAGGTTGGCAAGAAAAACAATCGGCCATCATCCGCCTGATTTACAACAGACAAGATCCGATTCATCCGAGGAGTGCAATATTTTTTTCACAAAAAGATGCAACGAATGAAAAAAAAGTTGTACTTTTGCACCCGTTTTCGAGAGGGGACAAGCGGTTTCGTCCCGCCAGGCAAAACACAATGGTCTGTTAGCTCAGTTGGTTCAGAGCGCTTCCTTCACACGGAAGAGGTCTACAGTTCGAATCTGTAACAGACCACTTTTTT
>DFHL01000128.1:0-14202 GCA_002371315.1 Bacteroidales bacterium UBA3724 | reverse complement strand
GGCATTCGGGGTTCCTTGTTATTTACATTAAAGCGCTAACGAATTAAAGCATTAACGCATTAGCGCATTGGCATCCTACCACGCAAACAGCGGGCGGTTCTGCATCATCTCGTTGGCCTGGCCGGCAACGCGGGCGCGGACGGCCTCGTCGGTCGGGTTGCAGAGCACGGTGTCAATCATATCGACAATCACCTTCATATCGCCCTCTTTCAGGCCACGGGTGGTGATAGCCGGCGTTCCGACGCGCAGACCGCTGGTCTTGAAGGCGCTGCGGCTGTCGAAAGGCACCATATTCTTGTTGATGGTGATGTCGGCGGCAACCAGTGCGTTCTCAGCCTCCTTACCAGTCAGTTCGGGGAACTTGGGACGCAGGTCGATAAGCATCAGGTGGTTGTCCGTACCGCCGCTGATGACCTTGTAGCCCTTGGCCATAAAGGCCTCGCTCATCACCTTTGCGTTCTTCATCACCTGCTGGATGTACTGGTCGTAGTTGTCGGTCAAAGCCTCGCCCAAAGCAACAGCCTTGGCGGCGATGACGTGCTCCAGAGGACCACCCTGGGTGCCGGGGAACACGGCGCTGTCGAGCAGGGCGCTCATCTTCTTGATTTCGCCCTTCGGAGTGGTCTTGCCCCACGGGTTGTCGAAGTCCTGACCCATCAGGATCATACCGCCGCGCGGTCCGCGCAGGGTCTTGTGGGTCGTGGTGGTGACGATGTGGCAATACTTGATGGCATTGTTCAGATAGCCCTTGGCAATCAGACCGCTGGGGTGGCTGATGTCGCCCATCAGGATGGCGCCAATCTTGTCGGCAATTTCGCGCATACGGGCCCAATCCCAGTCGCGGCTATAAGCCGAACCGCCACCGATGATCAGTTTCGGACGGTGCTCGAGAGCCTTCTTCTCCATATCGTCATAGTCGACCGTGCCGGTCTCTTCCTTCACCTGGTATCCAACCACTTTGTACATAATGCCGCTGAAGTTCACGGGGCTACCGTGGCTCAGGTGGCCGCCGTGGTTCAGGTCCATACCCATAAAGGTGTCGCCGGCGTTCAGGCAAGCCAGGAACACAGCCATATTGGCCTGTGCACCGCTGTGGGGCTGCACGTTGGCCCAGCAGGCGCCGTACAGTTTCTTGGCGCGCTCGATGGCGATGGTCTCGCTCTGGTCCACAATCTGGCAGCCGCCATAGTAGCGCTTGCCGGGATAGCCCTCAGCGTACTTGTTCGTCATCACGCTGCCCATAGCTTCCATAACCTGGTCGCTGACAAAGTTCTCGGAGGCAATCAGTTCGATGCCCTTGGTCTGACGCTCACGCTCTTTCTGTATGAGGTCAAAAATCTCGTTATCTCTTTGCATATCAATGATATTAAATTATTTTTAACATTATTTGTAATTTGCAAAGATACAACAAATAAACCATTCAGCAAAATATTTTTTATTTTACACTCTTTTTGTGAAAAAACACAAAGCCGTTTGATGAATGATGATTGGTTACCCTTTAAAAATAACCGCGTGGCGTGCTGTAGGCTCTGCCAATAAACGTCACAACATAATAATACAATTCCGTATATGATAAATATTGAAAAAATATTTGTATATTTGCAGAGACAAAACTGATGTCATTTTTAATTCAAAACACTATAAAATAACCAATTATGAGAAAAAAAATAGGTTTAAAATGAAACACAGTATTGTTATCGGAATCGCGTTCTGTCTCACCCTCTCCGGATGTGAATCTTGGATGGAAGAGCATTTAGACAGAACCATCGTTGATTTTCAGAATAATGCAGAATACGAAATATCAGTATACTCAATACTGATCCCCCCGTATAGTTTACATACAATAATATATCCTGATACAAGTTTACCTTTTGCGATTCCACGAGTCGTCGACGTAAAAGCCGAAGACTATCAGACAATTTACGATTCAAGAACCAATTTGGAGGATTTTTATAAAGAATATAGTACAGACACAATCTCCTTATTCGTATTTTCAACGGAACTGATGCATACAGCAGGGTGGGATTCCATTCGAAATTTCTATGCTGTTTTGCAACGATATGACATTAGCTTGAATGATTTTCGTTCGATGTTCTACCACCCGACCTTTCCTCCCACAGAGGAAATGCGGAACATAAAGATGTGGCCTCCATACGGAACATACGACTCAACCGGACATAGGATTAACTGATTGATGCTATAATAAAGGACTTTGTGGCGAACTCAAAAATCCTAAACGATTATGCTGACAAAACACCCATACAACAACCATCTACAAATTGCTGATCTGCCGCATCCAAGTTTCGGTTTTCTCGTCTTTGCCATATGTCTGACAGCCGCAGTGCATAGCAAGGCTCAAGAAATGCGCCTGTATTCTGCCAAGAACAGCAACGCGTTCTACCTGAATAATATAGCCCGTTCGGTATGCGCTGACAAGAACAGGATTCTGGAAATAACCCACTCCTTGCTTAATGGCGAGAACGTGCCTGATAATTATACCGTTATCAAACAAGGAGGCGACTATGTGGTTATAGACAACTATAAGTATTGGTTCTTCTCCGACGACAGCCTGATGTTTGTGGACCGCTACACACACGAGACAATGACTGCACACAAAAACGACAATGACAGCACATCATTTGCCACCTACGACATCAGGGCGCAACACCTTGATGAAAAAGTGCGTTTTTTTGCGCCTTTGGCCTTTCAGAACAAATGGATTGATTATCGCTATGCATACTTCAATTTTGACTACAGTTTCGACTCCGTTGTCGCTGGCGAAAAATTCCGTGTACTCCTGAGGCGCGACACATCGCATCACGCATACAACGAAGCCACATCCAGATTTGATATTCCTGACTTTTATAATGTTAGCTTATACTATAGTCTCGATTCTTCGCGTCTGAAATACATCTACGCTACCCCGATGAATGTGGAAAATAATTTGGCACTGAAGTACGGAACAGAAAAATTCGAAATCCATATACGCCCAACCGCCCACGGAGAATGGAACAACTTGCTAAAACTCTTTGATTTCCGCCAAAAGATTTATTCCGGCTATACGCATCACAATAATCTAGACAATCCGCCGCAGGCCTACCACCTGGGAAAAAGTGCCGACGGCAACAACGACTCCGTCCTGCTTCGATATCCGCTTATGACGCAGAACGGACACACCACAACTTTGCAGCAAGAGAATGGCTGGCTGCTGGTCTACTTTTGGAGCCGCGGTTGCAAACCTTGCATCGAAACCCTGCGAAATCTCTCGAAACCCAACTCGCCAATAATGTCTTTCATCGACTCACACAACATCAAACTGATGATAATCGACCCGTTCGCGGCAGACAGGGCAATGGTCGAAGAGCAGCTCGGTCGCTACGGAATTGAGCACTATGCCTTCTGTGCAAAAGGGTTAGGGAAAGCGTGCAACATAACAGTCTTCCCGGGAATACTGCTTGTGTCGCCCGACAAAAGAATAATGAAATGTGAAAAAATTGAAGATGTGATGACCTTGTTTGACAATACCGGCAAATGACCGCGGCAACACTAACACACTAACGCAATAACAACTGATTTCAAATTTCAATCTTCAATTTTCAATTATTTCAAATTCTTTTCGTATCTTTGCATTTTGTTTCGATAATATAAAAAGGCAATATGAAAAGACTCTTTTTGCTGATTGCGCTGGCGGCATTTGTCGCCATAAATGCTGACGCTCAAAAACTTGCAATGAACGCCAGCACCAAGACCTACGGCTACAAAAATAACGAAGGTGCCTGGATGATTGCACCTCAATTCCAGTATGCGTTCGAATTCCAAGGCCATTTCAAACGCTTCGCCGTCGTCAAAATCGACCGCTTCTGGGGCTGCATCGACAACCGCGGAAAAATGATTGTGCGCAACATTTTCATCACCAGCGACGAGGCCGAACAGGCAGGTCGCGAATGGGAGAAAGGCGACGAACCTGGCAAATGGCTCTATGCTGCCCAGAACCCTGCCAGCGGCAAATGGGGCTTCGTTGACTATTACGGCAACTGGAAGTTCCAGCCCGACTACGACGGTGCTTCGCAGTTCGAGGGCGACGAGCCGATGAGCTTCGCCGCCGTCAAGACCGCCGGCCGATGGGGCTGCATCGACCGCAAGGGCGTGATGGTCATCGCCCCCACCTTTATGGAGATGGAACACGCCCAACTAGCTGGCAGACAATGGATCCACGGCCGCAACTACGACACTTGGCGCTACCCCACCAAGGACAAGGAATCCGGCAAATGGGGCTACGTCAACTACCTCGGCCGCTGGGTCGTCGATGCCGAATACGAGGACTATGACTACTTCGGACCCGACCACAACTACATCTACGCCCAAGTGAAACGCGATGGCCGATGGGGTTCCATCGACCGCAACGGCAACACTATATCCAAGTGCATCTTCTTCACCCGCGACGATGCCGACTATGCCCTCAGCCAGAAGGAGCACGGCCGCAACATCAACGACTGGCGCCTGCCCGTAACCGACATCACAACAGGCAAATACGGATGGGTCGACTACGAAGGCGAATGGGCCATCAGCCCCATCTATGACGATGCCACGCGCTTCACCAACGACACCGGCCTCTTCGCCACCTGCAAGCTCGACGGCAAATGGGGCAGCATCGACAACAACGGCGAACTGCTGTCGCAGATCGTCTTCACCCTCAGCAGCGAAGCCTGGCAGGCCGGCTACGAATGGGACAACGACCAGGAACTGGGCCACTGGCTCTACCCCATCCGCAACCCCGAAACCAAATACTGGGGCTACGTCAACTTCAAAGGCCAGTGGGTCATCGAGCCCACCTTCGAGGACGCCAAGCTTTTCATCAAGACCTGGAACAACCGCGCCGCTCCGGCCAAGATGGACGGCCGCTGGGGCTGCATCGACCACACCGGCCAGTTCGTTGTCAAGAACATCTACAACACCTCCGCCGACGCCTACGAAGCCGCCCGTCGCTGGGCCGAGAAGACAAAATTCTGATTTTGCGACAATTGATTTGACCGATGGACTACCTGATTCATAACGCCACCATTGTCAATGAAGGCAAAATCTTTAAAGGCAATGTTTTCATCGAAAATGGCATCATTGCAAAAATCGACACAAGCAATATCGATTCTTGCACCCCTTCTTCTGATTTCCGCTCTATCGACGCAAGCGACTTATTGTTGCTTCCGGGAATTATTGACTCTCACGTTCATTTTCGCGAGCCGGGGCTGACCGAGAAGGCCGACATCGCAAGCGAGAGCCGCGCGGCAGTGGCCGGTGGTGTCACCTCGTTCATCGATATGCCCAACACCAAGCCGCAGACCACCACGATGGATCTGCTGGAAGAAAAATGCCAGCTGGCAGCCGAGAAAAGCGCTGCAAACTATGGCTTTATGCTCGGCGCAACGAACGACAACATCGACCAGCTGCTCGAGGCCGACCCCACCAAATATGCCGCCATCAAGCTATTCCTTGGCAGCAGTACAGGCAATATGCTGGTCAACGACGAGCGCGTCCTCGACCGCCTCTTCTCGCAAGCGCGCAAACTCATCGTCGCCCATTGCGAAGAAGAAGCCATTGTCCAGGCCAACCTGCACAATTTCAAGCTCGAATGCGCCGGCACCGACCGCGAGACCGCAGCCCTGCATCCCCAGATACGCACCACCGAGGCCTGCTACGTCAGCACCTACAAGGCCATTGAGCGCGCCCGACGCTACAAGACGCGCCTCCACATAGCCCATATCAGCACCGCCACCGAGCTGGACCTGCTCAGCAACCTGCCACTCGACCAGAAACACGTCACCGCCGAAGTGACCCCCAACCACCTCTGGTTCGACGACCGCGACTATGCCGAACTGGGCAACCTCATCAAGTGCAACCCCGCCATCAAGCGCAACGAGGACCGCATAGCCCTCTGGGCCGCCCTCTACGACGGTCTGATCGACACCATCGCCACCGACCACGCCCCCCACACGCTGGCCAGCAAGCAGCAGCGCTACTTCGACGCCCCGGGCGGCATCCCCAGCATACAGCACTCGCTGACGATGATGCTCGAACCGCTGATGCACAACAGCTACAACGCCGACGAGCAGCGCGAATTCCGCGACAATTGGCTGCCTTTGATTGTCAAGCTGATGTGCCACAACCCCGCCACGCTGTTCAGCATCCGCGGACGCGGCTTCATCCGCGAAGGCTACAAGGCCGACCTCACGCTGGTGCGCCCCAACGTCGAAAACCGCGTCACCAAACAGAGTCTGCTCTACAAGTGCGGCTGGTCGCCCGTCGAGGGGCAGACCTTCCACAGCCGCGTCGAAATGACCTTCGTCAACGGCCACATCGCCTATGAAGCGGAAAGCGGAGAGCGGAGAGCGGAAAACGAAGAGCGGAAAGCAGAAAGGCTGATATTCGAATCCTGACGTACACATATTTATTGTATCAATATATATAAACAAATAAACCATAATGAAAAAACTGATTCTCACACTCTTCGCTGTTGTCGCCCTGTCGGTGACAGCATCGGCGCAAATCAAACAGATAAAGAGCACCCAGCTGCCAGCCCAGGCCCGCACCACCATCCGCAACGCCTGGAACGGCGCACCCATCGTCGACGCCTGGCGCAACAAGCAGGGCCGCAAGGTGGAATACAAAGCCTCGGTCGAGGACGGCTCCACCATCAAGTTCGACGCCTCGGGACGCTGGATCGAGATGAAAAGCTACGGCGGCGTGCCCACCAAGATGCTGCCGCAGGCGCTGCTCAACCATATCAACAAATACTACGAAGGCCAGCAGATAGTGTGGGTCACCAAGACACCCAAGCGCTACCAGGTGCAGCTCACCGACGGCAGCAAGCTGGAATTCAACGCCAAAGGCGTATTCCAGGCGTTTCTATAAACCTTTTTTTCAACCACAAGCACACGAATTGCAGCAATTTGATTGTTGTCGGTTTGTCTGAACAAAATCTTTATTAGATTGTCCGGATAGTGCGACACATCCCCGGGGTGTGTCGCATTGCTTTTTTTATTCAAAAGAGCGAATAAAACGCAGACAAAGCAAAACTGGAGTTTTCTGCCAAATTTAACTTAAAATTCAGCATACAACTTTCATAATCAAAGTATTACAAAAACAGTACAAAAAAGTTCGAAACAGGCCGGAAAAGTCAATTTTTCGGCCTTTATAAATACCTGCAAAACAGGACCATCTTCTTATCAAATTCTACCCAAATTCTTACCAAATTCTTATCAAATTCGACGTCAGTAGAAGATGGGTAGATTTTGGTCAGTTTTCTGTAGGGCGAAGGTGCTGCGCAGGGGGGTCGGCGAGCCGGGCGGCGCGGGCCGTCGGCACCCCGGCGCATCGCAGCGGGCACAGGACGTTTCGGGACAGGCAGGGGTTCACTTCTGATGCCATTAAATATAATTCGGAACGAAAAGATTGCATTTTAGAAATAATGTTAGTATTTTTGCAGCGCGAACCGGGAAGAGGTTTGCAGCTATATAAAACTATCAAATAAACTCTTATAACAAAAATAACGATTATGAGCGATACAAAATTCCGCACAGAGAGCGATTTGCTCGGCACCCACGAGGTGCCCGAGGAGGCATATTACGGCGTGCAGACCGCACGCGCTATGGAGAATTTCCACATCAGCGGCCGCCTGCTGATGGACTACCACAACTTCATCAAGGGTATGGCGATGACCAAGAAGGCCGCCGCTATGGCCAACATCGAGGTTGGTATGATCACCAAGGAACAGGGCGAAGCCGTCATCTGGGCCTGCGACCAGCTGATAGAGGGCCGCTACCACGACCAGTTTCCCATCGATATGATTCAGGGCGGCGCCGGCACCAGCACCAATATGGCTGCCAATGAGGTGATTGCCAACCTGGCGCTGGAGCGTATGGGCCACAAGAAGGGCGAATACCAGTTCTGCTCGCCCAACGACGTTGTCAACGCCAGCCAGAGCACCAACGACGCCTATCCCTGCGCCATCCATATGGCTATGTTCCTTGAGCACGAGGCTTTCCTGCCCCACCTCGAGAATATGATCAGCGCGCTGAAAGCCAAGTCGGAAGAGTTTGCCCACGTCATCAAGATGGGCCGCACGCAGCTGCAAGACGCTGTGCCTATGACCCTTGGCCAGACTTTTGGCGGTTTTGCCGCCTCGCTGCGCGGCGAGGTGAACAACCTGAACCTTTCGGCCCGCGAGTTCCTGACTGTCAATATGGGCGCTACGGCCATCGGCACGGGCATCTGCTCGAAGCCCGGCTACAGCGATGCCTGCATCAAGGCCCTGAAGAAGGTGACCGGCTGGAACATCCGCCTGGCCGACAACCTGATAGAGGCCACCAGCGCCACCAGCTGTATGATCCAGTACAGCTCGGCCCTGAAGCGCCTTGCCTTGAAAATCAACAAGATCTGCAACGACTTGCGTCTACTCAGCAGCGGTCCGCGTTGCGGCCTGAACGAGATACACCTGCCCGAGCGCCAGCCCGGCAGCTCGATTATGCCCGGCAAGGTCAACCCCGTCATCCCCGAGGTGATGAACCAGGTGTGCTACAAGGTGATAGGCAACGATATGACCATCACCTTCGCCAGCGACAACGGCCAGCTGGAGCTGAACGTGATGGAGCCCGTCATCGCCTACACGCTGTTTGAAAGCATCCACCTGCTCGAGAACGGCCTCGACACGCTGCGCACCCTCTGCATCGACGGCATACGCGCCAACGAGAAGCGCTGCCGCGAGCTTGTGGAGCACTCGATCGGCATCGTCACGATGCTCAACCCCATCATCGGCTACAAGCAGAGCACCAAGATTGCCAAGGAGGCCAGCGAGACCGGCCGCGGCGTGTACGAGCTGGTGCTGGAGCACAAGCTGCTGACCAAGGAGCAGCTGGACAAGATTCTGCTGCCCGAGAATATGCTGAAGCCCGTGGATCTGGAAGCACTGAAGGAAGAGAAATAACGACAGCGCAACATAAATGAAACCAAAGGATTGTGGACTGAAGGCCGCAACAGCCGTCCGACGGTCCACAATCTGTTATTCGCTATTTGCAGCACATATATTATGAATACAATAAAAATAAAGAAAGGGTTGGACATCGGCATTCCCGGCACGGCTGTCAGGACTGTCCACACGTGCGGCAGCGCCGTGAAGGGGATGCTCTATGCCGTAAAGCCCACCGACTATGTCGGCATTGCGCCGCGCCTTACGGTCAGCGAAGGCGACGTGGTGCAGGCCGGCAGCGTGCTGTTTGAGGACAAGCACAACGCATCGGCACGCTTCGTTGCGCCAGTGGGCGGCACGGTGAAGTCCATCGTGCGCGGCGACAAGCGGGCCCTGCTGGCTGTGGTCGTCGAGGCCGACGGCAGCGAAGCCCGTCCGGCAGCAGCCATACAGCCCAGCAAGGAACGCGAGGCGATGATCGAAAACGGCTTGTGGACACTTCTGAAGCAGCGTCCGTTCGGCACCGTTCCGCAAGGCGACGCCAAGCCCAAGGCCGTATTCATCTCGGCCTTCGATTCTTCGCCCCTGCCGGTCGACATCCCGTTTATGCTCAAAGGCTGCGAGAAGGATTTCCAGGCCGGCATCGATGCCCTGAAGGCCATTGCCGGCACGGTGCACCTCTCGCTGCAAGGCAACCGCGACAACGGCTTTCTCGAAGAGGTAAAGAACGCTGAAATACACCACTTTCAAGGCCCCCACCCTGCCGGCCTTACCGGTACGCAGATTGCCGCAATCGACCCCATCAACAAGGGCGAGACGGTGTGGACCGTGGGTGCGCAGGATGTGGCCACGATAGGCCGTTTCTTCACAACGGGCGTCTACAACCCCGAGCGTCTGGTGGCGATGTGCGGCCCTGCGGTAGAAAATCCGCAGTACTACCGCACTTTGGCCGGTGCCAGCCTGACAAGCCTGGAGGCGGAAAGCGGAGAACGTAAAGCGGAAAACGTCCGTTACATCTGCGGCGATGTGCTGAGTGGCGTGAGCGTTGCCGCCGACGGCTTCATCAGCGCCGCCTGCGACAAGGTGAGCGTCCTGCCCGAAGGCGACTACTACGACTTCCTCGGCTGGCTGCGTCCCAACTTCAAGAAATTCAGTTTCTCGCGCACTTTCCTTAGCGGCTTTCTCAAGCGGAAAGCGGAAAGCGGAGAGCGGAAAGCGTTCACTTTTATTTTCGACACAGGTCGCCACGGAAGCGTCCGTCCGCTGTTCGTCACCGGCGAATTCGAGAAGCTTGTACCGCTGGACATCTACCCGATGCAACTCATAAAGGCCTGTATTGCAGGCGACATCGAGAAGATGGAGAATCTGGGCATCTACGAGGTGGAACCCGAGGACCTGGCGCTATGCGAGTTTGCCGACACATCGAAAACCGAGATTCAAGCCATCATCCGCGAGGGTTTGGAAAAAATAAGAAAGGAGAGCTGAAGCAATGATTATAAGAGACTTTTTTGACAAACTGAAGCCCAACTTCAGCAAAGGCGGCCGCTTCGAAAAGCTGGAGTCTACCTTCGAGGCGTTCGAGTCGTTCGCCTTCACGCCCAACACCGTCACGGGCGGCAAAGTGGGCAACACCTACCGCGGCAGCCACATACGCGATGCCGTCGACCTGAAGCGCACCATCATCACCGTCGTCATCGCCCTGCTGCCTGCCCTGCTGTTCGGAATGTGGAACATCGGCCACCAGACGGCGCTGAGCTACGGCCTCGACTGGGGCTTTTGGCACCAGTGGTGGTTCGGCTTCCTGCGTATGCTGCCCATCATCGTGGTCAGCTATGTCGTCGGCCTCGCCATCGAGTTCCTTTTTGCCGAGATCAGGCACGAGGAGGTCAGCGAAGGTTTTATCGGTACCGGCCTGATAATCTCGATGATAGTGCCCGTCACCGTACCCCTTTGGCAGCTGGCGCTGGCCGTTGCCTTTGCCGTCGTTATCGGCAAGGAGGTTTTCGGCGGCAGCGGCTACAACTTCCTCAACCCCGCCCTGGTGGCACGTGCATTCCTGTTTTTCAGCTATCCCAGCCATATGTCGGGCGACAGCGTCTGGATTGCCACGCCATTCCATTTTGCCGGCGACGCCGTAAGCGGTGCCACGCCGCTGGGTCAGCTGATGGCTGGCCAGCCGCTGCAGGCCTCGGCGCTCGATATGTTCATCGGCACCATCCCCGGCAGCACCTGCGAGACCTCGGTCGTCGCCATCCTGCTCGGCGCGCTGCTGCTGCTTGCCACCGGCATTGCCAGCTGGCGCATTATGCTTAGCGTCGTCGTTGGCGGCGGACTTATGGGTCTGCTGTTCAACGCCATCGGTGCTAACGAATATATGCAGGTGCCTTTCTACTACCACTACCTGATGGGCGGTTTCGCCTTTGGATGCGTCTTTATGGCCACCGACCCCGTCACGGCTGCGCAGACTAATACAGGCAAATGGATCTACGGTTTCCTGATTGGCGCTTTCGCGGTGTTGCTGAGGGTGTTGAACCCCGCCTATCCCGAGGGTATGATGCTGGCAATCCTGCTGATGAACTGCTTTGCTCCGCTGATTGACCACTGCGTGGTGGCGGCAAACATCAAGCGCCGCCAAAAACGCTGGCAAGTGAATATGAATGTGGAAGAAAGGAGGATCGCATAATGAAGAACTTCACAAACCGTTATATGCTGCTCTATTCGCTCGGGCTTGCCGCCGTGGTGGCACTGCTGCTCACCGTTGTGGCCACAGGCCTCAAAAGCAGGCAGCAAGCCAACGTCGCCAACGAAAAGAAGCAACAGCTGCTGGCCACCATCGGCGTTGAGTGCGAACGCGACGGCGTGGACGGCGTTTACAGCAAATACTTCAAGCAAGAGCTGAACGTGGCCCAAGACGGCGAAGAGCCGTTGACGCTTTATCTGTATGAAAAAGACGGCCAGAACGGCTACGTCATCCCCACCACAGGCAACGGCCTGTGGGGCAAAATCTACGCCAACATAGCCCTTGCCGACGACCTTAACACCATCACCGGCATCACCTTCAGCCACGACAGCGAAACGCCCGGCCTTGGAGCCGAAATCACATCCGAGGCATTCTGCAACCAGTTCATCGGCAAGCAGATACTTGACAATGGCGGCAACGTTGTTTCTGTCGCCGTCGTCAAACACGCCGACCCAAGCGACCCGCATCAGGTCGATGCCATCAGCGGCGGCACGATGACCAGCAACGGTGTCAGCGCAATGCTGATCGACGAGCTGAAACGCTATCAGGACTACATCTCTTCGCAACGAAAGGAGGCTAACGATGAACAGTAATCGCAAAAAACTAATAACCAATCCACTGGGCAAGAACAACCCCATCACCGTCCAGGTGTTGGGCATCTGCTCCTGTCTGGCAGTGACGGCCCAGCTGAAACCAGCCGTTGTTATGGCCCTCTCGGTCACCGTGGTGGTGGCACTGTCCAACCTCATCATCTCGCTGATGCGCAAAAGCATACCGCCGCGCATCCGCATCATTGTGCAGCTCGTCGTTGTCTCGGCCCTCGTCATACTGGTCAACCAGGTACTGATGGCTTTCGTCTACGATGTCAGCAAGCAACTGTCGGTCTACGTGGGACTTATCATCACCAACTGCATCGTTATGGGCCGCCTTGAAGCCTTCGCTATGACCAACAAGCCGTGGGACTCGTTCCTCGACGGCATAGGCAATGGGCTCGGCTACGGACTTATCCTCGTCATCCTGGGCTTCGTGCGCGAACTGTTCGGACGCGGGACGCTATGGGGATACCCTATTTTTGAAAAACTTGGGCTCTACAACATAGGCTACGAGAACAACGGCTTCATCATTATGGCGCCGATGGCGCTGATACTGGTGGGTATCATCATCTGGATACAGCGCAGCCACAACAAAGAACTGCAAGAGAAACCTTGACTTTAACCTTAACGTTAACTGGAAATGGAATATTTTAACATATTTGTCAAGTCGATATTCATCGACAATATGATCTTCGCATTCTTCCTCGGAATGTGCAGTTATCTGGCTGTGTCGAAGACGGTAAAGACCTCGTTTGGGCTTGGCGTGGCAGTGACCTTTGTGCTTGTCATCACCGTGCCGGTCAACTACCTCATCGACAAGTACCTGCTGCAGCCTGGCGCTTTGGCGTGGATCAGTCCCAAGCTGGCTGATGTCGACCTCAGTTTTCTGAGTCTCATCCTTTTCATCGCCGTTATTGCCGCCATCGTCCAGATGGTGGAAATGGTCGTCGAGAAGTACTCGCCGTCGCTCTACAACGCCCTCGGCATCTTCCTGCCGCTCATCGCGGTCAACTGCGCCGTCCTCGGAGGCTCGCTCTTTATGCAGCAGCGCGAATACGCCAACGTCGGCGAGGTCACCTGCTTCGCCCTCGGCAGCGGCATCGGCTGGCTGCTGGCCATCGTCGGCATCGCCGCCATACGCGAGCGTTTGAGCTATTCCGCCATACCGCCGGCATTGCGTGGCGTAGGCATAACATTCATTATCACTGGACTTATGGGCATCGCCTTTATGTCATTTATGGGAATAAAAATATGAGTGCGTTATTGCGTGAGTGCGTTAATGCGTTAGTGCTGACGCGGTAGCCACTAACACAATAACACAATAACACAATAACGCAATAACACAATAACACAATAACGCAATCGCTATGACACAGACTATAATTGCTTCATTGGTCATCTTCCTGACCATCATACTCGTACTGGTTGTATTGCTGCTTCTGCTGCGCGCCAAGCTGGTGCCGCAAGGCAACGTCACCATCACAGTCAACAACGACAAACAGCTCAGCGTACCCACCGGCGGCAGCCTTATCTCCACCCTTGCCGAGCAGGGCATCCATCTGCCTTCGGCCTGCGGCGGCAAAGGCTCGTGCGGACAGTGCCGCTGCCAAGTGCTCAAAGGCGGCGGAAGCATCCTGCCCACCGAGGTCGGTTTCTTCACCCGCAAAGAGATACAGCAAGGCTGGCGCCTCGGTTGCCAATGCAAGGTCAAAGAAGACCTCAGCATCGCCGTACCGGCCAGCATTCTGAGCATCAAAGAATACGAATGCACCGTCATCTCCAACCGCAACGTCGCTACATTCATCAAGGAGTTCAAGGTGCAACTGCCTGCTGGTGCCCACATGGACTTCCTGCCGGGTTCCTATGCACAGATTAAGATTCCACAGTTCGACTGCATCGACTACGATAAG
>DFHL01000004.1:15408-46709 GCA_002371315.1 Bacteroidales bacterium UBA3724 | reverse complement strand
GGTTAGGGTTAAGGTTAAGGTTAAATACTACTGCCCCCTTCCCATTGGCGATTCAGACGCTCCCTGGCGGGCTTTGCTTTCCAGTTCCATCTTGCCGATGCGCCAGGTGAGGCCCAGGCTGACGAAGCGCGAGTCGTAACGTTGCTTGCCGGTGGTCTGGTACTGCGGCGCGGTGGTGTTTTCGCCCCACTGGGCCATACCAAAGATGTCGTTGACATTCAGGTAGACCGACATACGGCGGTCGAAGAAGTCGCTGCTGACGCCGAAGTCGACACCTTTGTTAGCCACACTGAGGCTGTAGAGACCCAGACGAGGCGAACTATAATGGGCGTTGGCGAAGACCTCGAGTTTGTTCCACAGCTTGGCCCACAGGTTGATGCGGGCACTGTAGCTGACCTTGCTGTCGCTGAAGCCCTCGTAGTTGTAGGCGTAGTTGAAGACCGAGGCGTTGAGTCGGATGTTGAAGAAAGCGGTGGGACGGTAGGTGATATTGGCCTGCAGGCCCTCGGTGTGGCTGGAGCCGATGTTTTCGGGTCGGGTGTAGTTGACCATCTGGCTGCCGAAGTATTCAGGAGCATAGCCGGCATAGGTCATAGTGCCAATTTCGTCGGTGTTGGCGTGGAAGTAGGCACTGAGGTTCAGCATACCGAAACCCATAATGTATTTGCTCCACGCTGCTTCGAGATTGTGGGTGTAGCTGCGCATCAGATTGGGGTTGCCGGTGGAGTAGCTATAGTCCTCGTATGTGCGGAAAGGCGAGAGCTGCGTCATACCCGGTGTTGCGTTGCGGAGGGTGTAGCTCAAGCTATAGGAGGTGAAGGTCTTGGTCTGGTAGCTCAGGTGCACGGAAGGCACCAAGCCGAAGAATGCCGTGTCGACAACCGTCATACCCAAGCCGTCCAGGTGGCTCCATTCGCTGCGTTTCCAACGCTGTTCGCCGCGCAGACCGAGTTTGGCGGTAAAGCCGCCCCAGCGTTTCTGCAAGGTCACGTAGCCGTTGAGGCCCGTGCCGCGCTCCACGCCGTCGCTCACACGTAGCGCCACGGGGTGGTAGCCGTCGGCACCCAAAGTGTCAACGCCGAGATATTGTGTGCCACCGCCAAGTTCCAGCTCTGCACCAGCCTCGAGCGTGATGTCGTTTTTCAGCGGATGGGTATAGTTTATTTCCATACTGCCGTTGGGGCTGGTGTTGCGCTTATCGGTGCGGCGCAGCAGGCTGTCTATCGTCGGGTCGGCGTAGGCGAATGTCTCCGTGCCGATGCCGTGTTCGTTCCAAGTGTTGCCGTTGAGGCTGACGGAGAGTTTACGGCCCGTGGTGTCGAAACGGTGTTCCAGCCAGGCGCCCATATATCCGCCCCAACCGAAGCCGTCGGGGTTGTCGAGCTGGTAGTTGTAGCCCAAGTCGCGCAACGTAGGCTGATATTCGCGGTATACGAGGTCCATCTCGGTCGAGTTGTTGCCCCAATAGGGGTAGGCGCCCAGCCAAGTGGCCAGTTGGGTCTTGTCCGAGATTTTCCAGTTGAGATTCAGTCCGCTGTAGCCGCCGTAGTTCTTGGAATGCGTCTCGCTGGTGCCGCTCTGGAAACGGCTGGTGTCGCCATTGGCGTCCAAGAGGATGCTAGCATTGTCAGCATACATATTGTGCACTCCGAAGTTGCCGTTGAGATAGATGTTCATATCGAACTTTTCGTTGGCGTAGACATAACTGACCCAAGGCGAGAGGTTCGGCATAGTGTTGGCGCGGACGCCGACGCAGAGCAGCTCGTTGCGTTTGATTTTCTGGGTGGTGACGATGTTGATGACACCGCCGTTGGTCGAGTAGCGTGCCGAGGGGTTGGTGATGACCTCGATGCGGTCGATGGCGTTGGCCGGCAACTGCTTGATGTACTGTTTCAGAGCTTCTTCATTCATATGCGAAGGACGGTCGTTGATCCAGATCTCCACGCTGCTGACGCCGCGCAGAGTGATGTTGCCCTCGGCGTCGACCTCAACGCCGGGTGCGTTCTGCAGGGCGTCGCTGGCGGTGCCGTTCTGGATAGAGGGGTCCTCGGTGGTGTTGTACATATTCTTCTCGCCGTCAACGGCATAGAGCGGTTTCTTGGCGGTAACCTTCACGGCGTCGAGCACCGTCGAGGCGCGCTTGAGGCTGAGCTTGCCGAGATCGAGCGGCGACGCGGAGCCGGCCACCTGTACCGTCTGCCAGAAGGGCTCGAAGCCAACATACGAGATGCGCATCAGGTAGTCGCCTTTGGCAACCTGCTTGAAGACGAACTTGCCCTTGTCGTCGGTGGTGGCGCCGTAGGCGAACGACGAGTCCTGCGCCTTGAGCAGCACGCAGTTGCAATAGAGCACTGGCTTGCCGTCGGCGCCGTCGGCCACCGAGCCCTTTATCTGGGTTTGGGCACTCGAAACGAAGCTGCCGACAAGATAAGCGATTATTGCTATGATTTTTACAAGCTTACCATTCATTTTACAAAAATATTTTATCTGTTCTTTTCTATTAAACGTTTCAGAGAAGCGAAATCTTACAGGGTCCCGCATTTTTTTCAAACATATTGCTTCAAGTCGTCGAGCGTCATCCCCAGCACGCTAAGTCTCTGCACAAAAGCAGGCAGCTCCTCGTCGAGGAATTCTTTGCGTTGCAGCTGCAGGATGCGCTCTTTTGCATCGGGAGCGACGAAATAGCCCACGCCGCGACGGTTGTAGATGATTTCGGCCTGCTGCAGGTGGTCGAACGAGCGCATCACCGTGTTGGGGTTCACGCCCAGCTGGATAGCGACGTCGCGCACACTCGGTATGCGGTCGTCGCCCTTCCACTGGCCGCCCACAATACGCTCGCACAGCGTATCGGCAATCTGCTGATATATCGGTTTTTGCTTTTTAAAGTCCATAGTTGTTGGTTTTAAACGATAACTTTAACCCTAACTTTAACCTTAACTTTAACCTTAACTTTAACTTTAACTTCAGAATGATTCCAGCAGTCCGTAATGCGTCAGCCAGTTAAGGTTAATGTTAACCTCAGAATGGTTTCAGCAAACCCTAATGCGTCAGCCGGTTAAGGTTAAGATTAAAGTTAACGTTATTAATACTGCATTTTCTTAAGTCTGCGATAGGTGAAGAAGCACATCACGGCCGTGAAGAGGAGCTCGAAGCAGAGGTTCGACCAAAACATCAGGTTGTACAGGAAGCACTCGTCCTTGCCTTCGAACCATTTGGCGAGCCACTCGATCCAGTCGAAATCCCAGTCCAGATGAATCATTATCGGCGCGATTACCACCATCGCGACAAAGCCTATCAGCAGCAGCCAAAGGATAGTCTTGATGAACTTGTTTTTCTTGAAGATCGTGTTGGTGAAGAGGAATATCGACGACGTTGATATGATACCCACATAGAAAAGGACTGCGCCGCGAAACCCGAAGAAGGTGGGGAAACCGAAAGTCGATGCATACAGATCAGCGTTCCACAGAAAATCCTTGTAGGGGCCGAAAGGCAGGATGGTGAGCAACGTGTCGACGGCGCAAGAGCCGACGAAGACCGCCAACGGGCTGACAACGAAGCTATAGAGCAGCATACTCCAGAACTTCTCGCCCAGCGAGGCGGGCAGCATAGCGAAATAGTTACCCTTGCCCTGCAGGTTGCAGCTGCCGTAGATTTTCAGCGGCGCAATGATGGCGGCAAGATTCACCAAAAAATTAATCAACTGCATACGCACAAAAGGCGAAGCATCAGAGTCGCCCATACCGATGGCCACCTCCAGCATCCAAAGCATAGCCGGCACCAGCATAATGATGAGCAGACTCAGTCCGTAAAGGTTGTATGTACTGTGGAAATCGCGAACCACGACTTTTTTGAAACGATTGAAATCGAAATTTTTCATTGTATGATGTATTTTTCTTTAACTTTAACCTTGACCTTAACTTTAACCTTAGAATGTCTCCTGCATTCCCAAACGCGTCAGTCTGTTAAGGTTTAAATTAACGTTATTGATAATTTTTTAATTCAACTTTAACTTTGACCTTAACTTTAACCTCAGAATGTCTACTGCATTCCCAAACGCGTCAGCCAGTTAATGTTAAGGTTAACGTTAAGGTTTACAATAATGTTATTCAAAAATATTTTTAACCATAGCGATGTTTCTCAGGACGGCGTTGAAAAGGGCCTCGATGTTCAGCTGACTCTCGCCCAGACCGTTATTGACCAGCACATTGAGGTAGCCACCGGGCATCATCTCGCTGTAGAGGGCATCGGGGCGCTGCTGACCGCCGTATTCGAAATAGAGCTTTTCGGTGATTTTCTCGACCGGGGCATTCAGCAGCACGCTGTTGCTCGACAGGATGATGATGGGGTCGATCAGGTTCTCGACGTCCTTCACCTGGTGGGTAGAGATGATGATGGTCTGCTCGGCACCGATGCGCTCGGTCAGTATGCGGCGGAAGTCGGCCTTCGAGGGGATGTCCAGTCCGTTGGTCGGCTCGTCCAGCAGCAGGTAGTCCGTGTTCAGCGCCAGCGCGCAGGCCAGCAGCGACTTCTTCTGCTGTCCGAAGCTCATCTCTTTGAACTTGCGCATCGGGTCCACCTTCAGCTCGGCCGACAGGCGGTGCAGCTCGTCGCTGCTGTGCTTGGGGTAGAACACCGCCAGGTCGCGGAAGAAACTGTCGGGCGTTGCGCTGTCGGGCAGTGGCACCTCGTCGGGCAGCAGGAAGATGTTTTGCAGAAACTCCGGCCGGCGGTCGAAGCTCGTGAAGTCGTCCACCGTGCAGCTGCCAGCCGTGGGACGCAGCAAGCCGCTGATGACTTTCAAAAGAGTGGTCTTACCTACTCCGTTTTCACCCAGAAGGCCATAGATGGCACCCTTCTGGAACTGGAGATTGATGTTGTCAAACACCTGCGTTTTGGTGTACGAGAACGAGAAATTCTTAATGTCAATCATTTTCTGATAAGTTTAATTTATTGTTTATTTTTCTATTTTTAAATTCGTTGTACGATTATTTCACTACTGTATTAGTTTATTAGTACACTGCAAAAGTACTACAATTTTTGAAACCACCAAAATTTTTAACAAAAAAATTTAAATATTTGCTAAAAAAATCAAATTTCCCCTGCTCGCCTGCGGCATCGCGAAATCTTGTAAATCTTGTAAATTTTTTGCTTCGCGCCAATTGTAGCAGCATAATCAACAAACGATCATCCTCATTTGCCCTAAACAAGCCTCGGGGACAGGAGCAAAATCCAGCGGAGTGCGCAAAGAAGCCTCGGAGACAGGAGCAAACTCCAGTGGAGTACACAAACAAGCCTCGGAGAGGGGTGCAAACTCCAGTGGGTGCGCAAAGAAGCCTCGGAGACGGGTGCAAACTCCAGTGGAGTGCACAAAGATGCCTCGGAGACGGGCGCAAACTCCAGTGGAGTGCGCAAACAAGCCTCGGAGACGGGAGCAAACTCCAGTGGAGTGCGCAAAGAAGCCTCGGAGACTGGTACAAACTCCAGCGGGGTGCGCAAACAAGCCTCGGAGACGGGAGCAAACTTCAGTGGAGTGCACAAACAAGCCTCGGAGAGGCTTAATCTTAATAACACCGTACAAGCGAAGCGCAGTGCGGTGACTGATAATCAACACACCGCGTGCGTCTCGGAGAGACGCGACCTTTCCTATGTGCGGATTGCGGACAATCCAAATCTACAAGATTCACAAGATCTCTGCCCGCAGGGCAAGGCGTTTATTAAATTTACAAGATTCACCAGATCTCTGCCCGCAGGGCAAGGACCATAATATAATGTATAGGGCGGTGCCCCGAAAATTATCCCACCAAACGGCGCCTGACAAAATGTCAGTCGGACGAAAGCCCTACGAAATTTTTAACAAATACATACCATCTTCTACTGGCGTAGAAGGTTGTAAGAAGTTGGTAAGAATTTGGGTAGAATTTGATAAGAAGATGGTACTGTTTTTCAGCAGGTTGAAAATGGAGATTTTTTGGCCTTTTTTAGGCTTTTTTCGCACTTTTTGCACGAATTTGGCACCTGACATTTTGTCAGGTTTTTAACAATTGCGGTGCGATTATGGGATATAAATAAGATTTGGCATACGGACACAATAATTTTTCGCGAAAAACGTTAATCGTATTGATATCTCAATTCACTGGTCACTAATTAAAAACGAATACTATGCACGACTTTTCTTTTCAAAACCCTGTCAAGATTCATTTCGGTCACGAGAAACTGGCCCTTATCGGCGAAGAACTGAAGAAATTCGGCAAGCGCGTGCTCCTCACCTACGGTGGCGGCAGCATCAAGCGCATAGGCCTCTACGACCGCGTGGTCGAGGAGGTCAAGAAGGCCGGTATGGAGCTCTACGAACTGCCCGGCATCGAACCCAATCCCCGCATCGGCTCGGTGCGCGAGGGGGCACGACTCTGCAAGGAGCTGGGCATCGACGTGCTTCTGGCCGTGGGCGGCGGAAGCACCATCGACTGCACCAAGTGGATTGCCGCAGCAGCCTGCGTGGACCACGACGCGTGGGACTTCTTCGACTATGAGAAATGGCCGCCCGTCAACAAGGCACTGCCTATCATCAGCGTGCTGACCCTCTCGGCCACAGGCTCCGAGATGGACAGCGGCGGCGTCATCAGCAACCCCGAGACCAACGACAAGCGCGGCCGCCTCAGCCCGCTGCTGTTCCCCAAGGTGTCGTTCCTCGACCCGACGCTGACCTACACCGTCAGCCCCTACCAGACGGCTTGCGGCAGCGCCGACATCTTCTCGCACCTGATGGAGGAATACTTCACCACCGGCGAGCCTATGTTTATGATTGACACCTTTATAGAGGGTATGATGCGCACCATAGTCCGCTACGCGCCCATCGCTATGCGCGAGCCCGACAACTACGAGGCCCGCGCCAACCTGATGTGGGCTTCGTCGTGGGCCATCAACGGCCTGATTGGTGCCGACAAGGGACAGGCCTGGAGCTGCCACCCGATGGAGCACGAGCTGTCGGCCGTATACGACATCACCCACGGCCACGGCCTGGCTATCCTCTCACCGCGCTGGCTCGAGTTCTGTATGGACGACGAAACGATGCCGCGCATAGCCCGCTTCGGCATCTCGGTCTTCGGCCTCGACCCCACCCTGCCCCAACGCGAACTGGCTCTGCGCGCCATCGACCAGCTCAGCCACTTCCTCTTCGACACCCTCGGCCTGAAGCGCACCCTGCCCGAGCTCGACATCGACGAGAGCCACTTCGACTCGATGGCCGCCAAAGCCGTCCTGCCCTACAATGGCACCATCCCCGGCTTCCGCCCGCTGAGCAAGGACGACGTGGTAAGCATCTACAGGATGTGTATGTGACCTGTGACAAGTGATTTAATTATCAATTCTCATATTTCATTTCCTATGAGTGAATACTGTACCTGCGCTGCGGAAGAGTGCCCAGCGGAATACGGACATGCAGAGGTCAATGGTAGTGGAATCCACGGCATAGAACCTCCCGTGAAGCTCGAATTCCTTGGTAATCCGCCTTCGCTGCGCGAGCGACACCATATAAAAGGCAAACTCCTCGAAGATTCGAGGTTCACGGAGCATATTGGCTTTGGAGAGTGTGTTCCTGACAACGGGCGTTGCTCCGAATCCGAGATAATAAGAACGTTTGGCATGGGCTGTAGTGATGTCTGTGAGTTCTCTGAGACTCCCGCACCCGATGAGTTGACCGAACATCAGCACAAGCAGATGACTCCAGTGAGAAAAACCCCACCCCTCTGTCCTGTCGCGATATTTCGATACAATTCTCCGAAACTGCCGCTGCGGGAGAAACAGTGTGATTTGGGCGAATACGTTTTGTCCTGTATGCATACCGATTCCTTGTTAATAAAGAAATCAAATATACACAATTCAAATGTCGGACACAGATTATATTGTACAAATCACTGAACATGAATACTAAAGAAGTTTATTTAACATTAATTAAGAGACACTAGTGAAAAATTTATTATTTTTGCAAAACAAAAAACAATGCGCTTTTCACTCAATTCGCTAAGAATGAAATACTTTACATCACATATATCAAAGAAAGCATCTTTATTGTTCGCATTGCTTGCAACCGTTTTCTCCCTGCAGGCACAAGACATCGTCATCAAGGGCAAGATAACCGACGCGAAAACAAAAGAGCCCCTACCCTACGTCCTGCTACGCGTTGCCGGCACAATGTCAGGCACGCAGACAAACCACGACGGAATGTATAACCTGAAACTCAGCAAGGAGCAGGCAGACAAGAAGATAGTGCTAAACTTCGCAGGTTACCGCACCGACACAATAGAGGTCAGCAAGCTGCGCAAGCAGAGGAATGTCACGATGAGCAAACTATCAATCACTTTGGCTTCGGTGACCGTGTGCGACTATAACAAGCCGAGCAAACTTATGGAGGAAGTGGTCAGGCGAATCCCCGACAACTACTGGTGCGACACAATGATCGGAACCTTCTTCTTCCGCCATTACTGGTTGACCGACGACAGCCTCTGGCTTTTCTGCGAAGCCATCAGCGACGTGATGCGCCCCGGATACGACATCCAATATATTCAACCCCTTTTCGACTACTCCAATTTCGACTCGATAAGCCTTGCCGGCAACCACAAGCGCTATCCCTTAAGCCGACTGCTGGTTTACGACACTATGATGCTCAAGGAGATTCTTGGAGACTCGAACTACAAAGAGAACATCTTCGTCGGAGAGACACAAATCAAGTATGATGATGCGCATATCTTCAACGATATGTTACAAAAAACCAAGGGCTTCAAATGGACAAAAGGGAAAGGTGGCAAAAAACTGGACAGACATTCAAAACTGTCCATTATGAACGAGGGAAATGGCGAGAGCTATTACCTCATCACCGAAGTGACCGAGAAAGACAGCACGGCCCTGATTATAAACAAGAGCGACAAAGCCCTTATCCACTACTACAAGACGACCCTTTGCCCCGACACATTAAAGTTGTTCTACCCTCTCAACCGCTTGGTTGGCGGAATATGGTACACCTACCGTCGCGAGCAATACGACTATGCGAAGGTCGGCGGCCGCTACACACTCACATTCAGTATGAAGGGCTCATCAATCGGAATCCTTCCTCCCGAAAAGGCGCGGGTCGTGGGTCGTAAGATGAACACTAAACTGCGCGAAGTTCTCACCAACGACGAATTTGAAGAATACGAGATGTGGACCTTGACCGATTTCCGCAAGATGGAGCCCGACTTCCTCAATTCGACCGTCAAGAAGGGCAAGAAATACAGATATCACGACATCTTCGGCCACGGCGATGCCGACGAGAGCTTCTGGCAAAGCTATAACACCGTGCCACTCGAATCGCGCATAGCCGGGAAACTCGATGCCGCGCTGAAGAAAACCTATCCTGAATCAAAATAGATTTCGTTATAACGTTATAACGAAATAACGTTATAAAGAAAAAGTTATCGAATACTCCTCGTCCCGTTGCACTGCGGATAGCCCGAGCAACTCAGCCACTTCCTTTTCGACACCCTCGGTCTGAAGCGTAACCTACCCGAGCTCAACATCGACGAGAGCCACTTCGACTCGATGGCAGCCAAGGCCGTACTGCCCTACAATGGCACCATCCCCGGCTTCCGCCCCCTGACCAAGGACGACGTGGTAAGCATCTACCGGATGTGTATGAGATAATGTGTTAGTGCGTTATTGCGTTAATGCGTTAGTGCGTTAGTGGCTGGCGCGTCAACCATTAACAAATTAACGAATTTACACATTAGTCCGACACTGTCATTTTTTTCTCAGACACACAAAAATTGTGTATCTTTGCTCTTTGGTAAGGTGTTTATATTTTTTCATATGCAACACAAAATTAGTCACTTTACCTGAGAGTACCAAATTTTTGGTGCTCTTTTTTTCTACTTAGTGTTGCACTTGTAACTGGAATTTAGGAGCGTCATTGCAAAAAAAAGAGAGTACCACAACCGTGATGTGGTACTCTCTATTTCTTTATGGTATTAAGTATTCTGCCCAATATCAGTCGGCGGGGAAAGCGATCTCGCGCTCAATGACCTGATAGGGGTTGTTGTTGCGATAGATGGTCTGGCGCACCCAGTTGTCGTCCTCGTCGTACTCGTAGACGTAGCTGTGCTTCCAGTTCAGGTGCTCGTCATAGTTGAATGAGCTGACTTCGACGACGTTGTCGTGGTCGTCGTAATAGTAGGTAGTCAGGGCTACAAGGAACTCGTCGGCATCGTAGAAGCGCCACTCGATGCGGTTGCCGCGATTGTCGTACTTGTAGAGATAGCGCTGCATCAGGTCGCCGTCGGGATTGTAGAACTCCAGCTCGGTGTTGTTGCCCTGGTTATCGTACTTGTAGACGCGACGCTCCGTCATCTGGCCGTCGGCGCCATAGCTCTGCTCCTCGACAAGGCGGTTGTTCTCGTACTTGCTGGTCTCCTTCTTGCTCATACGCTCTTTCATATAGACCGTGCGGGCAATGCGGTTGCCGTTCTTGTCGTTGAGGTATGCCGTGCGGCCGGTCAGCTGGTTGGCCTTGTTGTACTCGTTCCAGCCGAGGGCGTAGCCGTTAACGTCGAAATAGTACGAAAAATAAGTATACTCGCCATTGGTGCGACGGATCTTGTCGGCAAAGTTGCCGCGCTTGTCGAAGGTGATGCTGTCGATGCACACCAGCTGGCGGCCGCCATTCTTGCCGCCAAACATATTATACGTATATTCAATCACATACAGGGCGTTGCCGTGGATACCCATCTCGGTACGTGAATTCTTGCGGGGACCGCCGCCGGCGGCAAATGTAACGCCTGCCGTCAGTAAGGCAATAGCTAAAACGATGCTTTTCTTCATTTTGCGTGATATTTATTGTTCTTCTTAACGCGTATTATTCGTTTTTATTGTGTGATGGTTATTTTTTTGCATTTTTGTTGAACCGCGCCATCCAGCGGACAAAGATGGCAAAGAACAGAAGGGTGACGACAGCCGCAAGGATGTAGCCGACCTTGCTGGGAATGAAGCTTCCAAAACCCTCTTTCTGAGCCACAAAGATAAAGCTGATGGTCACCATACTCATAAACAGGGCCGGGATGAGCGTCATCAGGTACCACAGCGTGCGCGGTTTGTGCTGCACCAGAAAGACGGTGACGGTCCAAAGGGTGACCATCGCCAGCACCTGGTTGGCCCACGAAAAATAACGCCAGATTACCTGGAAGCCTTCCTTGTCAACCAGCGAGAACACCAAAAGTCCGGCGGCGATGACGAATACAGGCAAGGCCACCAGAAGACGTTTCGGAACGGGCTTCTGGTCGACGTGCATAAAGTCGGCCACTATCAGGCGTGCCGACCGCAGCGCCGTGTCGCCGCTAGTGACGGCAGCGCTGATGACACCCAGTATGCAGACGACGGCAATAGCCTTGGGGAACCACTCGTTGGCGATGACTCCGACCATATCGTTGCCGCTCTTGCCAATGCACAGCTCCGGCTTGTCGTGGAAGAAATAGGCGGCAGCGGCAGCCCAAATCAGGGCCACGACGCCTTCGGTGATCATAGCGCCATAGAAGATGGGGCGGCACTGCTTCTCGTTCACCATACAGCGGGCCATCAGGGGCGACTGCGTGGCGTGGAATCCGCTGATGGCGCCACAGGCTATGGAGATGAACATCATCGGGAAGATGGGGTTGGTAGCCGCCTGCGGATGGCGGTTCTCCATACCGCTCCACAGCTCGGGGATGGGCACCTTGTAGACGACGAACGCCACCACGATGGCCACGGCCATTGCCAGCAGCAGGATGCCGAAAATGGGGTATATCTTGCCGATCAACTTGTCGATAGGCAGCAGCGTGGCCAGCAGATAGTAGGCAAAAATGATGCCCACCCAGATAAAGATGTTCCAGTCGGGCGTGAAATTCTGGTTGAGCAGGACGGCGGGGGTGTTCACAAACACCGCGCCGACCAGGATCATCAGCAGCACCGTGAAGCCGCGCATAAACTGCTTCATACCGTTGCCGAGATAGGTGCCGTGGATTTCGGGCAGCGAGGCACCGTCCTGGCGCAGCGAGATGAATCCGCTGATGAAATCGTGGACCGCACCGGCAAAGATGCATCCAAAGACGATCCAGAGGAACGACGCCGTGCCGAACTGCGCGCCCATAATGGCACCGCAGATGGGGCCCACGCCGGCGATGTTAAGAAACTGGATGAGGAACACGCGCCACGGCTTCATCGGCACATAGTCGACACCGTCGGGATGCGCCACAGCCGGCGTAACGCGGCTGCCGTCAACACCCAGAACGCGCTCTATCAGCTTGGAATACAAAAAGTAGCCAAGCAGCAGCAAAACAATCGAAATACAAAATGTTATCATAATTTATTCTTTTTTAATTTTAATTGGGAGTTAAAGGGGAAGTTAAAGGAAGTTAAGGGACAATACGAATTATCTTTCCGTTTTTCGCTCTCCGTTTTTCGCTCTCCGTTTTTCGTTTTCGTTTTGGTTTTCGTACGAAGTTTTCCTTTTTTAAATTTCCACTTCCTCTCTGAAGTCGGCTATCTCCACTCTCTTATATCCGCGCTTGTTGAGGGTCTCCTTGAAGTGCTCCTGCGTCTCCGACTCGCCGTGGACGAGGAAAATCTTCTTCAGGCGGCGCTTGTCCTGGCAGGAGATGTACTTGATCAGTTCCTCATAGTCGCCGTGGCCCGACCACGACTCGATGCGGCGCAGGTCGGCGCGCACCTGATACGGACGGCCGAAGATGGACACCGTCTTGTCGCCACGCATAATCTTGGCTCCCAGCGTCGAGGGCTCGCAATAGCCCACGCAGAGGATGGTCGTCGTCGGGTTTTCGATGTTGTTGGCCAGATGGTGCTTCACGCGTCCGGCCTCCATCATACCCGACGCTGAGATGATAACGCAGGGCTTATGCCTGACGTTCAGCGCTTTCGAAGCCTCGACCGACTGGATATACTGCAGGCGGTCAAAACCGAACGGGTCTGGATTGTCCTTCATATAGGCTATGATGTTGTCGTTGAAGCACTCGGGGTGCATACGCATAATGTTGGTGGCGTTGACGCTCAGCGGGCTGTCGACAAAGACGTCGATGTCGGGCAGCAGACCCTTGCTGCGCAGACGGTCGAGGGCATAGATAATCTCCTGTGCACGGCCGATGGCGAACGACGGGATGATGAGTTTGCCCTTCTTCTTGGTGCAGGTGTCGAGCGTGGCCATCAGCAGGTCCTGCTCGGCGGTGTCGAGCGTGGTGTGCAGGCGGTCGCCGTAGGTCGACTCCATCAGCAGGTAGTCCACCTGCGGGAACGGCTCGGGGTCCTTCAGAATGTGCTTGTCGTAGCGGCCCACATCGCCGGTGAAACCGAGCCTGATGGTGCGGCGTCCCTCCTTGATTTCCAGATACACCAGCGCGCTGCCAAGGATATGGCCCGCGTCGAAAAACTCGACCGTCACCTCGCCCTCGATGTTGAACTTCTTATGGTAGGGAACGCTGATGAAGCACTGCATACAGGCCTGCGCGTCCTGCTCGGTATAGATAGGCTCGACGGGTTCGAGGCCCTGTTTCTGGCGTTTCTTGTTGAACGTCTGCGTATCCGACTCCTGGATGCGGCCGGCGTCGGCCAGCATAATGGCGCACAGGTCGCGCGTGGCCGGCGTACAGACGATGACGCCGTTGAAACCCAGTTTGTAGATGTACGGTATCAAGCCCGAATGGTCGATATGAGCGTGCGAAAGTATCAGATAGTCAATCTCCTTGGGGTCGAAACCCAAATCGCGGTTCATAGCGTCGGTCTCGAGGCCCTTGCCCTGGTACATACCGCAGTCGAGCAGTATCTTCAGTCCTTTTTTAGTCGTAATGAGGTGCTTGCTTCCCGTCACCTCCCTTGTAGCTCCTAAAAACTCTATTTTCATATTTTATTTTTTTGTCCCTTCGCCTTGCAACCGCCACAATGCCGTACATTTCAGCGCATTGCAGCAATAACAGGCTCCAAAATCAATTCTTAACAAAACTCCAAAATTAACACTTTTTGTCCAAATAGACAAAACTTTTAGCCAAAAAAGGTATTAATATATGAAAGACAGCGCGTTACAAGTTTTGTTCAAAAAAGTTTGGTTCCCGCCAAAAATGCCGATTTTTCCGCCTTCGTAAACGCCTGCAAAACAGGACCATCTTCTTATCAAATTCTACCCAAATTCTTACCATATTCTTACCAAATTTTACCTCAGTAGAAGATGGTATATGTTTCGTCAGTTTTTGGTAAAATTTGTATGCTTTCGAGCCGCACCGAGGCAATAAAAACAGCGACCGGACGTTTAGGGTAACAAAAGCCAAACCGACGAAAAAATTGAATCTATGGACATTCGCCAAATAGCAGCACACCTGAAGCAATACTTCATCCTGCGGCCGCACAAGGGGGACGAGGCCGAGATTATCGACCAGATAAACAGCGGCATAACCTTCCGCGGCGGCAACCTGTGGGTGCTCATCTTCGCCATCCTCATCGCCTCGCTGGGACTGAACGTCAACTCGACGGCGGTCATCATCGGCGCTATGCTCATCTCGCCCCTGATGGGACCCATCATCGGTATGGGCTTCGCTCTGGGCACCAACGACTTGGATATGCTGAAGCGGGCAGCCAAGAACTATGCCGTATCGACCGTCATCAGCATCCTGACGGCCACCGTCTACTGGCTGCTGACGCCGCTGAGCGACGCCCAGTCGGAGCTGCTGGCACGCACCTCGCCGACGCTCTACGACGTGCTCATTGCCTTCTGCGGCGGCGCGGCGGGCATCATAGCCACCTGCACCAAGGGCAAGAGCAACGTCATTCCCGGCGTGGCCATCGCCACGGCCCTGATGCCGCCGCTGTGCACCGCCGGCTTCGGCCTCGGCACGGGCCACATAATGTATTTTCTTGGAGCCTTTTATCTCTTTTTCATCAACACCGTCTTCATCTGCCTGGCCACCCTGGGCGGCGTCAAGCTGATGCACTTCGAGAAGAAAGTCTTTCTCAGCCCCGAGCGCGAACGCCGCGTTCGCCACATCGTCACCACGGTGGTCGTCGTCACAATGATTCCGGCGGCAATAGTCACCGCCAACATAGTGAAAAAGAGCATCTTCGACAGCAACGTCAGCAATTTCGTGAAGAGCGAGCTGGCGCAGACGGGCACGCAGGTGATTTCGACCGAAGTGGACAAGGAGAGCCTGACGCTGCGCGTGGTGGCCGTGGGACGCGAGTTTGGCGAGGCCGCCATCGACGAGGCCGAAAGCCGAATGGGCAACTACGGCCTCGACAAGTACCGGCTGGCCATCATCCAGGGGGCCCAGTCGGACAGCATCCTGCTGCTCAACAACAAGTTAAGCCAAATCAGCGCCTCGCGCGAGGAGGAGCACCGGCTGATGCAGGAGCTGTCGCAAAAGATGGGCCTATACGAGAGCCGCCTGGCCGAATACTCCAGGCTGGAAACCGTCAACAGCGAGATTGCCAGCGAGTTGCCAATCCTCTTCCCCACCATCGAAAGCATCAGCCTGTCACGCCCGACCGGCGATGCAGGCAGCGGGCAGCGCGACATCGTTTCGGCCTACGTCGAGCCCAAGAAAGGCAAGCTGCTGCATTCCGACGACGCACACCGCCTGCGCCAATGGCTGAAGGCCCGGACCGAAGCCGACAGCATATCCCTGTTCGTGGCCAGAAGGAAGTGAACGGCGCGCCTGCGTATCAAATAATTCTCGCCAGACGCTGCCGAAATAAAAAAATATATGTAAATTTGTAAGTCGTATCAAAAATGCGGCAAAAACATAACATCCTTATACCCAAACAATAATATCCAAACATAAAGATAATACAACCTCAGAATATGGCAATGAAACGAGTAATGGTACTGACCGGCGGCGGCGACTGCCCCGGACTGAACGCGGTGATTCGCGGCATCGTGAAGCGCGCCTCGCAGGAGAAAGACTGGGAGGTGGTGGGATGCATCGAGTCGTTCAACGGCGTACTGCGCGAACCCACCGAGATTGAAATCCTCGACGAGAAACGCGTCGAAGGTCTTCAGATTCAAGGCGGAACAATAATCGGAACAACCAACAAGGGCGGCCCCTTCGCCTGGCCCGTCAAGCAGAGCGACGGCACCTGGACCACCGTGGACCGCAGCGACGAGATGCTGCGCAAGCTGCAGTATCTGGGCATCGACGCCGTCATCAACATCGGCGGCGACGGCAGCCAGCGCATCTCGCTGGGCCTCTACAACAAGGGTCTGAACATCGTCGGCGTGCCCAAGACCATCGACAACGACCTGTCGATGACCGACTATACATTTGGTTTCCAGACGGCTGTGCAGATCTGCACCGACGCAATCGACAAGCTGGTGACCACCGCTGCATCGCACAACCGCGTCTTCATTATGGAGGTGATGGGCCGCGATGCGGGCTGGATTGCCCTCCACAGCGCCATTGCCGGCGGCGCCGACATCTGCCTCATTCCCGAAATACCCTACGACATCGAGAAGGTCAAAGCCAAGATCGAGCAGCGCTACAACAAGCGTCGCGGCTACTGCATCATCGTCGTTGCCGAAGGCGCGATGCCCAAGGGCGGCACGGTGACGGGCACCGAGACCGGCGAGGTGGGCTACCAGCACGTCAAGCTGGGCGGCGTCGGCGAGCAGCTGGCTGCCGACCTAAAGGCTGCCGGCGTGGAGCACGACATACGCTGCACCATCCTCGGCCACCTGCAGCGCGGCGGCACGCCCATCGCTTTCGACCGCGTGCTGGCCACCGAATTCGGTGTCCGCGCTATGGAGTTCGTTCTCGAAGGACGCTTCGGCCAGATGGTGGCCTACCACCACCCCGACATCGTGGGCGTAAGCCTCGAGGAGGCCGTCCGCACGCCGCACTTCATCGACCCCAACGAGCGTCTGGTCCACACCGCCAAAGGTGTGGGCATCGAAATGGGCGACTGACTTTAATCCTAGTGTAAGTTATTATCATTTAACTTCTTTTTGGCCAATAAAACAACAAAAGACAATAGAGTGAACAGTCATTTTAATATGAGTAAACTGTATGTTGGATAAATTGATTCAGATAAAGGATCTCCGTCAATTCTGGAAAGATGAGGCACGTGACTTTACTCCTTGGCTTTCAGAAGAAGAGAACCTGATGCAATTGGCCGACACTCTCAATATAGACATTAATTTTATTGAGAGAGAGTCTTCCGTAGGTGGATTCAACGCCGATATTCTTGCTGAGGACAATGAAGGAAACAAGATAATCATTGAAAATCAACTTGAAGATACAGACCACGACCATCTCGGTAAAATTATAACATACGCCTCGGGGAAAGACGCAAAATACATTGTTTGGATAGTCAAAAAAGCCAGAGATGAACACAGACAAGCCGTAGAATGGCTAAACCAGCATACTGACAACGGACTATTTTTCTTTCTCGTAGAGATAGAATTATGGAAGATAGGCAATTCCCGTCCCGCTCCACGTTTCAACATCGTTGTGAGACCCAACGATTGGGTCAAAGAGGAAAAAGCCGCGAAAGCCTATTCCAAGCAGGAAGAACAATTGCTGAGTTTTTGGCGCGGATTTAACGACTTTGCAGATCAAAACAGCACGTTCCAACAGTATTTTAAAACTCGTAAACCTCAAAGCCGACATTCGTACGACATATCTATCGGAACTGGCGTCTGCCATATATTCATATTGGTCACAACAAGAAAAAAAGAAATTACAGTCGGCCTTTATTTCAGACAGAAGGACAGACAATCATACTTCACACTCAAAGACAAGAAAGACATTTGCGAGAAACTGATAAAAGAAAAACTACACTGGCGTGAAGCCAAAAAAGACAGCAAGTTATTTGTTCTAAACCAATTCGACATTGATGACCCATCCTCGTGGAGCAAATCGTACGAGTGGATAATCAATCATTTACAGCCGCTAAAGAAATGTGCTGAATTGGTCGGGAACAAATAACAAATATGTCCAAAAGAACGTAGGCTCTGGAGGGATGGATAAGCACCATATCATAAGCTCTTTTTAACACATATAAGATTCTGATTTTTTTGGAATCAATTCCGAAAATATTATAATATTTTTGGAGTTAATTCCAAAAAAGTTGTATTTTTGCAATGATAAATAATTCGGTTATGATAGAGCGTTTTTTGTATAAAATCATTGAAGATAAATTGTTTAAAGGTAAAGTCATTGTTCTCGCAGGTGCCCGTCAGGTAGGCAAAACCACTTTGCTGAAACAAATACTTCGCAACAAAGAGGGTGTATTGTGGCTAAACGGGGACGAGATGCAGGTGCAAAATCTCTTCAACAACGCCTCGGCCGACAGGTTGCTCTCGGAGTTTGGAAACAACAAAATAGTGATACTTGACGAGGCCCAACGTATTAAAGACATCGGCCTTAGGCTGAAGCTGATTGCAGATGCTGACAGCGATATACAAATGATAGCCACTGGAAGTTCTGCTTTTGAATTGGCAAACAAGGTAAATGAGCCGCTGACAGGTCGCAAGTGGGAGTATCAGATGTTTCCGCTTTCGTTTGGCGAAATGGTGGCTCACCACGGGAAAATGAAGGAAATGCGAATGTTGCCCAAACGTATCGTTTACGGTTACTATCCCGAAGTGGTGACGAATGAGGGCAACGAGGTGGAGATACTCAAACTACTGACCGACGCCTACCTATATAAAGACATCCTTTCGTGGGAGAACATCAAGCATCCAGACAAGTTGCAGACGCTACTTCGAGCATTGGCTTATCAAGTGGGGTCGCAAGTGTCGTTTAACGAGTTGAGCCAGATGTGTTCGCTCGACAGCAAGACAGTGGAGCGCTATGTCACCCTGCTTGAGCAATGCTATATCATTTTCAGGTTGCCGTCGTTTTCACGCAATCTTCGCCACGAGCTCAAGGCGAGTCGCAAGATATATTTTTACGACAACGGTATTCGTAACGCCCTGATTGCAGATTACTCTGCTCCAGAAATAAGGCAAGACATCGGTGCATTGTGGGAGAACTTTGTTGTCTCGGAGAGAATGAAGTGTAACGAGTACTACCGCCGTTGGGTGAACCGCTATTTCTGGCGTACAACACAGCAACAGGAGATCGACTATTTGGAGGAGGGTGGAGGAAAGCTTCAAGCTTATGAGATAAAATGGAATGCCCGCAAAAAGGCTACTATTACCAAAACATTCACGGATGCCTATCCTGACACCGCTTTTAAAGTGATTACGCCAGACAATATTGCCGAGTTCTTGTTGCCTGAGTGATATTTGATGCAGAAATCGAAGAAAAGGACATCCCGGACCATACCTTCGCCGTGGTTACGCCGGAGAAATATCAGGATTTCGTATGCGGTAGGGGGTGAAAATATTTAATAAAAAGTTTTTACGGAATAAGAAAAAGGGTGTATATTTGCAAAATGCAAGCATTGTGCAATATATCGTCCAAACGATATATTGCCAATACTTTGCACTACTTTTTAGATAAAAAATATTATACAATGGAAACAAAAAAAATAAAGAACGCTCTTATTTCGGTTTTTTACAAGGACGGACTCGACGAGATTGTCAAAGCTCTGGACAAGCAAGGTGTAACTATCTATTCGACAGGCGGAACGTACAAGTTCATCAAGGACCTCGGCATCGACGCCGTGACGGTGGAGAGCCTGACAGGCTATCCCTCGATTCTAGGCGGCCGCGTCAAGACGCTGCATCCCAAGGTATTCGGCGGCATCCTGAGTCGCCGCGATATGTTCAGCGACGGCGAGCAGCTTAACGAATACGAGATTCCCGAAATCGACCTCGTCATCGTCGACCTCTACCCCTTCGAGCAGACCGTGGCCAGCGGCGCCGCCGAGCAGGACATCATCGAGAAAATCGACATCGGAGGCATCAGCCTGATTCGCGCTGCCGCCAAGAACTACAAGGATGTCGTTATCGTCCCGTCGGTTGACCGCTATGCCGAGTTCCTGCAGATCTATAACGAGCAGGACGGCGCCACCACCCTCGAGCAGCGCCACCGCTTTGCCGCCTATGCCTTTGGCGTCAGCAGCCACTACGATACCGCCATCTTCAACCACTTCAACAAGACGGAGCAGCTGCCTGTCTTCAAGTGCAGCATCGACAAATGCTCGGAGCTGCGCTACGGCGAGAACCCGCACCAGAAGGGCTACTTCTACGGCGACCTCGACGCCTGCTTCGACAAGCTCAACGGCAAGGAGATTTCCTACAACAATCTGGGCGACATCGACGCTGCCTGCTGCCTGATCGACGATGTCGACCAGACGGCTTTCGCCATCCTGAAGCACAACAACGCCTGCGGTATGGCCTGCCGCGATAGCCTGCTGGACGCCTGGAAGGACGCCCTGACCGGCGACCCCGTCAGCGCCTTTGGCGGCATCCTCATCACCAACCGCAAGGTGACCAAAGAGGTTGCCGAGGAGATGCATAAGATATTCTTCGAAGTCTGCATCGCCCCCGACTACGACGACGAGGCCCTCGCCATACTGCGCGGCAAGAAGAACCGTATCATCTTGCGCCGCAAAGAGTTCAAGATGTCAGGCATTATGTTCCGCAACGTTTTGAACGGTGCTTTGGTTCAGGATCGCGACACCATTGTCCCGACGGCTGCCGAACTGACCGAGAGCGTCACCAGCACCAAGGTAACGCCGCAGATGGCTGCCGATATGGCCTTTGCCACAATTCTTGTCAAGCACACCAAGAGCAACGCCATCGTGCTGGCCAAGAACGGACAGCTGCTGGCCAGCGGTACCGGCCAGACCAGTCGTGTCGACGCCCTGCGCCAGGCCATCGCCAAAGCCCAGTCGTTCGGCTTCGACCTCAACGGGGCTGTGATGGCCAGCGACGCCTTCTTCCCCTTCCCCGACTGTGTGGAGATTGCCCATCAGGCTGGCATCACCGGCGTTGTGCATCCTGGCGGTTCCATCCACGACCAGGACAGCATCGACTATTGCGAAAAGAACGCTATGGCTATGGTTATCACCGGCAAACGGCATTTTAAGCACTAAAACGAAACAAAAAAGAATCTTTTACGTATTAAAGAGAAACGAAAATCAACAAGAATTAAGGACAATAAAACTTCATAAGGTTAGGCAATATGGGACTTCTCTCATTGTTCAACAAGGAACTGGCAATGGACCTCGGCACGGCCAACTCCATTGTGATTTATAACGACCAAGTGGTCATCGACGAGCCTTCGATTGTGGCTCTCGACAAAACCACCAACAAGATTATGGCCGTCGGCAAACGCGCACAGCAGATGGACGGCAAAAACAACAAAACCATCGAAACGATTCGTCCGCTGCGCGGCGGTGTCATCGCCGACTTTGAGATGGCTCAGCACCTCATCCGCGAACTCATCAAGATGACCAACATCAGCCGCTCGTTTATGCCTCCGGCATTGCGTATGGTCATCTGCATTCCCTCTGGCATCACCAACGTCGAGGAACGTGCCGTGCGCGAGAGTGCCGAACAGGCCGGTGCCAAGGAAATACGTATGATTCACGAGCCTATGGCCGCAGCCATCGGTATCGGCATCGATGTGCTTGAACCTTACGGCAATATGATTGTCGACATCGGAGGCGGTACGGCCGAAATCGCTGTCATCTCGCTTGGCGGCATCGTCTGCAACAAAAGTATCAAGGTGGCTGGCGACGAGTTCAACGAGAACGTCATCGAATATATGCGCAAGCAGCACAATATTGTCATCGGTGTACGCACCGCCGAGAAGGTGAAGATTTCGGTCGGCTCGGCAGTGTCGGAACTGGAGAATCCGCCAGACGACTACGAGACCCTGGGTCGCGACCTGCTGACAGGTCTGCCGAAGAACATCCTGGTCAACTACAAGGAGATTGCCCACGCCCTCGACAAATCGATTGCGCGCATCGAAAGCGCCATCCTTGAGACCCTGGCCGACACCCCGCCCGAACTGGCTGCCGACATCTACAAGAGCGGCATTTACCTGGCCGGCGGCGGAAGCCTGCTGCGTGGACTGGATCAGCGCATCGCTTCGAAGACCAAGCTCAAGGTGCACATCGCCGAAGACCCCCTGCGCGCTGTGGCCCGCGGTACAGGCATTGCCCTCAAGAACTTCAACAAATTCTCGTTCCTGATCAAATAAGTGACAAGTGAATAGTGACAAGTGAAACGAGCGCATTCGTGTCACAGGTCACAGGTCACTAATCACTAATACAAAAAAAACACGGCCTCGAACGAGGCCGTATTTTTTTTGTCATTCCATCGTGGCGATTTTCATTATGACCTTCTCCAGCTTGGTGCGCATCTGGCTTCCCGAGCAGGTAAAGTCGTTGGCAATGACCGCAAAACAGAGGCGCTCGCCTTTGGCCGTAGTGACATAGCCAGCATAGGCGCGCACACCTGTCATCGAACCTGTCTTCATACGCACGCTGATGTTCGACGGCAAACCGTTGAGCATATTCTTGACCGTGCCGTTTTCGCCAGCCAGCGCCAGTGAATTCTTGTAATCCTCAAAATATTTCGTCTTAGACACCTCGTTCAAAAACCGGCACACAAAGTCGGTAGTGACACGGTTGCGCACCGACAGGCCGCTACCGTCCTCGAGAGCCACGCCCGACGAGGGCAGGCGCAGACGCTGAATGTATTCGCTCACGGCTTTGGCTCCGTTGGCACTGCTGCCAAGGCCGAAAGACTTGTAGCCCAGATAGCGGTGGATGGCCTCGGCGTAGGTGTTGTTGGAGGTCATATTGGTGTATTGCGCTATGACGTAATATGTTGGCGACGTATATTCAAGCAATGTCACCATATTCGACGGACGCCTCAACGCCTCGCTGGCGGCACCCGACACCGACAGCCGGCGCGCGCGCAGATAGGCCGTGAAAAGGTCGGCACAGGCCTGGCCCGGTTTGGGCAGCGAGGCACGGACCGAAAAGCTCTTGGAGTCGATAGGCACTGTGCCCGTACAGACCCTGATGCTCGATGCCGGCTCGCCATAAATGACGACCTGGTCGCCCGACTTGGCCGGTCCCGTAGTCACTTCGTTGACAATATGCAAGTTGATGCCTTTCGGCTCCATTCGCGACACTGTGGCAGGATAGCCCAACTTGCCGCCAGGGTTGAAATGGATGAAAAACATATTCTCGTGAAAATTAAGTCCTCCGACACCGCAGCCGTAATAGTTGCCCACATCGCCCCATTGCCAGTTGTCGTGCAGCGGATGGTTGTCGAAAATGCTTGCGTCATAATAAACACGCCCGTCGACAGCCTTGATGCCAGCAGCAACGACAGCCTTGTGCCAGGCAGCAAAGACACTGTCGGGCACCGTCTGACGGTAGCGGTACGAGCCCAGCAGCGGGTCGCCGCCGCCGATGATGTAAAGGTCGCCGTGCAGCGTGCCGTTCTTCTCGATTTCGCCACTGTAAGCCAGCGTGGTACGGAACCTGAAGTTCTTGCCCAGCTTGTCGAAACCCACGGCAGTGGTGAACAGTTTGGTCAGCGAAGCCGGTATCACCGAGCGCTGGGCATTGTGGGCATACACCTGCGTCTTTTTGTCGATATTGTAGACACTCACCGCCAACGTGCCGTGTTTCAGCGCGTCATCCTTTACCAGCTCATTGACGGCACGCCCGAGGGCCGCCGTGTTTTGGCCAAACGAAACGGCAATTGCAGTAAAAAGAAAAAGGATTATAGTCGTTGCATTTTTCATCATCTTTAATAATATTAGATTTACAAATAGATCAAATACCCGCACCAAGCCGGCTACCTGTTTTCGGCCATCGAAGCATTGCATTGCTCAATGAAAGCCAGCAACTTGTCGCGACCTGTGCCCGACACCGACGACGTAAGGAACATCGGCGGCAGCTCCTCCCACTCCTCAAGCAGGACGTTTTTGAACGCATTGACGTTGCGCGCCGTCTCGCTCTGGTTCTGCTTGTCCACCTTGGTGAAAACGATGGCCAGCGGAATCCCGTTGCGACCCAGAAACGAGATGAATTCCAAGTCGATGCGCTGCGGCGGTATGCGCGAGTCGATAAGCACAAACGTGTTCACAAGCACTTCGCGCTGCAGGATATAGTCGCTTATCATCTTCTGCCAGGCGGCACGCTGCGTCTTCGAAATACGGGCGTAGCCGTAGCCCGGCAGGTCGACAAGATACCATTCGTTATTGATCAGGAAATGGTTAATCAGCTGCGTCTTGCCCGGACGCACACTTGTCTTGGCAAGGCTCTTGTTGCGTGTCAACATATTGATAAGCGACGACTTGCCCACATTCGAGCGGCCGATGAAAGCATACTCGTTGCGGCCGTCGGCGGGACATTTGCGGAAGTCGCTGTTGCTTACTATGAACGTTGCATTTTTTATCTCCATAGGCATAAGTGGTCAGTTCTTCTTTTGGCGGCGTTCCTGTCGCCTTTGCTGGCGCTCCTGGCGTCTGCGCTGCACGGGGCGCAGGTCGTCGCCGTTCGATGCTTTGGCACGGTCGCGGGCAATCTTGTGCTCCATCAGTCCGTGCAGGTCGTTCGACTCCTCGTCGCTGCCGTTGTTTTTCCACCAAGGCAAAAGGCGCATATTGATTTTGAACAGCTTGCGGCGTTCGAACAAGCGGTTGCGGGTGTCGTACGATTCAAAATAGCGGGCGCGCTTGTCGTGGTATATGTCGCGAATCGAGACCAGGATGCCCGTCTCGTCGGTCTCGCCAAATGCGTGGTTATAGGCCGTGCCGAACGACCGCATCGACGACGACAGGTTCATATAGGCATTGACCAGCGGCGGCACGTAAGACCCCATCGCGCGCACCGTGCGCAGCAGTATCTGATAGTCTTCCTTGTAGTTACGACCAACAAAGAGGGCGTGCAGCTCGTTAAAGTCGGTCTCGATGTTCAGCGGCTCGTTGGGCCACACCAGGCCGTCGCGGTCGGGAAAATGCTTCTGATAGAAATACAGAATCAAGTCCTTGGCCTTGCGATTCATCTGCGGATACATCGTCACCTTGCCGAAGAAATAGCGCGTCTCAGGAATCTCGACGGCTATCGACGCAAGGCCATCCCACAGGTTGTCAAGCGAATACATACCCTTGCGCAGATTGTTGCCGGGCTGGTAGTCGGGCTGCACAAACGAGCGGCCCAGCTCGACGGTGTAAGGCAGGTAGTCGTTCACAAACTCGTCGGTGAAATGGAACAGCTCGGCAGTGGGCGTATAGATCGAACCGTCGACCGAGCGGAACATATTGCTGCCGTGGATGAAGCGATAGCCACCCACAATAGCCTCGTTTTCAGCATCCCACACAAACAGCTGCTTGAAGCAGTACGGCTCGGGCAGGGTGTCGAACTCGTCGATGTCCACCTCCTTGCCGGTGCCGCCGCCTTCGACGGCAAACGACAGCTCGCGCAGACGCCCTATCTCACGCATAATGTTGGGCGAAAGGTGGGCCGTGGTGACATAGATGTCCTTGCCGCCATAGTTGGTGTGGCGCAGGAAATTCTTGTTCGAAAGTTCCGATTTTATCAAATCGCGCGGAACGGGCGGGATTATGTAGCTCAAATCTTTTTCCATAATAAAATATGCAACAATGTTAATGATATTGATATTCAGTACCGAAAATGCTGTCGGCATCGTCGGCAAGTGTGTAGACATAGTCGTGCAGGCGCGCCGCCCACTCGCGCGACGGGGTGCCGTCGGCAAACATCTGGTAGGGTATCGGACGGCCCACAACCATACGGAACGTCCGTCCGCGCTGGGCAAACATCTCGCCGGGCAGCAGGGCCATCTCGAAATTGAATTTGATTCCCAGCCGCTTGCGCAGATTGGCAATGGTGTAGAAACGGCGCCGGTTGCGAGCCTCGATGTATACGGGCACGATGTCGCGACGGTGCTCGACGGCACGTTTCACCACCGTCGGCTTCCATTCCAGGTCCACGATGCGGCCACCGATGCGGCGCGAGCACAGACCCGCAGGAAAGTAGAGCAGCGTGTTCTGCCCGCCAAAAGCGGCCTCGAGCCCGGCAGCCGTCGAGCGATTGCCGTGCACCTTGTCGATCGGCACAAACACCGACTTCAGGTTGGGCAGATGCATCAGGAAATCGTTGACAGGGAACAATATGTCGCGCCTCACGCGGCCCACGGCCCCTATCAGGGCCATCCCGTCGGGTCCTCCCAGCGGATGGTTGGCCACCACTATCGGCGCCCCATCCGACGGGATGCGCTCGCTGTGCACCAGCAGCACCTTGATATCCAGATAGTCAAGTATGGCATTAGCAAAATCAACACCCTCCTTGTCGCGGTTCCGGTAGATGCCCTCGTTCAGCTCGTCGACGTGCAGCAAGCGGTTCAGCAAGCGCAGGGCGAACTTGGAAGCCTTGATATTCTTGGCCGCAAGCACCTTCTCCAGGTCGATATATTTTTCTGTTATCGTCTCCATAGGTCGCAAATCGTTCCCTCCTGTTTTGACGAACGGCGCACCACACAGCGTATAATATAATGTAATAATATTATTAAACGCATTCTCTGCAAAAAACTGCCGCACACCATTCGCAATGCAAAAATACACAAAAAAAACGACATATTGCGAAAAAAATGGCCCAATTGGCAAAAAACGGACTTTAAACGCTGATTACAAGCCTGTTGCAAAAACAGTAAAAATCCGGCAAAAAAGCCCAAAAATCGCTTTTTGCAACCTATTGATTCTCAACACCAAATACCTACCAAAGTTCACCCAAATTCTTACCAAATTTTTACCAAAACCGACCACAGTGGACTTTGACATATTTTTCATAAATCGGAGGCAAATTTAAAAAATAGAGCCGCTGGGGGCGACACGCCTCGACTTGCGTCCCGCAAGGGCAAAAAAAAGCGGGACTCCGCATTGGAGTCCCGCTCGATGTTGGGCGTTGATGAGCTTTCCGCTTATTCGATGGCGATGGTTTGTGCCAGCTGCTTCTGCTCCTCGGTGGTGTACTTGGGCAGGGTGATGGTCAGGACGCCGTTCTCCACCTTGGCGCCGATCTGGTCGCGTTTCACATTCTCGGGCAGCGTGAGCATCTGCTTGAACTGCATCTGGCTGAACTCTTTGCGCAGGAAGTGGCGTTTCTCGTCGTTCTCTTTCTTCTCGTCCTTGTGCTGCATTTCGATCACCAAGTTGTTGTCGGTGTCGACGCTCAGGGTCAGGTCTTCCTTCTTCATACCGGGGATGCAAACCTCGAGGCGGTAATCTTTTTCGCTTTCGCTGACGTTCATTTTAGGAGTCATCGATTGCTCTTCAGTGCTGCACAGGCCGTTCCAGCGGTTCCAATCCAGAAGTTCGTTGAACATTGTGCTCATCAGGTCGTTGTTTCTTCTTGCTACTAACATTGTTTTAATCTCCTATAATTTAATTGTTAAACTTTGTTTTAATTTCGTTTTGTGTCTCTGTCTTTGAATCTCTCGCAGACACCCTTTTATCATCAAAGTGCGTACCCAAGCCAAAAATAACTGACAAAATGTCCGATTTTCGCGATTTTAACATTATTTTAACTGCCATTTTGTCAGTTTTAGCCCTTTAATGGATTTATACAGGGGTTAAAATCCACCCTGATACAAACCACAAATGGTGCAGAAAAAAGAGCCGCGTTTTCTGCAAAACAGCATAGAAAACCGCACAAAAAAGCAGCAGTCTGCGCGCCGGGAGCTGCAAAAATACAAATCACAAACTTCTATATATCAGCAAGAAAGAAGAATTTTAAAATTATTTTAGAAAAAATCCCTTGCCAATTGAAAAAATAGTAGTACTTTTGCACTCTCAAAAACGTAAAGAAATGGCAAAGAAAAATAAAGACGCAAGAGTTCAGGTTATCCTCGAATGCACCGAGCAGAAGACCAGCGGTGTTCCTGGTATGTCGCGCTACGTCACGACCAAAAACAAAAAGAACACTCCGGAACGTTTGGAGCTTAAGAAATACAATCCGTTCCTGAAGAAAGTAACAGTTCACAAAGAAATCAAATAATAGGAGAGATTAGATTATGGCAAAGAAAGTCGTCGCAACCCTGAAAACCAGCACTGGCAAAAGTTTCGCCAAGGTTATCCGTATGGTCCGCTCGCCCAAGACCAACGCCTACGTCTTCAAAGAGGAAGTCGTCCCCTCTGACAACGTACAGGAATATCTGAAAAAGAAGTAAATGATTAATTCTTTTCATATTTCCTCGCCCAACGGCGAGGTTTTTTTTTGCCCTGCGAAAAAAATTTCACTTTTTTAACATCCCTGTGAAAAATATTTACTATCTTTGCAAAATATTTCTGTTGTAACAAATTGCCGCCTCGTGGCGCTCCAACCAAGCAAACATCAATATGGGACTGTTCTCGTTTTTCAGCAAGGAAAAGAAAGAAACCCTCAACAAGGGACTGGACAAAACAAAGCAGAGTTTCTTCTCAAAACTCTCTAAATCAATACTCGGCAAGTCGACTGTCGACGACGAGGTCCTTGACCGGCTTGAGGAGACACTCATCAGTTCTGACGTCGGAGTTGAGACCACACTCAAGATTATCGACAACATCCAGGAGCGCGTGAAAAGGGACAAATATATCGGCGTTTCGGAGCTTAACGGCATCCTGAAGGCCGAAATCGCCGAATTGCTGAACCAGCACCATACCGACGAATTCGAGGATTTCAGCTCGCCGCTGACGAAGAAGCCATACGTAATCCTTGTGGTTGGCGTCAACGGTGTGGGCAAGACCACCACCATCGGCAAGCTGGCCTACCAGTTCAAGCAGGCCGGCAAGAGTGTGATGCTTGGTGCCTCCGACACCTTCCGCGCCGCCGCCGTCGACCAGCTGGCAATCTGGTCTGAACGCGTGGGCGTGCCTATCGTTTCGCAGGGTATGAATGCCGACCCGGCCTCGGTGGCCTACGACACGCTGCAGTCGGCCCTGGCCAAGGGCACCGACGTGGTGCTGATCGACACAGCAGGACGACTGCACAACAAAGTGGGCCTGATGAACGAACTGTCGAAAATCAAGAAGGTGATGCAGAAACTCATCCCCGACGCGCCCCACGAAGTGCTGCTGGTACTCGACGCCTCGACAGGCCAGAACGCCATCGAGCAGGCGCGCCAGTTCACCGTCGCAACGGAGGTCAACGCACTGGCTCTCACCAAGCTGGACGGCACCGCCAAGGGCGGCGTCATCATCGGCATCAGCGACCAGTTCAAGATTCCGGTGCGCTACATCGGCCTGGGCGAAAAGATGACCGACCTGCAGATTTTCAACGCCGAGGAATTTGTCGATTCGCTGTTCGCCAACTGATTTTAAGAGACTTCTATCGATGAAAGTCAACATCATAACCCTCGGATGCTCAAAAAACACTGCCGATTCGGAGCATCTGGCTGGCCATCTGGCAAAGGCAGGCTTTGAAGTACATTTCGACCGCGGCCGCAACGACTGCGACATCATCATCGTCAACACCTGCGGCTTCATCGGCGACGCCAAGGAGGAATCGGTCAACACCCTGCTGGAACAAATCGAAGTCAAGAAGCGCGGCCGCAAGGCACGGCGCGTCATCGCCGTCGGATGCCTCGTGGAACGCTACCGCGACGAGCTCAGGGCCGAGCTGCCCGAAATTGACGGCTTCTACGGCGTGAGCGAATGGAAAGAGCTGGTCAACTCGCTGAAAGCCGAATTCCGCGACCGCCTCGAGGCCGAGCGAATCCAAAGCACGCCAAAGCATTACGCATTCCTGAAGATTGCCGAAGGCTGCAACCGCAGCTGCTCCTACTGCGCCATCCCGATGATTCGCGGCCGCCACAAGTCGCGCCCCATCGAGGACATTCTTAACGAAGCTAAACGTATGGTTGCCGATGGTGTCAAAGAGCTGATTATCATTGCGCAGGATACCACCTACTACGGTCTGGACTTCTATGGCGAACGCCGTCTGGGCACGCTGCTCGACCGGCTGGCCGCCGAGTCGGGTGCCGAATGGATACGCCTGCACTACACCTATCCGTCGTCATTCCCCGACGACGCCATCGATGCCATCGCACGCAACAGCAACATCTGCAAATACATCGACATACCGCTCCAGCACATCAACAGCCGCCTGCTCGGCTCGATGCAGCGCGGCATCGACCGCGAAGGCACATTGGCGCTGCTACGCAAATTCCGCGAGCGCATCCCCAATGTGGCTGTACGAACCACACTCATAGTGGGTTATCCAGGCGAGACCGAGGCCGACTTCGAGGAACTGAAGGAATTTGTACGCACGGCGCGCTTCAGCCGTATGGGCGTCTTTGCCTACTCGCCTGAAGAGGGCACCGCCGCCTACGCCCTCGGCGACCCCGTCAGCGACGACGAAAAGCAGCGGCGCATCGACGAACTGATGGCCGTACAGGAGCAGATATCACTGGAAATCAACGAGCAGAAAGTGGGCAAGCAGTTCCGCATACTTATCGACCGCCGCGAAGGCGACTACTTTGTAGGCCGCACCGAGTTCGACTCGCCCGAGGTGGACGACGAGGTGCTGGTTCTCCCCCACCCCTCGCTGCACATAGGCCACTTTGTCACCGTCACCGTCACAGAGGCGATGGAACACGACCTTCTGGCCAAAGTGGCGAAGTGAATTTCAGAAACTTTTTTTCGCATTTTAAACATTTTTTTGGTCAGTTCCAAAAAAGTGTGTAACTTTGCAAACTCATTAGGAGTATAGAAATGGAGCAGAACGTTGATACAGTAATTCAGTTCAGTGGTTTAAAATCAGGGATTTACAACTACGATTTTAAACTTGACAACAGTTTTTTTTCAACGTACAAAAATGAAAAAATACTGGATGCTGACATCGTTTTCAACGTGAAACTGGGGAAAAAAGAGCGGATGATGCTGTTTCATTTCAACTTCTCAGGGACATTGACAACAACGTGCGACAGATGCTTGGGCGAGATGACATTGCCGACCGAAGGCGAGCAGACCCTCTGCGTCAAATTCGGCGACGACAAAGAGAGCGACGACGAGAATGTGGTTATCCTGCCCGAAAGTGAGTACAGAATCGACCTCGCACAGTGGATGTACGAATTCGTAGCAGTACAGATACCTATACGATGCGTCCATCCCGACGATGCCGATGGCAACCCGACCTGCGACCCCGAGATGATGAGCTTCATCACCGACGAGGACAGCGACGAAGAAAAGCAGACCGACGAAGACCAGATAGACCCCCGTTGGGAAGCACTTAAAAACTTGAAATAAAAAAATAAACAATAAAAAATTAATAATTATGCCACATCCAAAACACAGGTTCTCACAGACGAGAACAAGAAAGAGAAGAACGCA
>DFHL01000004.1:9748-15286 GCA_002371315.1 Bacteroidales bacterium UBA3724 | reverse complement strand
CACGTTTGTCCCGAATGCGGTTACTACCGCGGCAAACTCGCCATCGAGAAGAACGTCGAAGCCTAAGCGCCTCGTTAGTTGCAGAAACAAAAAGCCGTCCCCAAAAGGACGGCTTTTTTTTGCTCTATCGCGCCCCCTTGGTACGCATACGCCCCGCCTGCAATGACTGTCAACCATTTTCGCAGGCGTGGCGCCTGCGTACCAGAAAGGCGTCAATCCTTCCATTGTTTCGGATAGCAAGCCCTTCGCAACAGGTGGATATAATAATTTAACATTTTCCAAAATATTGTAAATCAACACCAAACTAAAAAAAGCAAAATTCTTTGCAGCGTTTTGGCCATTTTTTGTGACTATATATACAAAAGGGGGAATTATATCATTTTTAAACTCATCATAATTATCAATTTAATATTTATCAAATAATAATTATCAAAATGAAAACACCTTTACATTTTAGAATTATTATCAGTCTGGCCTTTCTTGCGTTGCCGGGCACGCTTTTCGCAATGCGTCACACACCGTCGGGTGTCGACGACACCATCCCTGCCGAACCACGTTGCGACAAGTATTATTACACCAAATGGTTTGACGATTGTCCGAACTGGCGACCAAAAGGCGTATATGACAGCTGCCTTTGTTTCAAGTATAAGTTTGGCAGAATTTTTTCAGGCGAGCTCGCCAAATGGGAATATGCGCACAACGGACGTATGAAGGTGAAAGGACTGGCGGCGATGGTGAATACTTATACTCCGCCGACGGTTGACGGTGCCCCGGGGAACCTGAAAAACCCTGAATATATGTACATATACCAGATGACGGAGACAGGCCGGAATATTCAGGGATTTGATGTCGAAGTCCGGCTTCAACTGCTCGACTCGGTGAGGTGGGACACGGCCACCGCGCGCGTTATGGAGTTCCGTCAAGGATGGAACGACGAGTTTATACAGTACTGCTATATCTACGAGGCTTATTTCGAACAGCCAGTGTGGGTAGACTCCGATTTCTATATCGTCGGTTCTATGAATACACCTAACAGCAATGGGATGGTGTCCACGTTTTATGTCGACATTCGGGACGAGGGGGACTATATGATGGCAGACAAAAATGGATGCGACACAAGCAACTATCACGATATTTTATATTGTCCTCCACACTCTCTATCTATTCTCCAATGCCCACAATGCTTGGGAAAGGGCCGGCCTTATGCCTTTTGGGATATGCAAATCGGTCCTATGTTCAACTACTGGATTAGCGACTGGCCCGTAAGCCCCTTCGGATACTATCTTGTCATTGTGGACAAATGGGACCTCAATGCCGAGCCCAATGAGGTCGGATGGGGCGAAGTGCTTGGCGGTGGACGCTTCCCAGACGAGAGCGACGACACCATCACGGCCATTGCCGCCCCGGGCTTTGCCTTCGTTTCGTGGAACGACGGCAGCACCGAAAATCCCCGTGTGGTGCACCTGATGAGCGACACAACGTTCACCGCCATCTTCCAAAACACCCAGCAGTTCAATCTGCAGGTCACAGCGTCTGACGACGTGATGGGCACCGTCACTGGCGGTGGCAACTACTACGCCTCGGATGTCTCCATTACCGCAACCCCCAACCCGGGCCACAGGTTCAACTACTGGAGCAGCGGTGACGGCTCGACAGTAATTGCCACCAATCCTTTAACGGTCCATCTCGTCAGCGACACCGCCTTTGTCGCTGTCTTTGAGGATGTCAGCAATCAGACGTTCAACCTGCAAGTCTCGTCAGCAAATGCTTCGATGGGCTCCGTCACCGGCGGCGGCAGCTACCCCGGCGGCACTAACCATACCATCACCGCAGTACCCACAGAGAATAGATTTGGCTTCACGCATTGGAGCACAGCCGCTGGCGACAGCCTTACCGACAATCCCCTCACGATATACCTCACCTGCGACACCGCCTTTGTGGCCCACTTCGTCGAGTTGCCGCAGTATTACTTGGTGGCAGCAAGCAACAACAGCGAATGGGGTACCGTCACCGGCGAAGGGATGTACTATGAGGGCCAGCAGGCCACCCTGACAGCCGTTCCTGCTGAAACCTATGTGTTTGAAGGCTGGACGGACGGCAATGAGGAGTCGCCCCGCATTGTCACAGTAACACAGGACACGGTGTTCGAAGCCATTTTCGCAGCCGACCCGACAATAGGCATCAACCAGGCCGCCACGCTGGAGTTCTCCATATCGCCCAACCCCACAACAGGACGGCTGACAGTGCAGATAGACCAGCAAGAACCATATGAGATCACAATCTACGACGTAAACGGCAAGGCCGTAATGACCAGAAAGAATGACAATCAAGTATGCGACATCGACCTCAGCGCGCTTGCTGCAGGACAATACCTCCTCGTGGTACGCACTAAAGAAGGCTACGGCGTGAAGACAATTGTCAAGAACTGAAACATATACGCAACAAACTTGCGCACATCCGAACTACATTTGCAACAAAAGCCGCCCCAAAAAAGGACGGCTTTTTTTGCACCATTGCGACCCGTTCTTTGGTACGCAGGCGCCTCGCCTGCGATGCAATTGGCCAGTTTGAGGCATTTTCGTTGGCCAGTTTGAGGCATTTTCATTGGACAGTTTGAGGCATTTTTGTTGGCCAGTTTGAGGCATTTTTGTTGGCCTATTTGAGGCATTTTCATTGGCCAGTTTGAGGCATTTTAAAAATATCAACAAACGAAACAAACGACGGCAGAGGCAACACCGAATCGCCATCTATCATCGTGCCTAAAATATTTTTCGGCCTTTTCTTGGTCGGCATATATAAAATGTGTACTTTTGCAGCCGATTTTGCAAATATTAACAATAATTAAAATATCTAAAAAACAAAACCTTATGAATAAAGTACTGAGTATTCTCGCAACCAAAAAATTCTGGATCGAGCTCATCATTATGACGCTCGGTATGATGGTCACCGCCGCGGCAGTGTACTACTTCCTGGTACCCAGCAAGCTGATTATCGGAACAATATCCGGTCTTTCAATCGTCATTGCAAAGATTTTTGAAGGCATCGGCATCAATATCACCGTCGGAACGCTTGTCACCATCATCAACATCATCCTGCTCATTCTTGCATTTCTCCTCATCAACAAGGAGTTCGGAGCAAAGACAGTCTATACAGCCCTTATCCTTGGTCCCTTTATCGACCTTTGGAACAAAATCCTGCCCTGGGACGCCAAAAACGCCGCCGGCGAATACATCCTGGCCCACGACAACCCCATTACGGGCAGCCCGTCGGTGATGGGCGACCCCTGGCTTGACCTCTGCTGCTTCGTGCTGCTGCTCAGCGCCGCGCAGGCCCTGATGTTCAGCATCAACGCCTCGACCGGCGGCCTCGACATCCTGGCCAAAATCGTCAACAAGTACCTGCATTTCGACATCGGCGCCTCGGTGTCGGTGGCCGGAGCTGTGATTTGCTGCACCGCCTTCGCAATCAATCCGTTCCGTATGGTCGTCATCGGCCTCATCGGCACCTGGATCAACGGCCTGGTGGTCGACTACTTCACCGCCACGCTCAACAACCGCAAGCGCGTATGCATCGTGTCGAAGGAATACGACCGCCTGCGCCACTACATCATCGACGAGCTGCAGCGCGGCTGCACACTCTATGAGGTGACCGGCGGCTACAGCGGCGAAAAGAGCATCGAGCTCGAGACCCTGCTCAGCAAGGACGAATTCTCGAAGCTGCTGGAGTTCATCAACAAGAACGAAATCAACGCTTTCACCACTGCCGGCAACGTCAGCGAAGTCTACGGCTTCTGGAACAAGAACAAGAAGAAATCCAAGAGCCACGCCGAGCTGCGATAGCGAAAAACGAAAACTATAACGAAAACGAAAACTATAACGAGAACGAAAAACGTGGGCCGATGCCGGTCCACGTTTTTTTTTGCCCTAATCGCGACGTCCTCCCCTTTCGCCCTTGTAAAGCCAAGAATCGGCCCGCCAATATCCCCAACAAAAATCGCCAATCAAATCCAGACCGCTTCCAAGTCCAGGCAACAGACATTTCAACTGTTAAAAACATCGCAGGAGAGCCCTCCGACTTATTGAGAAAATTTAACATTTCACAGGCGAAATTTAACTTAAATACTGTTAAAAAATGCCAATTTTTGCAAAATCACAATCCACTGATTTCCAAGGGTCAAATACCTACCAAAGTTCACCCAAACTTCTATCAAACTTTTACCAAAAATCACCACAGCGGGCTTTGAGTAATTTAAGTTAAAAATTAACATTTGATTTCGTGCTTTTTAGGGGTGTTGCAACGCCGTAAAACCGGGAGAAAAAAACGGCCTTGGCGCTGCCGCTGCGTCGCAACAGACCAAAATATTCAATATTTTCGCCCAAAACACCGCTATATTCAAATAAAATATGTATATTTGCAATTTCTAAGGACAAGAACAAAAACATATAATATACTGATAATGAGACCCGACTTTTCAAATGTTGATTTCAAGGCCCGCAGCGAATCGCAAGAAAGCTTCGAGCAATGGGAGAAGGAGAACCATATCGAGAAAAACTGGACCACTCCCGAACAGATTGACGTAAAGCCTGTTTACGGCAAGGAAGACCTGGCCGGAATGGAGCATCTGAACTACGCCGCCGGTATTGCGCCTTTCCTGCGCGGACCCTACAGCACGATGTACGTGATGCGTCCCTGGACGGTGCGCCAGTACGCCGGATTCTCAACCGCCGAGGAATCCAACGCCTTCTATCGCCGCAACATCGCCGCCGGCCAGAAGGGCCTTTCGGTGGCCTTCGACCTGGCCACGCACCGCGGCTACGACTCTGACCACGAGCGCGTTGTGGGCGACGTCGGCAAGGCAGGTGTGGCTGTCGACAGCATCCTCGATATGAAGATCCTCTTCGACCAAATTCCGCTCGACAAGATGAGCGTTTCGATGACTATGAACGGCGCCGTGCTGCCCATTCTGGCCTTCTACATCATCGCCGCCGAGGAGCAGGGCGTAAAGCAGGAGCAGCTGCAGGGCACCATCCAGAACGACATCCTCAAGGAGTTTATGGTGCGCAACACCTACATCTATCCTCCCCTGCCGTCGATGAAAATCATCGCCGACATTTTTGAATACACCTCGAAAAATATGCCGAAATTCAACAGCATATCCATTTCGGGCTACCATATGCAGGAAGCCGGCGCCACGGCCGACATCGAGCTGGCATACACGCTGGCCGACGGCCTCGAGTACCTGCGCGCCGGTATCAACGCCGGTATGAGCGTCGACGATTTCGCTCCGCGTCTGAGCTTCTTCTGGGGCGTGGGTATGAACCACTTTATGGAAATCGCCAAGATGCGCGCCGCACGTATGCTGTGGGCCAAGATTGTCAAGCAGTTCAACCCGCAGAACCCCAAATCGTTGGCTCTGCGTACCCACTGCCAGACTTCGGGCTGGTCGCTGACCGAGCAGGATCCCTTCAACAATGTGGCACGCACCTGCATCGAGGCAATGGGCGCCGCCCTGGGCCACACCCAGTCGCTGCACACCAA
>DFHL01000004.1:4238-9694 GCA_002371315.1 Bacteroidales bacterium UBA3724 | reverse complement strand
CACACCAACGCCCTCGACGAGGCAATCGCTCTGCCCACCGACTTCAGCGCTCGTATTGCCCGCAACACGCAGCTCTACCTGCAGGAAGAGACCAACATCTGCCGCGTTGTCGACCCCTGGGCCGGCAGCTACTATGTCGAGACCCTGACCCACGAGCTGGCACACCGCGCCTGGGCTCACATTCAGGAAGTTGAGAAGCTTGGCGGTATGGCCAAGGCTATCGAGAGCGGCATCCCCAAGATGCGCATCGAAGAGGCTTCGGCACGCAAGCAGAGCCGCATCGACTCGAACGTCGACACCATCGTCGGCATCAACAAATACCGTCTGGACCACGAGGATCCCATCGACACCCTCGAGGTGGACAACACCGCCGTGCGTGAGGCTCAGCTGAAACGCCTCGCCAAGCTGCGCGCCGAGCGCAACAACGAGGAGGTGCAGGCCGCCCTCGACGCCCTGACACGCTGCGCCGAAAGCGGCAAAGGCAACCTGCTGGAACTCAGCATCGACGCTGCCAGAAAGCGCGCCTCGCTCGGCGAAATCAGCTATGCCCTCGAGAAAGTTTATGGTCGTTACAAAGCTAAAATTAATCTGATTACCAACGTGTACAGTTCACAGACAAAAGACAGCGAGCTCTTCAAGAAAGCTCAGGCCCTGACCGACGAGTTTGCAAAACTCGAAGGCCGTCGCCCCCGTATTATGATCGCCAAGATGGGCCAGGACGGTCACGACCGCGGCGCCAAAGTCGTCGCCACCGGCTATGCCGACCTCGGATTCGACGTCGATATGGGTCCCCTCTTCCAGACGCCCGCCGAAGCCGCAAAGCAGGCTGTCGAGAACGACGTCCACATCCTTGGCGTCAGTTCGTTGGCAGCAGGCCACAAGACGTTGGTTCCCCAGGTCATCGAAGAGCTCAAGAAGCTTGGCCGCGAGGACATTATGGTTACCGTTGGTGGTGTCATTCCGCCGCAGGACTACGACTTCCTCTTCAAGGCCGGCGCAGCTGCTATCTTCGGACCCGGCACGGTGGTCAGCGTCAGCGCCATCAAGATGATGGAGCTGCTCCTTGCCGCCCGCAAAGGCGAATAATCCAAAGAACAGTTTATAAAAAAAGCTTCCCGATCGGGAAGCTTTTTTTTATTCAGCAGTCCGATGCAGCTTTGGTGGCTTGGTGTTCATTATCTCCTGCATCATTTCGATCGACTTCTGGTTGCCGTTTTTTTCAAAGCGCGGCAAGGTGCTCACAACCATAAAGACAGCAAAACCAATAAGTATGGCACCGACGCACTTGTTGAAAATCTTGAGGAAACGGTAGGTGATGATACGCTGCAGCAGCGACGCCAGCTTGCATTTCAGTATGTCCATACACAGTGTGGCCGAAAGCACACCGCCAAAAAAGAGGTAACGCTGGCTGATTGAGATGTCGCTTTCGCCACAGATGAGGATGGTTATCAGCGTAGCCCAGTAGAGCCAAATTACAGGATTCAAGAAGTTGAGTGTCAGGCCGCGCAGGTAGACGCTGAGTCGCGACGGCATCTGCACGTTGTGGAAGCTGACCTTGTCGTTCTCGCTCGACTCGGCAGCGTGGCGCGTCTTGAGGAACATAGTGTACAGGCCAAAACTGGCCACCACGGCGGCGCCGACATAGACAATCCAGCGGCTGTTGAGCATCAATATCATTTCATCCAACGGTATGTTGCGCGAAATGAGCAGGAGAATGCCGACAATGAACACGTCGCTGGTACTGACGCCGAAAGCAAACGGCACTGCATTGCGGAAACCATAGTGGATACTGGCCTGAATCTGCGAAAAGAAAGCAGGTCCGAAGCTGAAAAACAGCGAGAGCGCTATGCCACCCAATATGCCTAACAAAAAGTGTGTCATACGACAGAATAAAACTTTATAACGCCGTACATTGCTGATTATTGCACAAATGGCACAAAAAAAATCGGCATTATTTACAATACGCTTTTTTTGCGTAAATTTGCAATACGAAATAACTGCACATAAAAGCGACAACACTTTGAACGATAACGAGATAATAGAAGAAGGCATCCTTGATGCAATGGGCATTAGCCGTCCCGCCTACGAGGAGATACAGACCATCATCGGACGCCTGCCGACAGTCGACGAGCTGAGCACGCTGATGGCGATGTGGAAGACACAGGGCGGTGGCCAGAGCCTGCTGTCCTGGTTGAAAGGCCAGCCACACAGCACCGAGCGGCACGAATACCTTGAAAACGAGAACGAGCCTCAGAGCAGGGAAATCCGCGAGCCCCGCGTGCGCGAATGCATCGACATTGCCCGCTCGCTGGCAGCCGATACCGAGGCCGACGCCGAAGGCTTCATCCATCGCGGCGACGCGCTGTATATGGTCGGCGACGTGTCGGAGCTGTTTGTCGATTCCGACTACGGCCGCAACTATCTGCACCTGGCAGCCAACCCCATAAGCCTGGCCGACGACAGCGAAGCCACGTCATACCTGGAACTGATACTGGACAGCCTGCTCGGCAACGACGCCCTGTTCGGCTACCGCCGCATCGGCAACGGCGGCCTCTTCGGCACCCTGGTGCGCTGCACAGCCCCGTCGCGCACCGGCTTCGACATACTTGCCTGCCGCGAGGTGCGCCTCGATGCCTTCCTTTTCGGCGAGCGCGGCGTGCGCTATCTGGCAGCCCTCGACGAGCCACGCGAAGACTTTTTCCTTCAAAAGCTCAGCGAGGCACGCATCAACTGCTGCTTCCTGGGCCGCGCCACCAAGGGCCGCATACTTGTCGACGGTATGGATTTCGGCAGCATACAGCGCTACATAAAACAATAAGAAGCGGCGGTCCTTGCAGACCGCCGCTTCTGGCATATTCCCTTCCACAAAGAAACGACTAACGTCTTTTCTCTTTGATACGAGCTTTCTTACCTGTAAGATCGCGGAGATAGAAGATTCTGGCTCTGCGGACGGCACCACGCTTGTTGACATCGATCTGCTCGATGAAAGGCGAGGCGATGGGGAAAATTCTTTCCACACCGACACCGTTGGTAATCTTACGGACAGTAAAGGTTTCAGTGGAACCACTTCCGGAACGCTGCAGAACGACACCTTGGAAATTCTGGATACGTTCTTTGTTGCCTTCCTTGATTTTATAATGGACAGTGATGGTATCTCCGGCCTTAAATTCGGGGAACTGCTTGCGTTCCACCAAATTCTCTACATATTGCATTATTTCTGTTTTTCCCATTTCTCAAAAGTTTTTACAGGTTCAACATTATTTCTTTACCATCTTGACAACGGCGGTGAAAGCCTCAGGGTTGTTCATCGCGAGGTCAGCAAGAACCTTGCGGTTCAGCTCGATGTTGTTCTTATGCAACTCGCCCATAAAGACAGAATAGGAGATGCCGTTGATGCGGCAACCGGCGTTGATACGGTTGATCCACAGGGCGCGGAACTCTCTCTTCTTGTTCTTACGGTCACGATAGGCGTAGGTCTGGCCTTTTTCCCACTTGTTTTTGGCTACTGTCCAAACGTTTTTACCTCTACCCCAATAGCCTTTGGTACGGTTGAGGATTTTCTTTCTGCGTGCTCTTGAAGCAACAGCATTTACTGATCTTGGCATAATTCTTTAATTTTTTTTCGTTTCAGCGGCGGAAAATCCGAACTCCCTTTGGTCGTTCTTATGGTTCGCTCTTTTCAGTCGCGCGCCGTCATTTTCCGCTCTTTGGTGCTGCAAACAATGGTTAATAACTCCGTTTCGGCAAGGAATATAAACGAATTACATTCCGCTGCCCAAAAGCATTCTTTTCACGCGCTGCTCGTCATCGCGGCTCACCAGGGTGGTGTGGTCGAGATTGCGTTTCTGCGTTGTCTCCTTCTTGGTCAGAATGTGACTGTGATAAGCGTGCTTTCTCTTGATTTTACCCGTGCCGGTGAAAGCGAAACGCTTCTTGGCACTTGCTTTAGTTTTTAATCTTGGCATTACTTTACTGTTTTTTAGTGTGACAACTTATATTTGTGGATAGGGATTATGTCCTTATTTCTTGGGAGCGATGATCATAATCATACGCTTGCCTTCCAGGCGCGGCATCTGCTCGGGCTTGCCATATTCCAGCAGTGCCTCGGCAAACTTCAGCAACTGGGTTTCGCCCTGCTCCTTGTAGAGGATCGAGCGGCCCTTGAAGAAGATGTCCACCTTCACCTTGTTGCCGTCCTTCAGGAAGCGGATGGCGTGGTTCAGCTTGAACTCGAAGTCGTGGTCGTCGGTCTGCGGGCTCAGGCGTATCTCTTTGATAACCACCTTACTCGACTTGGCCTTCATTTCCTTTTGCCTTTTCTTCTGCTCGTAGGTGAACTTCTGGTAATCGATTATTTTGCACACCGGTGGCTGTGCGTTGGGCGAAATCTCCACCAGGTCCAGACCCTGGTCGTAGGCCAGCTTCAACGCGTCGCGCGTATCCATAATGGTGGGTTCCATACCCTCACCGACGACGCGCACGGCGGGAGCCGTAATGCGCTCGTTGATGCGGTGTTCCGGTTCTTTCTTTACCGGGCCACGATTGGGGCCGCGGTTAGGCTGGGGTTTGATTGGTGCTGCCAAATTGAATGTTGAATTAAATAATACTTCTGTTACTTTAACGGTTAGTAAGTCATTACTTTACTGATTTCGTCGTTGATAAGGGCAGCGAACGCCTCGGGCGTCATCGAGCCCAGGTCGCCGGCACCCTGGCGGCGCACCGAAAGGGTACCCTCGCCCACCTCCTTCTCGCCCATAATGAGCATAAAGGGATACTTGCCCAGTTCGGCGTCGCGGATCTTGCGGCCTATCTTCTCGCTGCGTTCGTCGATGCATCCGCGCAGGTCCATATCCTCCAGCTTGGCCAGCATCTGGCGGGCGTCGTCGACATATTTCTCGCTGACGGGCAGGATGATAAACTGCTCGGGGGTGAGCCACAGCGGGAACTTGCCGCCGGTGTGCTCTATCAGCACAGCGCAGAAGCGTTCCATCGAGCCGAAGGGGGCACGGTGGATCATCACCGGGCGGTGCTTCTGGTTGTCGCTGCCAATATATTCAAGTTCAAAGCGTTCGGGCAGGTTGTAGTCGACCTGGATGGTGCCCAGCTGCCAGCGGCGGCCGATGGCGTCCTTGACCATAAAGTCGAGCTTCGGCCCGTAGAATGCAGCCTCGCCATATTCCACCTTGGCGGGCAGGTTCTTCTCCTTGCAGGCCTCGACGATGGCGGCCTCGGCCTTGGCCCAGTTCTCGTCGCTGCCGACGTACTTGGTCTTGTCGTTGGGGTCGCGCAGCGAAATCTGAGCCTCAAAGTTCTCAAAACTCAGCGCCTTGAAAATTATCTCAATGATTTCCATCACCTTGATGAACTCGTCCTTCACCTGGTCGGGACGGCAGTAGATATGGGCATCGTCCTGCGTGAACGAGCGCACGCGCGTCAGGCCGTGCAGCTCGCCGCTC
>DFHL01000004.1:0-4183 GCA_002371315.1 Bacteroidales bacterium UBA3724 | reverse complement strand
AGCTCGCCGCTCTGCTCGTAGCGGTAGACGGTGCCGAACTCGGCAATGCGCAGCGGCAGGTCCTTGTACGAGTGGGGCTCGTTCTTGAAAATCATACAGTGGTGAGGGCAGTTCATTGGTTTCAGCAGGTATTCCTCGCCCTCCTCGGGGGTGGTGATGGGGCGGAAGCTGTCGGCACCGTAGTGGTCCCAGTGGCCCGAAGTGACATACAGCTGCTTGCCGCCGATATGCGGAGTGATAACCTGCTGGTAGCCATAGCGTTTCTGAATCTTCGACAGGAAAGCCTGCAGACGCAGACGCAGGTCGGTACCCTTGGGCAGCCAGATGGGCAAGCCCTTGCCCACGGTGTCGCTGAACATAAAGAGCCCCAGCTCCTTGCCCAGCTTGCGGTGGTCGCGCTTTTTGGCCTCCTCAAGCATAACGAGGTATTCGTCCAGCTCTTTCTTCTTGGGGAACGAGATGGCGTAGACGCGCGTCAGCTGCGGACGGTGCTCGTCGCCGCGCCAGTAGGCGCCGGCCAGGTTGATCAGCTTGATGGCCTTGATGGGGCTGAAATCCACCAGGTGCGGACCGCGGCACAGGTCGGTGAACGTGCCGCTGTCGTAGAAGCTTATTTCGCCGTCGTTCAGCTCGCTGATGCGCTCCAGCTTGTACTGGTCGCCCTTCTTGGTGAAGAAGTCGATGGCCTCGGCCTTGCTCACCTCGCGGCGCGTGATGGGCGTCTTGGCCTGCACCAGCTCCATCATCTTCTTCTCAATCTTGGGGAAATCTTCACTCGATATCTGATAGTCCATAAAATCGATATCGTAGTAGAAGCCGTTCTCGATGGCGGGGCCGAAACCGAACTTGATGCCGGGATAGAGCTGCTCCAGAGCCGTGGCCAGCAGGTGGGCCGAGGTGTGCCAGAAGGTTTCCTTGCCCTCCTCGTCGTTCCACGTCAGCAACTGGACGGTAGCGTCCTCGTTGATAGGACGATACAGTTCAATCACCTTGTCGTTGACCTTGGCCGAGAGCACATTGCGTGCCAGGCCTTCGCTGATGCTTTTGGCAATCTCAAGTGGCGTTACGCCGGCTTCATATTGGCGGACCGAGCCGTCGGGAAACGTTATATTTATCATATTTTTTCTTTTTTTCTAAATCAAAAATTCACTCATAACTCACACGCACAAAAGAAGTTGCAGCATCCTGCAGCCTTCTTTCGCACTCGTTTGCAAAATGCAAAGATATAGAAAATCCTATTACTGGCAAAATTTTATTTCCTGCACCACAAATTTAAACTGCGATTTTCAAACTGCGAATTGCGCGAATTAAACGAATTTTAGAACAGCGCCTTTTGTCCTTGCCCTTCGGGCAGAGATCTTGTAGATCTTGTGGAATTCCTCATCCCCGCCGCAGGCGGAATAATTTACAAGATTTACAAGATTTCGCGAGCGCAGCGAACAGGAGAATAATCTACAAGATTTACAAGATTTCGCGAGCGCAGCGAGCAGGAGAATCATCTACAAGATCCACGAGATCTCGCGAGCGCAGCGAGCAGGAGAATCATCTACAAGATCCACGAGATCTCGCGAGCGCAGCGAGCAGGAGTTTTTTAGCCTTGCCCTTTGGGCAGAGATCTTGTAGATCTTGTGGAATTCCTCATCCCCGCCGCAGGCGGAACAATTTACAAGATTTACAAGATTTCGCGAGCGCAGCGAGCAGGACCTTTTATTCAGATGAAATAATCTACAAGATCCACAAGATCTCGCGAGCGCAGCGAGCAGGAGCCCCCCACGGAAATGTTAAAATTTAACATCTGTTATGAAATAAATTTTAACATTTACAACATATTGTTTTTCAAGCATTTATTTTTAGCACCTCCGAAATTGCCCCCTGTCAGCCCTGAATTTAACCTTTATAAAAGCCTAATCTACTTCCTATTATCTTCTACTGAAGTAGTACTTGGTAAGAACTTGATAAGAACTTGGGTAGAATTTGGTAAGAAGATTGTATATGGAAAACAGGGGGTTATGTCGGACGATTTTCGGCAAAAATCGCCGCCGAAATGTTAAAATTTAACATTTCCCGGATTCAAAAACGGGAACTTTTGAAAATAAACAGGAAAACAACTTGTCTATTCGGATTATTTTTGTATATTTGCACATTGAAACTACAGGTATTCCGCACTCCGCCGAACTCCACAAATCTCTAAAAACAAACTCGTTACCCCTACAATCAAACAGCCGCCAGAGGCCTGCCAGGGGCTATACCGACAGTTTTGACGCGACTAACTTGTCGTCAGGCACATATATAATACGCGTAAATTATAAAGAAACATACGGTAAGGATAAAGTTGTTTACTTGAAATTAATAAAGAACTAGGAGGTTATTATGAAAAAAATATGTTTTTTGTTTATTGTTATTATTGGTTTTCCTTTATGTTCCCGCGCCCAATACTTCGACTGGGTTCAAACCTATACAGGCAGCGATGTTTCTGGTTATTGCAACGCCGTAAAGAGTTTTGTCAACGATTCTGACGGCAATGTCTATTTTTTAGGCTGTTGTGCCTTTGATGCGAGCATTGACGGACAGCGTTTTTTGCCTATGACACCGTATGGCAACGGTGGTTTGACAAGATGTACGCTCATTGGCAAAATCTTAAAAAACGGGGAACTGGAATGGAGTAAAATTATCCATTCTAATCACGACGCCTCTCACGTTGGCAGTGGGGCAATCAATATTTTTAACGATTCTTTGATACACGTATGCACACCAGTCTGGGTGCCAAATACGTACCCTCAAGAATGGCCTATGGCAGGCAGAAACTATCTGTATTATATGGATACCTTGATGAGTTATTTTTACAAGGGGGATAGCATTGTGCATAATGGAAATTATTTGTATGACTATGCCAGGTTCAATATACTTTCACCAATAACATCGTATACTACTTTTGACAAGTCCGGCAACATCAAAGATGAGTATTGGTTGCTGGTGTCTCTTTTGGACACAAACGGTGTTCCACACAAGCTACCAGCTATATATGGTGAAGAAGCAATGAATATGAACCAGGCTAATGGGCTACTAAGAGAGGGCATTTCTTGCGTGGACAACGACGGGAATATTATTATAGTAAGAAGTCTGTCTGATTATTATTTCAAATATGATTCTTTGTCAAAAAGAAGTGTTAATTGTTATTATAATGATCCCGACATTAGTGCTCTGCGTATCTATGTGAATGGCAAGCGCTATTTCGATGTGCCTCTGCCTGATGTCAGGCCATCTGCAGGAAGGCACAACTACCAGATTCTCAAATTCTCGCCGCATTTCGAGGAACTGCTGGCATCGCAGTTCCTATTCGAACCGACACCGGAGCATCTAGATACAATAAGCTATCAAGTGGTGATAAACGCGTTGAAATGTGACAGCCATAACAATGTTTTCTTGTCTGGATACAGTTTAACAGACGTGCCGTTTATAGGGTCTGGCGACAGCGTCAGCCTGACCATAGGCGGATCGGACAGTCTGGACTTGCTTTTCCGTTGCTTTGACCGCCGCAGGGGTTTTCTAATCAAATACGACAGCGCGCTGAACCCGCTGTACCTCAAACAGCTTGACCGAGTGACGGACGACATACCAACTTCGGATGACTATTATTTTGATTTCTTGTTGCCTTTGGGCTTTGACGACGAGGGGAAAATCGTCATCTTCGAGGTCGCCCATTCCTTATATGACACCGTGAACACGCAATACTACTACGATTCGACTGAGGTGACGGCAAACAGGAGCGTTATGCTGCGCATAGATCCCGCAGACGGAAGGCTTATATCTAAAGGGAAGGAAATCAAGGCCGAAGTTGCTTCGGCTGGTGGTTCCAGTAGTGGTGGTGTCGTGGATTTTGCAGCCAAGAACAACCGCGTTATCTGGCAGATAAAGTACCGCTGGTGGCTCGACTTTGCGGGCGAGCGTTATGAGAAAGCCGAGGCCACCCAGTGGGGTATGGGCTTTGCCGTGTGGGACTACGACGGCAACGAGCTCTGCTTTGTGGACTACGGCACCAATGGCGATTCAAGACACGTGACAAGCTCAGCCTGCCTGGTGGACAGCGTGCTGTACCTGACAGGTATGTTGGCCTCGGGCGGCGCGCAGTTTGGCGACGTGACGGTGTACAACAGCGGCAGCAGCCAGTCGTTCATAGCACGCT
>DFHL01000073.1:6561-10763 GCA_002371315.1 Bacteroidales bacterium UBA3724 | reverse complement strand
CCTATCAATGTGGAGAAAGGATTTGTCGTGCATCGATTAAATAAACTCTCATTAGAAAACAATAGTGCAAAGAAGATTATTGATCAAGTCATTAACAACTACAAACCCGGAATAGTTTACCCTTTATCATGAAAATCATATTAAGCAGAAAAGGCTTTGATTCTTCGAATGGAAAGCAGCCTAACCCAATTATGCCAGATGGGACACTTTTGTCTTTGCCAATTCCAGACAAAGATGGTAACAATACATTTGATTCTTTATTATGGGAAGGCGTGAGTTATTATGACATTATCAGTTCATTGAAACCCAAAACAAAACTACAGCCAAAAGATTATTGCCACTTAGATCCCGATTTAAGAAAAGAATTAAAGGACAGACTTCCGGGTTGGATGCCAGCCTTTGGACAAGCCGGTAGTGCATTAACTCATTTGCGAAATTATGGAGTCACTGAAGGAGATTTGTTTCTGTTTTATGGCTGGTTTAAAGAAACGGAAGTAATTAATGGAAAGTTAGCATACAAGAAGGGAGCAAGAGACTTACATTTGATTTATGCCTATATGCAAATTGGGGAGATTGTCGAGCAAATGGACAAAGCCCCGGAGTGGTTGAAAGATCATCCCCATATTGGTGACCAAAAAGTAAGGAATGATAAAAAAAATGCAATATTCTTGCCGACTGAATGGTTGTCTTTTATGGATAACATTAAAGGATGCGATGTACTTACCTATCGAAAGGATAGAATATTGACCAAAGAAGGAATGACGAGGCGCTGTTGGGACTTGCCTGCTTTCTTTAGGGATGTGGACATCAGCAACAATCCCAATTCCTGGAAGGATGATTATTTCCTTTCTGCTGCCATAGGGCAAGAGTTCGTTATTGATGCCACTCAAGAAATAATGAACTGGGTAAGAAAAATCATTTTGTGATTTTATCTTTTTTGTAAAAAAAGCAGGAGTGTCACAATATGGCACTCCTGTTTTGTATTTTTGCAGTCAGAAAAAGACAAGCAAAAAATATGACTTATGGAAAAGTTCTTTAAACCTTACGACTGTGATTTGAGGGAGTATGAGGCTCGTTTGGCTTCCTCACGCGAGATTTGGGACGATTGTTCACACGAGTGGTCCTATAGTACACTGGATGGAAAACTTATAATACTCGCCGGATTTGTGCAGAAAGGCGGTAACTTGAAATGTGCCATAGAGCGTTATGCTGAAGACCGAAGTGAGATATACCGCAGTCGTATCCACTGGGTTATATTCCGCTATATTTGGCGGATGATTATGGGTGATAAACCGATGAAACGTCCTATGTATGATAGAATTAGATGCTTGGATAACGATGAACTGATTCGTCTCTTGTCAGAGGAATTGAAAAAGTGTGTGAAAAAGACTTGTAAATCAGGGTTTGATTATAAAGGACAGCATTATATTGAAAGTTGCTGGGTCGTGTCGGACGAATATAAATACGATGATACTATACTCGACCAGATTGAACGTGAGCACTGGCGGGCTAATCCGAAGGAAAACTATTTTGATAAGGCAGAACGTTGGGAACGTGAATATTGCTTGTTTTGAAAATGATGGGAGACAATGGAACGGGGCATTCTTGTCACATTCATTGTCAGAATGTAATTGTGGCTTAGATAAGAACTATAGTGTTGTACTTCGATATTGAATCTAAAGTCGTCAAGTAGGCTGTGTCTTTGCAATAAAACAGCTCTACGAACGTTAATGATGAGAATTTGATGTAGATGTTGACACTGTAAACAAAAACAATTTATGAACGTACTGAAGAAATATATTTGGCTGGTCGATACCATTTTGCGGGCAGGCGAGAAGGGTTTGACGTTGGAGCAGATTGGAGACTTGTGGGACCGCGACGATGCGATGCACGATAACGGGGCTTTTTCTAACCGCAGTTTCCACAGGCACAGGGGCGAAATTCAGGATGTTTTCGGAATTGAGATAGAATGCTATAATTCCGGCATCGATTACCGCTACAGGATTGCCGACGACGGAAAGAATGACTATTTCCGTCGCTGGATGATGAATGCCATTGCCGTAAACCGAATTGTCGCTGACAGCCGCGAAGTGTCGGAGCTTATTGCTGTCGAGTCAAGCCAGGACTCTTTGTTGCCAGTGCTGCTCGAGGCTTTGAAGACGAGTCGAATGGTTTCGTTCGACTACAAGCCCTACTGGGCCGACCATACGTCGCATTACTTCAACTTTATGTCGTTTGCTTTGAAGATGTTCGAACGGCGCTGGTATCTGATTGGAAAGTACGACGCGACAAAGCCTTGCAAGATATATGCTTTGGATCGTATGTCGGATGTCGAGCTGCAAGAGGAAAACTATGTGCGCGACAGTAGGTTTGGTGTCAGCGAGATGTTTGATGGCACATACGGTATTATCATCGATGATGCGCCGGTCGAGAGTGTGTGGCTGAAGGTTGATGCCTATCAGGCCAACTTTGTCCGTTCGTTGCCGCTTCACGCTTCGCAGCACGAAATCAAACGCAACGACCGGTATTCGGTCTTTGCTCTGCGAGTGCGGCCGACATTCGATTTCAAACAGAAAATCCTGTCGCTTGGCGCGACGGTCGAGGTGCTGAAACCCAAAAGTCTGCGGGATGACATAAGGGGTGAAATAAACGAAATGATAAACAAGTACAAAGACGACGATGACTGATTTTGCAGCGATTGATTTCGAGACGGCCAACGGGCAGCGCAGCAGTGTGTGCAGCGTGGGTGTTGTCGTTGTGCGCGAGGGTAGGGTGGTGGACTCGTTCTACAGCCTCATCAAGCCCGAGCCGAACTATTACGCCTGGTTTTGCCAGCAGGTGCACGGACTTGGGCACGAGGATACGGACGATGCCGACATTTTCCCTGTGGTTTGGGGACACGTGGAGCCGCTGATTGAGGGGCTGCCTCTGGTTGCGCATAATGCGCCGTTCGACGAGGGGTGCCTGCGGGCGGTGATGCAGGTGTATCGTATGGATTGGCCGGACTACAGGTTCTATTGCACGTGCCGGGCGGCGCGGCGTGTTTTTGGGCGCCGCCTTCCGAACCATCAGCTGCACACGGTGGCGGAAGCCTGTGGCTTCGACCTGCGCAACCACCACAACGCCCTTGCCGATGCTGAGGCCTGTGCTGCGATTGCGATGAAAATATTATAGATGTGAGAACGAAGAAGTGAGAACGGAGAGCCCTAATGCGGCAGCTCGCTTTCCGTTTTCCGTTTTCCGTTTTCCGTTTTCCGTTTTTCCGGCGAGGATGACTACGATTTCGCCTTTGACTTCTTTGGCGGCGAAGTGGTCGTGGACTTCGCGGAGAGTGCCGCGGGCGGTTTCGGCATAGAGTTTGCTGATTTCGCGGCTGACGCTGACTTGACGCTCTTCGCCCATAACTTCAATCAGCTGCTCAAGTAGCTTGACGAGGCGGAAGGGACTCTCGTAAATCACCATTGTGCGGCTCTCTTCGGCCAGCCGCTGGATGGCCGTTTGGCGACCTTTCTTGTGTGGCAGGAAACCTTCGAAAATAAAACGGTCGCAAGGCAGACCGCTGTCGACGAGGGCAGGAACGAAGGCTGTCGGACCAGGCAGGCATTCGACGTCGATATCGTGCTTGACGGCCTCGCGCACCAAAAGGAAACCAGGGTCGCTGATGCCTGGCGTGCCGGCGTCGGTGACGATAGCAATGTCCATTCCGCTTTGCAGCTTTTCGACGAGTCCGGCAACCACTTGATGTTCATTGAAGATGTGGTAGCTCTGCATCGGAGTAGTGATGCCGTAGTGCTGCATCAGTGTGCGGCTGGTGCGGGTATCCTCGGCCAGAATGAGGTCGACAGACTTAAGGACTTCGACGGCACGAAATGTTATGTCGCCGAGATTTCCTACCGGTGTGGGTACGAGATAGAGTTTCAAGAAAGGTGTATTTTAAAATATTGCGGATTGTAAATCCTTATATTAAGTTGCGTCGGATTGCAAATCCTGTGCATATGAAAGTTTTAAAAAAATGCGGATTGCAAATCCTTATATTAAGTTGCGTCGGATTGCAAATCCGACGCAACTGATCACTAACGCACTAACGCACTAACACGTTAACGCATTAACGCATTAACACATTAATGCATTGATTATTCCTCCTCGAAGTCGTCGGGGATTTCCATATCGTGGTAGACGTTGGTCACGTCGTCGTCCTCTTC
>DFHL01000073.1:0-6484 GCA_002371315.1 Bacteroidales bacterium UBA3724 | reverse complement strand
AGGATGTTGATGACCTTCATAACCTTGCGGATGGAGTCTTCGTCGATTTCGCGGGTGGTGTTGGGGATGCGCTGCAGTTCGGCGCTTTCGCACTCGATGCCCATCGTTTCAAGCATTTTGACCATATTGCCAAAGTCCTCGTAGGCAGTGTAGAGGGTCAGGTAGTCGTCGTCGACCTCCATCTCCTCAAGACCGCCGTCGATGAGCTCCATTTCAAGTTCTTCGACATTCATTTCTGGCTTGCGCGGGATGACGAAGACGCCCTTGCGGGTGAAGAGGAAGCTGAGGCTACCGTTGGTCTCAAGCGTGCCGCCGAATTTGTTCATAATCGACTTGATGTTGGCCACGGTGCGGTTGTTGTTGTCCGAAAGGGCCTCGATGAAGAGGGCGATGCCGTGGTTGACGTGGCACTCGAAGGTGAGTTCCTGCATAGCGGCGGCGTCCTTGTCGTTGGCCTTGTTGATGGCACGCTGCAGAGTGTCCTTGGGCATATTGCATCCGCGGGCGTTCTGCACGAGAAGACGTAGACGGGGGTTGCTGTCGGGGTCGGGGCCGCCTTCGCGCACGGCTATGGCGACTTGTTTCAAGATGTTGGAATACTGTTTCGAGCGTTTTGCATCGGCTGCGCCTTTGGCTCTCTTAATCTTAGACCATTTATTGTGTCCTGACATAATAAAATAAATATTTAATTGTTGATTATTTGATTTTGAATTTGATATACGTTATAGGCTTGCCTTTTTTCAGGAACATCGACTCGTAGAATGTCTGTACGGCTGTGGCCATTCCGCCATAGTCGGTGGCATAGAGGTCGGGAGTGTTGAACTCCACTGGGTAGCCCGCAGGGGCAATCACCTCGTCCATCGTGTAGTCGTAAAGCTCGCGCGAGTCGGTTTTGAGGTGGACAAAACTGCCGGGACGGAGTATCTGGCGGTAGCGCTCAAGGAATCGCTCGCAGGTGAGACGCTTCATCGGCTTCTTGGGCTGCGGGTCGGGGAAGGTGATCCAGATTTCAGACACTTCGTCGGGGGCAAAGAAGTCGGTTATCAGTTCGATACGCGTGCGTATGAAAGCGACGTTCTTCATCTGCTCTTCGTTGCTGGTCTTGGCTCCGCGCCACAGACGGGCCCCTTTGATGTCGACGCCTATGTGGTTGCGGTCGGCACGCTCGCGAGCCAGGGCGATGGTGTATTCGCCTTTGCCGCATCCCAGCTCGAGGACAATGGGGTTGTCGTTGCCGAAAAACTCGTTCCAGCGTCCGCGCCATTCGAAGCCGTGCTTTTCAAGGTCTTCGAACGTCACCTGGAAGAGGTTGGGAAACGTCAGGTTCTCTTCGAATCGTGCCAGTTTGTTTTTGCCCATTGATAGGTGTGTTGTTATTGATAGGTTCTCTGTTGAAATGAACGCGGTAGCCGCTAATGCACCAACACATTCACGTTTTCACACATTCTTTTATTACAGTTTTTTGATACTGACATCGCCTTTGTACCATTCCTTCACGTGGTTGTACTTGGCTTCAATCTCGGTGCGGCTGGCGGCGCTGCCCATACTGACGTAGTAGAGGCCGTTGCGGTTGATGATGTATGCGTCGCATCCTTTGGCTTTCAGCTGCGTGCAGAGACGGTCGGCGTTGCTCTTGTTGACCGAGAATCCTGCGATGAGGTCGTATCCCTGCTTCGAGGCGTTGGCAATGGTCGATCTGACGGGAGCTGGCTTGTCGGCTTTTTTCTTTGCTGTGGCCTTCTGTTCGGCAGCCTGCAGCTCGGCAAGGGCTGCGGGGTCGGGCGTCAGCTCGTCGGCGGGGACCACTTCGCTCAAGATGCGTTCAAGTGTCTCGTAGTTCATCAGTTCGCCCTGGACGACATTGGCCTTGCGGTGCAATACCTTGTCTTTCAGCAGAGGAAGCATCCATTCGCGGACGTAATCCTTGTAGGTGAGCAGCGACTGGAAATGGAATTCGTTGTCGGTCAGCAGTTCCGTCATACGGTTACGGGCATATTTGTTTGTCTGGTCGATAAAGATTTCTTCCTTGTCGCTTTGCTTCAAGGCTTTGAGGAAACTTTTCAGGTAGGGCATCATATTGTCGAGGATGGCGTTGCGCTGGTCGGCGATTTCGGCATCGCTGAACTGCAGACCCTCCAGGCTGTATGTGTATTCGGTGATATTGTCACTTTCCGTTGCTGCATCTCCGCTTTCCGTTCTCACATCTTCGTTTTCCGTACTTGCAGCAGTGCTTTCCGTTTTCACCTCTTCGTTCTCTGTTTTCACAATTCCATTCTCTATGCCTATTTGCTGCATAGCCCAATTGCGGCCTTGGCTGTTGAAGAGGTAACGGTCGATGACGGCTGCGCAGGCCAGCAGAACGATGAGTATGAGCAAAATCCACAACAGCGCTTTCCAGAAACCGCCTTTCTTCTTCTCCTTGTCGCCGTTTTTCTTCTTGCGTTCCTCGATGATGGCTTTTTCTTCCGAGCCGTCAGACTCGTCGATAGCATCAAGCTGATTTAGCGTATCTTCTAACGGAGACCCGAAAGCAGAATGTTTAGGATTGTCCGAAGACTTCTCAGGCTCGACTACTGGCTCCGGCTCAGCAACAGGCTCAGGCTCAGCAACGGGCTCCGGCTCAGCAACAGGCTCTGGCTCAATAGCGGGCTCTGTTTCAGCGACAGGCTCAGGCTCAGCAACAGGCTCTGTTTCAACAACTGGCTCAGGCTCAGCAACAGGCTCCGGCTCAGCAACAGGCTCTGTTTCAACAACTGGCTCAGGCTCGGAAACAGGCTCAGGCTCAGCAACGGGCTCCGGCTCAGCGACAGGCTCTGTTTCAGCAACGGGCTCCGGCTCGGCGATTTCCGCTTTCCGTTCTCCCGTCAGGATAGAGCTGCTTGTCACGGGGCCGTTTTTCAGCGGCTGCTCGAAGGCTGCGAAGGGGTCGTCGTCGTTGGCGCTGAAGCTGCGGATGCCTGTCACAGGCTGCAGCATCTGGGCCGAATCCTTGAGGTTGAGAGTGCTCGAAGCTTCGAAAGAGTATCGGCCTTCGGTGCAGACAATGGTTCCGAGGTCGTTTAGTTGGCATCGTCCCTCTGCGGCGATCTTTGCTGTCAATGCGTCGACATAGTTCTTCCAAATCTTTTCGGCCGTAGACTTGCTGACGCATTCCTTGTCGGCCAGATGCTGGATGAAGTCGCCGGCATCGGTTCCGCTTGTGGCTATCTGGATAGTGGTGCGGGTAGGATAGTATGTCGATGTGGCCTTGTCAAGATGGGCCTCTTCCTGATGTGCAGCAAGGGTACCGACTTGCGGAATGGCTACCGCCTTGCCGGATTTGAGGTACTCTACCAAATAATCGGTTATATTCATTCTGTGTTATTTACTTTTTTGTTGCGCTTGGGCTTTGTGTGTTTATAGTTTCAGCAGGTCTTCAGGCATATCGATGGCAACGCTTTCCTTCGTTGTTTCGAGCACTTGGATGCGGTAGCCGTTCTCCATCCAGCGCAGCTGCTCGAGCGACTCGCACTTCTCGAGCGGCGTCTGCGGCAGTTGCACCAGCTTTTGCAGCACCTCGCGGCGGAAGGCATAGATGCCTATGTGCTTGTAGTAGTTGGTGCGGCGTGTGCGCAGCCACATCTCTTTGGCTATGCCGCGAATGTAGGGCAGGGGCTGACGGCTGAAATAGAGCGCGTTGCCGTTCTGGTCACACACCACCTTGACTGTGTTGGTCGAGTTGAGCTCTGCCAGGTTCTTGATTTTCTTGCGCAGAGTGGCGATTTGGCATTCGGGGTTGTCGAAAGCGGTGACCACCAGTTTCAGGTGCTCGGCGGCAACTTTCGGCTCGTCGCCTTGGATGTTGATGATAACATCGTACTTGTTGATGTCCTCGCCGATTTTCTCTATGGCCTCGCCGCAGCGGTCGGTGCCGCTTTTGTGGTGCTTGCCCGTCATAACGGCCTCACCGCCAAAGGCAGCCACGGCATCCATTATGCGCTTGTCCTCGGTGGCCACAACCACGCGGTCGACGATGCCAGTGTTGAAGACGCCTTCCCAGACGTGCTCGATCATCGGTTTGTTGTCAATCATTACAAGCGGTTTGCCCGGGAAGCGGGTCGAGTTGTAACGTGCCGGAATGATGCCTAATACTTTCATATTGCTTATGGTTTTTGAATGTTAAAATAATCCGTTGAATTCTGCGTCGATTTTGTTGATGACGGTGCCCAGGTCCTCGCGGCTGTCGGCGAAGTTCAGCTCGTCGATGTCGATCATCATCGCCTTGCCCTTGTCGTAGCCCTCAAACCAACGCTCATAGCGCTCGTTCAGGTTGGTCAGATAGTCCAGCCTGATCGAACTCTCATAGCTGCGGCCGCGTTTCTGTATCTGCTTGATGAGCGATGGCACCTCGCCGTGCAGGTAGATCAGCAGGTCTGGCGGCTGCACAAACGATTCAAGCAACTCGAACACAGCGATGTAGTTCTCATAGTCGCGCGTGTTCATCAGTCCCATTGCCTGCAGGTTGGGGGCAAAGATGTAAGCGTCCTCATACAGGGTGCGGTCCTGCACAAAGTCAAGCCCCGTCTGCTTCATCTCCAGCAGCTGCTTGTAGCGCGTGTGCAGATAGTAGATCTGCAGGTTGAAGCTCCAGCGGCGCATATCCTCATAGAAACTGTTGATGTACGGATTGCCGTCCATCTTCTCCATCAGCACCTCGTAGCCGTAGTGCTTCGCCAGCTTGTCGGTAAGCGTCGTTTTGCCCGATCCTATGTTGCCTGCTATTGCTATGTGCATATCTCTTTTTTCTTGTAATCAATATGTATATATCTTTTTTTCGCCGTCCCGAACTGCGTCAAAGCTGAATTTCGCTCTGATACATAGCGGAATAGCGGAAAAAAGATTTTCCTTTCAAAAAAGCAAATATACGAATTATTTTTTTTTCCGCAAGAAAGCTGCTCTCTTTTTTGGAAAATATTATTACTTTTGCATTTCATTAACAAAATGCGCGTTTAACATAAAAAATTGATTAACAATGTCTCTGATTAAATCTATCTCTGGTATACGCGGCACCATTGGCGGTCCCGCGGGCGAAGGGCTCAGTCCCATCGATGTCGTCAAGTTCACCTCGGCTTTTGCCACCTTCCTGCAGCGTCAGCAGCCATCCAAGCGGCTCAAGATGGTCGTCGGTCGCGACGCACGCCTGTCGGGCGCTATGGTCGACCGCCTCGTTGTCGGCACACTGATGGGTATGGGCATCGACGTTGTCGAAACCGGCCTCTCGACCACTCCGACCACCGAAATGTCGGTCATCAGCCACAAGGCCGACGGCGGCATCATCATCACCGCCTCGCACAACCCCAAGCACTGGAACGCACTCAAGCTGCTCAATGCCAGCGGCGAATTCATCGATGCTGCCGAAGGCAACGAGGTGCTGCGCCTGGCCGACAGCGACGAGGTGCGCTTTGCCGAAGTCGACGACCTCGGCACCGTCACAACCGACGACAACGCCATCGACGACCACATCCAGCGTGTGCTGGCTCTGCCTCTCGTCGACCGCGAGGCCATCGCCAAGGCTGGCTTCCGCATTGCCGTCGACGCTGTCAACTCCACTGGTGGCATCGCCATTCCGCGCCTGCTCAAAGCCTTGGGCGTCAGTGAGGTGGTAGAGCTCAACTGCGAGCCCACAGGTCGTTTTGCCCACAACCCCGAGCCGCTGCCGCAGAACCTCACCGAGATAGCCTCCGTCGTGCCGCAGCAGAAGTGCGACCTCGGCATCGTCGTCGACCCTGACGTCGACCGCCTGGCCCTGGTTTGCGAGAACGGACAGATGTTTGGCGAGGAATACACCCTCGTGTCGGTGGCCGAATACGTGCTGCAGCACACGCCCGGCAATACCGTCAGCAATATGTCGTCCACACGCGCCCTGCGCGACGTCACCGAGCGCTTCGGCCAGAGCTATGCCGCTTCGGCCGTGGGCGAGGTCAACGTCACCACGATGATGAAGCAGACCGGCGCCGTCATCGGCGGCGAGGGCAACGGCGGCGTCATCTACCCCGAGCTGCACTACGGCCGCGACGCCCTGGTGGGCGTGGCGCTGTTCCTCACGCTGCTGGCCAAGAAGGGCATGAAGGTGAGCGAGTTGCGCAAGACCTACCCCGAATACATCATCAGCAAGAACCGCAAGGACTTGACGCCCGACATGGACGTGGACGCCCTGCTGGCCAAAGTGGCCAAGCTCTACAACGGCATGGCCGGTGTGGAGAAGGTGACCACCATCGACGGCGTGAAGATCGACTTCGCCGACGGCTGGGTNNGTCGGCGTGGCCCTCTTCCTCACCAACCTGGCCCACCGTGGCCTCAAGGCTTCCGAGCTGCGCGCCACCTATCCCGAGTATGTCATCTCCAAAAACCGCAAGGACCTCACTCCCGATATCGATGTCGACAACATCCTGCGCCGTATGGCCGAGAAATACAGCTCCGAGCGCGTCAGCACCATCGACGGCGT
>DFHL01000016.1 GCA_002371315.1 Bacteroidales bacterium UBA3724 | reverse complement strand
ACTTTGGGAATGTAGTGGATGCCGTCGCGGCGGTAGTAGGCGTGGGGGTCGGATTCATTGATGGGGACCAGTTCGAAGCGTTCGGCACCTTTGCCGACACAGAGCACCGCAACAGGGTCGCAAAGAAGCGAGAAGGCATCTTTCAGCTTCGCTTTGTTGAAGGCGCCGACAATCAAGGTGTTAAGTCCCATTTCAACAGCGCGGAGCGACATTGCTTCAAGCGACATACCGAGGTCGATAAGCGCCAGCTTGTCGTCGCCATTCAGCGAGCAGACAATAATGAAAGCTTCGGGTTCGGTACCTGGGAACGGCAGGTGCAGTTCGGGCAGGGCTGCGCCCATCTTGATGTTTTCGAGTACTTTCTGCGACTCGTCGCCCTGCGTCACCAGTCGGAACCGCAGCACCTGACGGTTGCAGCCAGAGCCCAGTTTGGTATTGACCGACACAATCTGCTCCAGCTCTTGCCGCTTTACGACGTAGGCCTTGTTGTATCCGCGCGTCGAGCGGTTTTTTGTCAGCAGTTCGTCGAGGGTATGCCCTACCCTCTTGGTGACTTTCTTCGTTCCGAAGACCTCATCGTATCGTTTTTCCAAATAGTTGTCTGCCATTTTTTAGTGAATTGTGATTAGTGAATAGTGACCTGTGACCTGTGACACGAACGCGTCAGCCATTAACACATTAACGCATTAACACATTAACACATTAACGCATTAACACATTAACGCATTAACTCATTAACGCATTAACACATTAACTCATTTTTTTCGCACACATACATACGGCATACGCCGAAGAAGAACTTGTGCTGTTCTGCCCTGAGGCCGACGGCTTCAAGCTTCTGCAGCATCGCTTTGCCTTTGGGGAATCGCTCAATCGAGTTGGGCAGGTAGGTGTATGCCTCGCGGTTGCCGGCAAGGCGCGAACCAAGCCAAGGAATAATGCGGCGGGTGTAGAGATTGTAGAATGGACGGACCAGAGCGCTGTCGGGCGTGGACATCTCAAGAATCACCATTCGTCCGCCCGACTTCAATACACGTGCCATTTCGGCCAGTCCCTTGTCCAGATGGACGAAGTTGCGAATGCCAAAAGCCGAAGTGACAGCATCGAACGTGGCGTCGTCGAATGGCAAAGCCTCGGCGTTGGCGAGTTGAAAGTTGGCTTCCGCGGTCTTCCTGCGGGCAATGGTAAGCATCTCTTCGCTGAGGTCGATGCCGGTTACTGAACTTCCTCGTTTTAGCAATTCAATAGCCATATCGCCTGTGCCGCAAGCCACATCCAAGGTTGATGCGTTAGTGTCTGACGCGGTCTTCCTTCGGGCTGTCTTGATTGCCTCTTTGGCGGCACGCCGACGCCACAGGCGGTCCATCCCTGCGGTCATAATATGGTTCAGGCGGTCGTAGTTCGTCGCTATCTTGTTGAAATCGTAAGCCATATTTTATCACTTAAAAATAAGACCATAAACAAATGCCAACAAGAAAGTTGAAATTACGAGGATGGGCAATGCCGGGTCAAGTTTTCTCCCCTCCGCTTGCCATACAAGCATAAGATGGAGTACCAGCCCTGCAACAGGGAGCAAAAACAAGAACCCGAAAAAGGGTAGTACAGGTAATGGGAGCATACAGAGGGCACCGACGATTATAAGGAAGGTCTGATACCACTTGGCACGACGCGCACCAATCTTCAACGGTATCGTAACGCGCTTGCCACGGTCGCTCTCCATATCACGTATATTGTTGACATTGAGAACAGCCACGCTCAAAAGACCCACGCCTATGGCGGGCAAAATCAGCAACCATTCGAAATCGATGCGATGTGCAACGACAAAATAACTGCCCATCACGGAGACAATACCGAAAAAGATAAACACGAACAAATCGCCCCAGCCACGATAACCGTAAGGGGACTTGCCAAGCGTGTAGTGTGTGGCGGCCCAGATAGCGGCTGCGCCCAAAAGAAGCAGCCACCACGGAGAGCCTGACACCAGAACCATAGCCAGACCACTCAAGCAGCAGAACACCACCATCCCGTTGATGGCGCGCCACATCTGCTTCTCAGTCAGTCCGCCGTCGGCCATACTATAGTTGGGGCCTTCGCGTGTTTCGCCGTCGACACCGCTGAGGTGGTCGCCCATTTCGTTGCTGAGGTTAGAAAGAATCTGCAAAGCGCAGGCAGTAAGCAACACGAGGGCAAAAGCCCACCAGTTGCCGTTGGGCCCGAGTCCGCCCATAGCAAGCAGACCTCCGCACACTATCCCTGCCAGCGACAGGGGCAGCGTGCGGAGACGCATAGAGTTGATCAGAGCCTTTATAGTGCTCATCCCTTCAAATCCACTTTAATCTGCAATTCGTCAAGCTGCGCGTCGGAGATTGGCGACGGCGAGCCCGACATAACATCGCGACCCGAGTTGTTCTTCGGGAAAGCGATGAAGTCGCGGATCGAGTCGGCGCCACCGAAGAGCGAGCAGAGACGGTCGAAACCGAAGGCCAGACCGGCGTGAGGCGGAGCGCCATATGTGAAGGCATCCATCAGGAACCCGAACTGGGCAGCAGCCTGCTCGTCGGTAAAGCCAAGCGTGTGGAACATCTTGTTCTGCAGCGTGCGGTCGTGGATACGGATCGAGCCGCCGCCCACTTCGACGCCGTTCATCACGATGTCGTAGGCATTGGCGCGGATGTCACCCCACTTCGACGGGTCGTCGAGCAGCGCCTCGTCCTCGGGCTTCGGAGCCGTAAAGGGATGGTGCATAGCATAGTAGCGCTGCGTCTCGTCGTCCCATTCCAGCAGCGGGAAATCGATGACCCACAGCGGAGCAAAAACCTCGGGATTGCGCAGACCCAGCTGCTGACCCATCTCGAGACGCAGAGCGCAGAGCTGCACGCGCGTCTTCATAGCTGGACCGCAGAGGATAAGCATCAGGTCGCCAGGCTTGGCGCCGAACTTGTCGGCGATGGCCTTCAGGTCGTCCTGCGTATAGAACTTGTCAACCGAGCTCTTGAACGTGCCGTCGGCGTTGTATTTGATGTAGACCATTCCGCCGGCGCCCACCTGCGGACGCTTGACGAAGTCGGTCAGCGCATCGAGCTGTTTGCGAGTATATTCGGCGCAGCCTTCGGCACAGATGCCGACAACCAGCTCGGCGTTGTCGAACAGGCCGAAGCCCTTGCCCTTGGCCACATCGTTCAGCTCCACAAACTCCATACCGAAGCGGATGTCCGGCTTGTCGCTGCCATAGCGGCGCATAGCGTCGTGCCACGTAATGCGCGGGAACTTGTCGAACGTCAGTCCCTTCATTTCCTTGAAGAGGTGCTTGGCCAGACCCTCAAAGGTCTGCAGCACATCCTCCTGCTCCACGAACGACATCTCGCAGTCGATCTGCGTAAACTCCGGCTGACGGTCGGCACGCAGGTCCTCGTCGCGGAAGCAGCGCACAATCTGGAAGTAGCGGTCCATACCGGCCACCATCAGCAGCTGCTTGTACTGCTGCGGACTCTGCGGCAGCGCATAGAACTCGCCCGGATTCATACGGCTCGGCACCACGAAGTCGCGGGCGCCTTCGGGGGTCGATTTGATAAGCATCGGGGTCTCGATTTCGAGGAAATCAAGGTTGCTCAAGTAGTTGCGCACCAGCATAGCCATACGGTGGCGCAGCTCCAGGTTGCGGCGCACCGGGTTGCGGCGTATGTCGAGGTAGCGGTACTTCATACGCAGGTCGTCGCCGCCATCACTCTGGTCCTCAATGGTAAAGGGAGGCGTCTTGGCCTCGTTGAGCACCGTCAGTTCCTTGACGTCGATTTCGATTTCGCCGGTAGGAATCTTCGTGTTCTTGCTACTGCGCTCAATGACAACGCCTTTGGCCTGCAGCACATATTCGCGCCCCAAGCGGCGAGCCTTCTCGCACAGTTCGGCATTGGTTTCCATATTGAAGGCCAGCTGCGTGATACCGTAGCGGTCGCGCAGGTCGATGAAAGTCATTCCGCCAAGGTCGCGGCTGCGCTGCAGCCATCCGCACAGCGTCACTTCCTGACCCACATTGCTTATATTTAATTCACCACAAGTGTTTGTACGATACATAGATATATTATTTTCTTTATTATTTACGAATTTGCAAAGATACAAAAAAACTAGAACATATATCCCATTTTGATGTAAAGGTTGCTCATCTTGCCGTTGTCCTGCTTGTCGAAGGCGGTGGCCCAGTCGACGCTGAGGACGAAATTGTCGTTCATAGCCACCTTCAGGCCGACGCCGCCCGACAGGTGGGGAGCATAAAGACGGCTGTCGATATCTGTCTCGTCGTCAGTCATCGGTGTGCCAATGTGCGGGTCGGCCTCCACAGGATTGTAGGCCTGCACCACCATACCGGCATCGACGAAGGGGTTCAAGCCCACATAGAACATATTCTTGCCAACCTTGAAGCTGAACAGCTGCGTGCGCAACTCGACGTTGGCGAAGGCTACACCAGGTGCCAGAATACGGTTGCGCATAATGCCACGCACCGAATTAGCGCCACCAAGACCCTCATATACAACACGCTGCATATAGAGCTGATTGAGATATGTATTGAGGTAGAACGGACAGTCGCCCGCCAACGTCAGCTGCGTGCCGAGTCGATAGGCCAGCGTCAGGCGGTTTTCGACGATAGGCAGGTAGTGCCGCCAGGCAGCATTGAATTTCAAATTGTTGTAGTCGCTCATCGAACCGATGCCGGCATAATAAGTCAGGAACGCGTCGGCGTGGATGCCGCGACGCGGGTTCTGCTGACGGTCGCGGGTGTCGAAGGTGACGCCGCCGTGCAGGTATGGATGCGCACCGCCAGCGGCTTCGGAAGCCTTGATGTATCCGTTAGCAACGTAATGGTCGAAAAGCGTCACCGTGTCGGGCAACTTGTCCGCATCGTCGTTCTCGAAGCGGTTCAGGCGGTCCACATCCACCGGCCCCACACCAAAATGCAGCACTCCCAGTCCTGCATTCCAATACCACGGCCTGTGGATTTCGCCCTGAATGTCAGCCGAGAAGCGGAACAGGTCGCGACGGTATTTGTAATAGGCGCGCGTGATGTAGGCCGCATCATCCTGATTCGAATAGCCTGCATTATACTCCGACTGGTAACCGTTGAAGCCATAGAAATCGCACATCTGGTCGGGCAGATAGGTCAGGTCCACACTCAACCGGTGGTTCGGAATCAGATACTTCGAGTCGTACGAAGTGCGGAAGATGCCGAAATGCTTCGTCGTGTATGCCGCCTCGGCATAGAACGAGTGCAGATAGTCGGGATAGGTCGACCCGTCGCCGAAATAATAGATATTGGTCAGCGCACCATACTGGAAACCAAGGTCGGCATCGAACGCCACCGAGGGCAGCACCCCGAAGTTCCAACCCGTGCGGACGTGCTTCGCCGTGTCCTGGGCCGAAGCGCTGACCGACGCAGCAAGCAGCACGACCAGCACAGCCACACCAGCGGCTTTCCGCTTTACGTTTTCCGCTTTTTGGTTTGGGTTTTGGTTTTCGTACGAAGTTTTCCGCTTGGGCTTGCGAAAAATAAACAGTGCAAACAGCGCCAGCGCCACGACCATAATGCCCACCGAAATCAGCGTGTTCGTCAGGCTCTGCGGCGCAAAGCCCATCAGCAGCAGCACCGGGAACCCGAAGGCCAAGGCCGGAATGGTCTGCAGCACAAGGTTGTTGGCCGCAGGCGTCTCAAAGCGTGGGTCAATCTCGCGCAGCAGTATCATACCGTTCGACGCCGTGCCCGTCAGCATACCGAACATCGAGAAGAAAGCCTCGTATGTGTAGTCGGGATAAAGCTTGCGGCAGCAGCGCAGCACATACCAGAAGGTCACCACCGCACCCAGCGCGCAGACCACCAGCAGCGGCAGCCACAGGCTGCGCAGGTTCTGGAAGTCAATGGCCGCCGTGCCCGCCACAATCATAAAGTCGAAGCAGGTGCCGGCGATGCGGTCCAGCGTGTAGTTGTTGATATACTCGCGCTGCATCAGGTTGCTCTTGCGCAGACGGCCAATGATCCACTTCACCAGCACACCGAACAACGTGCCCCACAGGAAGTTGAAGCCCCACACCAGCGGCTTCAGCGTCTTCACGCCAAAGTCGCCCAAATCCAGTTGCTGCACGCCCCACATCAGCAGGAACACCAGTGCATAGACCAGCAGCACCAGGCACAGCTGCACCGTCAGCTTGTCGATTGATTCCGAATGCGGTATCTCGCCTTCCGATTCATAGTCCTCCAGCGTGTAGTGCTCCACGTATGTACCGTCGTTCACCTTCAGTTTGCCGCGACGGCGCAACACATTCATATACACCACTCCAACCAGGCTGCCCACAATGAAGCCCATCGCGGCGATGCTCAGCCCGAAGTCGGCACCGTGGAATGCAACGCCCTGGTCGGCAGCCCAGCCCGTGAAGGTGGTACCGAAATTCAGCGCCTGTCCCGGACCCTGACCGTAGCCCATAGGCAGCAGCATACCGCCGGCATAGAACATCTCCGACCCCTTCCACCAAAGGAACAAGGGTATGGTTATCAGCAATCCCGCCAGGCCCTGCAGAATGTAGGTGCTGGCCGTAACGGCACCCGTCTCGACCACCTTCATCGTAGTGGTCGAGCTCTTGATTTTCTTGTTTTTCAATGCCATAGCCACAAAACCCAGACCCAGCGCGTGGTAGGTCAGTATTTCCATCGTATGGCGGTCTATCAGCGACGAGAAGGCACCGATGGGCTTCAGGCACAGTATCAGCAACCCCGCCAGCAGCGCCGACGGCAACAGGCTGCGCCGAAACAGCGGCACATTGCAGCGTATCAGGTTGGCAACCAATAGGGCAACGACAATGATAAACATCTGTATCAGCCACGCCCACGACGACATTTCAGCAAATGAGGACATAATGTTAAATGCGTTAATGTGTTAATGCGTTAATGTGTCAATGCGCTAATGCGTTAGTGCTACCGCGTCAGCCACTAACACATTAACGCACTCTTTAAGTGATTTCAACTCTCAACTTTCAACTTTCAACTTCAGCAGGGGCTTCGGCGGGGGCTTCGGCAGGGGCAGCCTCGGCGGGGGAAGCTTCCACAGCTTCGACAGCGGGCTGTTCGGCAGCAGCAGGCTGCTCTACTTCAGCGGGCACCTCCTTCTTGAAGGGCAAACCGACGTATTTCAGCGTGTTGGTGAAATAGAGCGCGCAGAAAATGCCACCGAGGATGACGAGCCAGATGAGGCATTTCTTCCACCAGGCCATCTTCTTGTCGGCATACGGGTCGGGCAGCTTGACCAGCGGATATTTGGCCAGCGAGGTCAGCGTGGCGCCAAAGGTCGTGTTGACGCGCACCTGGGCGTTGATGGCCCAGCCGTTGGCGTTGAGGACGGGACCCAGGTTGCGGCGGCGCAGCTTGGTCCAGGCAATGAACATCGACGGACCCGAAACGATGATGACGATGGCACCCAGAAGGATGATGATGTTGTACCACTTGTCGGTGATGAATGCGCCCAGGCCCGCAAAGGCGGCGGCGATGGCGCCCAATGCCAAGCCGATGGCGGCAAAGATACCGGCAAACTTGGCGATGTCGAACGGCATCTTCTTCTCGGCCGGAGCGGCGGCGGCATCAGCAGCGGCACCGTCGGCGGGCTTCGTCGCCAGCTTGTCGGTCGCCGTGTCGGCCTTGGCCGTCAGGTTGTCCATCTGCTTGGCTTCCTTCTCGGCGGCGTTCTTGTTGATCTTGTCGGTGATGAACTTCCACAGTTTCTTGTAGGGAGCCCAGAAAGCCTGGCGCACGCTGATGGGATTGTCCACAATCTTCGTCACCGTGGCGTCCCAGTCCTGACCCGAACGGTCGTAGAACACGGCGTTCTTGCCCACGCGCAGGTCCTCGACGTCGCCGTCGGTCAGCGCAGCCACGATGTCCATCTCAGCAGCCTTGGTCTTCGAAACGCAGTGGCAATAAAGCAGATACAGTCCGCTAAACGTAGCCGACTCGGCCTGCTTGCCCATATCGCTCACCTTGATGCAGAGGTCCAGGCGACGCTGGTCGATATAGAGCTGGCCGCACTGGAAGACAGCCAGTTTCGTGATGTCGCGAGTATAGAAATCGCTGAACGTCACATAGTTCTTCAGCAGCTTGTAGAAGTCGCGATAGAGGTGCAAGAACTTGCTTACCAGCTTGATATCGGCATCCTCTTCGGCCGTCTCCTTGTCGAAGCTCTCCACCTTGGCACTCTTGTCGTCGGCCAGGCCGGCCACATAGGCGTCCAGCTTGGCGCACACGGCACCCCACTGGGCCTCGTCGATGGCGTCGGCATCGGGATAGTCGACGCTGAGAGCCAGCGCTTTGGCCTTCTCGAAAGTGGCCTGCCAAGCAGGGTTGATGCCCGCGCCGAGGGTCAGGCGGCACTCCTTCACGGGACGCGCCAGCGGATAGTCGGCAATCTTGTCGCTACAGGTCGAAAGGTTCAACTCGCTGATAGCCTGAATCTTCTCGACCGACACATCCACTGCCGACGAGCACTCCTCGTCGAAAGCGATGAGCTTGCAGCGCATAAAATAGTCGGCCACCTTGTCCTTCAGGGCGTTAACGGCAGCGATGGCATCGTCCGTCGCATCGCCGTAGGGGCGGTTGTCGACCACAGCGGCCGTGGCGTCGTCCTTGGCCTTCACCTTCTCGTCGAAGGCAGCCTTGGCGGCGGCCACATCGGCCATCGTTATTGCCTCGGCCTCAGCACCTTGACGCTTCAGAATGCGCTGGGCGGCAGCCAAGACGGCAGCGCCGTTCTCGCCGTCGGCATCGAGCTGCGACAGGGCGATATGGTCTTCGCCACGGAGTATCAAATCCCTGTCTTTCACCGCGCTGCAAAGCCACTGCGAAGCGGCGACCACCTCGTTGACACGGATTTTGCCGTCGTTGTCGGTGTCCATCAGACGAAGCGTCTCTTCGTCAAACTCCAGCCCCTTGACCGGGCAGCTCAGCACGGTCCACAGCTTCTGGTCCAGTTCGCCAAGATGGGCAATATCCTCGCCCGAATTGATTGTCACGCGGGTCACACCGCCGATGTTGGCAAAGGTCCAGCTGTACGAATTAGCCTTGCCAGGAATGATACTCTTTTTAGCCATAATATGTTACGTTTAAATTTATTGCAAATGAATCCTATTTTATTAAGGTGCAAAGTTAGGAAAATAATTCGACTTAACGTTAATAAAACATAAAAATATTTCAAGACAGCGTCCAAAAATTCGTTCAATTCGCGTTTTGCCAGCAAAACAAAATTTTAAGCATCAGTAATTTAATTCGTTCAATTCGTTTAATTCGCAGTTAAAAAAATGGTCAAAAATAACTTTCATTTTCTTTTAACAGGAATTACCAGAAATTGGCCAGGAATTAACCAGAAATTATCTTTTTCAACAGCAATTATCAGCAATTTAACAGCAATTATCAGCAATTCCTTTTTAGAAAGCGAATGTCCTTGAATTGCCATAAACATCAAAATAATTTGGCCAATTGCTTACCACAGAGAAGCTTCGGAGAAGCTTAATCTTAATAACCCCAGACAAACGAAGTGCAGTCTGGGGATTGATAACCAGAGCAGAAACTGCGTCTCGGAGAGACGCGACATCCGGCATATGCCAAATTGATAACCACAACGGGAACTGCGTCTCGGAGATGATTATATGCAATTACAAAAAAAAGCATCGGAGAAGCTTAATCTTAAGTAAATAGTCAAAAATAACTTTCATTTTCTTTTAACAGGAATTACCAGAAATTGGCCAGGAATTAACCAGAAATTATTTTTTCAACAGCAATTATCAGCAATTTAACAGCAATTATCAGCAATTCCTTTTTAGAAAGCGAATGTCCGTGAATTGCCATAAATGTCAAATAAATTTGACCAATTACTTAAAAAAATTATTCAGCAGGGATAACCTCAGGAAAGCATTTGAAGTGCGGGAAATGAGGGGCGGAAAATGAAGGCTGTTCTGCACCTGTTTTGCACGGATTATTTTACCAGGCGACGGCGGGTGCCTTGACAGTGCAAAGACGGGTGTGCCGCACTGCTGAATTTTGCGAATTTAACACTTTTCGCCCAAAACCGCCGTCCGGATTCACCAAAAACTGCCTTCCGTTTTCCCGGATTCACCAAAAACCGACTTCAGATTTCACCAATTCACCCAAAAAAAGGCACTTTCACGTACAAAAACAGGTACTTTCTCTGCCCG
>DFHL01000005.1:11579-24706 GCA_002371315.1 Bacteroidales bacterium UBA3724 | reverse complement strand
GCTCAGGATGCCGACAGCGTCAGCCAGTTTCGCCAGTATACCAGCTGGAGCATTGCTGCAGGTCCCAGCCTTTCGGGTTACCGCTACAACCTGACGACAGCCGACAAGGCGCCCGCCCGTATCCTTCCGGCCTTGGGAGCCGACGCGGGAGTGGCTATTAGCTACCACATCACCCCCGATTGGCAACTGCAACTGTCTGCACTTGCGACACTTGAACGGGCGCACCTTTTCGATGACGATCAGACGGCGGTGCTTGCTACTGGCGGTGTGGAACTGGTGCTGCAGGCCGGCTATGAGATAAGCATTAGCGGCATACGTCTGCAAATGCTGGCAGGGCCGTATACCCATTTTACTGCCCAGAGCCACTGCAGCAACCACATAATCGCGAACCCTTACAGCCGCACCAATGCCAACAATCCGCGCACTGACAATGTGCTTTTCGCCTTGGGTGACTTGTGTGCCGGAGCTGCACTGACGCTGGCCGTGCCGACGGGCAAAAATTGGCTTACAGCCCTCGACCTGAAATGGGGCATTACCGATTTGCTCAATGCCGATACACACAGCCTGTACATCAAACCTTACAAAATAGCAATTCGTGTAGGTCGCTTGTTTTAAGTTTGTTAAATGCAGTTTTCGCTCGCGCGTGAGAGGAATAGGAAACTATTTTGTGTTAAAATTTACAAAATATTAAAGATTAATTCGTATCTTTGCAGTTGAAAACGGATTGCCGTTTTTGCATATTTTTTATTTCAATAACCATTAAAATCCAACACAATGAAAAAAACATTATTAGTTGCAGCAATGCTCTTGGCCACCCTTGGCCTCAAAGCACAGACCAACATCCAGGAGATGTACGACTTCAACCGCGGTCATTTCACCACGACCCTTGAAATGTTCAAGGCCGACAAGTGGGGATCGACCTTCTTCTTCAACGACATCTACCATCCCAACGTGACAACGCCGACTGGCTACTACACCGAGATTGCACGCGCCCTCAACTTCTGGCAGGATAGCAAACTTGGAGCCCTGAGCCTGCACGTCGAGTGGAACGGCGGCCAGTTTGCCAGCAACGCCTGGCTGCTCGGTGCCGAATATTTCCTGCACAACAGCGACTACACCAACACGTTTACCTTCGAGCTGATGTACAAAGAGATACGTAGCCAGAAACAAAGCGGCACAGACTACATACCTCTCCAATTCACCTTCGTATGGGGTATGCAGAACCTGTTTGGCGTGAAGGGGCTCACCTTCAGCGGATTCCTCGATATCTGGGGCGAGAAACAGACCTGGCTGGTCGAAGACAATACGGCCCTGCTTGGCTACACTACCGAAGAGACCGACTGGGTCATCCTGACCGAGCCGCAGATCTGGTACAACGTCGGACAGCATTTCGGCTGCGACAACCTGAACATCGGCGGCGAGGTGGAAATAGCCTACAACTTTGCCGGCGGTTGGAAAGAGTTCGACCCCATTCTGGGCAACGTCAATAAGGGCCTCACCGTGGCCCCCTGTCTTGGTGTCAAGTGGAACTTCTAAGAATTCGTTAATTCGTTAATTTGCTAATGCGTTAGTCATTTTCGAGTTCATTCCAACAAAATGTAATTCATAAACCAAAAACGACAAACAATGAAATTCCTGAAATTCTTGGGGTTCGACCCCGAAAAGCATAATGTGCGGACCGAAATCATCGCCGGCCTGACCACATTCCTTACGATGGCCTACATCCTGGCCGTCAATCCCAATATCTTCGACGCCCTGGGCGGCGAGATGTCGAAGTCGAACGGTGCCGTCTTCACCGCTACCGCGCTGGCTGCCGTCATAGGTACGCTGGCGATGGCATTCATTGCCAAGAAGCCCTTCGTGCTGGCTCCCGGTATGGGCCTCAACGCCTTCTTTGTCTATACGGTCTGTCTGCTGATGGGCCATTCGTGGCAGTTTGCACTGACGGCCGTCTTCATCGAAGGTGTCATCTTCATCATTCTGACACTCACCAATGTGCGCAAATGGATTGTCGACGCCATACCCATCTCGCTGAAATATGCTATCGGCGCCGGCATAGGCCTCTTCATCGCCTTCATAGGCTTCCAGAACGCCGGCATCGTTGTCAATAGCGATGCCACGCTGGTCACCCTCGGCCTTAAGCTGCACGACGCCAGCGGAGCCGCCTTCTTCAACGGCACCGCCCTGCTGGGCATCATCGGTCTTGTGGTGAGCTGCACCTTGGTGATGCTGCACGTGCGCGGAGGCATCCTGTGGGGCATCCTGGCCACCACCTTCCTCGGATTGCTGCCTATCTATAACGTTATGGGTGCCGACGGCGAGGTTGTCCGCGCTGCCCTCACCTCGTTCAGTGGCATCGTCTCGACACCGCCCAGCATCAGCGGCATAGCCTTCCAGTTCACCTGGAGCGAAATGGCCACAAGCAAGGGCATCCTCGATATGATTGTCGTGGTCTTCACCTTCCTCTTCATCGATATGTTCGACACAATGGGAACCCTCATCGGCGTCAGCGAGAAGGCTGGCTATGTGGACGAAGAAGGCAACGTCGACGGCATCAACCAGTGCTTTATGGCCGACAGTATCGGTACCATCTGCGGCGCCGCTCTGGGCACCAGCACGACCACTACCTATGTGGAAAGCGCAGCTGGCGTCGGTGCCGGTGGACGCACTGGTCTCACTGCTTTTTCGGCAGCTGTATGCTTTGCTCTGGCGCTGCTTTTTGCACCTCTCTTCCTGGCCATTCCGCCGGCAGCCACAGCCCCGGCACTCGTCATCGTGGGTATGATGATGATGCAGCCTGTGGTCAAAATCAACTGGCTCGACTATCGCGATAGCATCCCGGCATTCATTACCCTTGTCGTTATGCCCTTCGCCTACAGCATCAGCGACGGCATCCTGATCGGTATGATCAGTTACGTTGTTCTCAATGCTTGCTGCGGCCGATTCAGCAAAATCACACCGACAATGTGGGTGCTGGCAATACTGTTTATCTTGCGCTACATTTTTATATGATAGCCAATGCGAAGGACGCTGCCAGCAAGCAGCGTCGCTTCCGCAATTATATGCAAATCGGGCGAGCTCATAAAGAGTTCGCCCGATTGTTTTTGTTGTGTTCTTTTCCCTTTTTTCCGCGTTACACAAAGCGGATTTCCTTCATTGCGCAGGTGATGTTCTGGCCGGAGTCAGTGACAAGCTGCAGATGGCCGAATCGTTCAACGCCAGTGATGGTGGCGCGGATGGGATGGCCGCCAACGATATAGTTGGATTCGATGCCAATGCGGTATAGGCGGTGTAGGTAGTCGGACTTAATGGCGGCGCTTCCTTTGGGTTGCTGTAGCTGGCGGTAACGATGCAGAATGCTTTGTAGCAAAGAGTTGAGTATGCCGTCGAGCGGAAGTGCGCAGGGCAAAACTGACGGCTCTAAATCGCGCTGTTGAAGCAACAGTGATGTGGGATTTGGTACCCAATCGGGGAATTGTGTCTGGTTGACGTTGAGTCCGACACCGCAGATGGACTGCTCAATGTGGCCATTGCCCAGTTGGTTGGTGACCAATATTCCGCACACTTTGCGGTCGCCGATATAGATGTCGTTGGGCCACTTGACGTTAACAGGCGGGATGTCGGAATGCTGTGCATCCGCGCTGTCATCGGCATTGTGCGAAGCAAAGTCTGCTATTATGGCCTCTACGCATTCGGCGATTGCGACGGCCAGGGCCATCGTCAGGTTATATTGTTCGGCGGCTGGAAGGAATGTGGGCTTGAGTATAAGACTGAAGGTTAGATTCTTTCCGGGCTCGCTGACCCACGTGTTGCCTTGCTGCCCGATGCCAGCCGTTTGACTGTGGGCACAGATAACTGTAAACTCCTCGACGCTGTGTGGTTCGAGGAGTTTACAGTAATTGTTGGTCGATTCAAGCACATCGAACCAACGGATGTCGAATTCTGTGTTTTCGATGTTCAATTTCTATCGTTTTACACAGTCATTATTTCTTTTTCTTTGGCGGCATAAATCTTGTCGCATTCGCCGATGTATTTGTCAGTGATGTCCTGAATCTCTTTTTCGACTTGCTTAACCTCGTCTTCGGGTACAGACTTGTCTTTGAGTTTCTTCACTTTGTCCATCACGTTGCGGCGTGCGTTGCGGATGTTCACTTTGCCGTTTTCCACCTCGCTTTTGGCGCTCTTGCCAAGTTCTTTACGGCGCTCTTCGGTCAGTGGCGGCACAACGATGCGCAGTATATCGCCTTCGTGGCGCGGGGTGAAGCCCAGATTGGCATCGAGAATGGCCTTGTTGATGGCTCCGATGATGCTTTTGTCCCACGGCTGGATGATGATGCTGCGGGCGTCGGGGGTGCTGATGTTGGCGGCCTGGCTCAGTTCGGTGGGTGTGCCGTAGTAGTCGATTTTCACTCCGTCAAGCATTCCTGGGTTGGCTTTGCCGGCGCGGATTTTGGCCAGTTCCTTCTCAAGGAAGTTGATGGCACTTTGCATACTTTGTTTTGCTTCGTCTATGCAAGCTTTCGATAAATCGTTCATATATTGTGGGTTTTAAGTTTTAGGGATTGATGGTTAAAGGATTATACGTTGATGTCTCAATTTTTACATTACTTCAGTGCCTATTGCTTCGCCGCTGACGACGCGCAGCAGATTGCCGGGCTTGTTCATATCAAAGACATAGATGGGCAGATGGTTCTCCTCGCAAAGTGCAAAAGCGGTGAGGTCCATAATCTTCAGTTTCTTTGTCAGCGCCTCTTGGAATGTCAGCGATGTGTATTTTGTGGCAGTGGGGTCTTTCTCGGGGTCGGCTGTGTATACACCGTCGACGCGTGTGCCTTTCAGGATGGCATCGGCCTGGATTTCGACAGCACGCAGTGCCGAGGCAGTGTCGGTGGTGAAAAACGGGTTGCCGCTGCCGCCTCCGATGATGACCACACGACCTGATTTCATCGCCTCGATGGCGCGACGACGGCTCATTTCCTTGCAGATGGGCTCGATGGCCAGTCCGCTGAGCAGCTCGGTGCTCAGACCTTGTTTCTCGAGTTCAGCTTGCAGGGCCATACTATTGATCAGCGTGGCCAGCATACCCATATAGTCGCCCTGCACGCGGTCCATTCCTTGGGCTGCGCCACTGAGGCCGCGGAAAATGTTGCCGCCACCGATAACTATGGCCACTTCGACACCGCTCTCGACAGCCTCTTTGATGTCTTTGGCGTATTGTTCCAACATTGTCGGGTCAATACCATAGCTCTGTGAACCCATCAGCGATTCTCCACTCAGTTTGAGAAGTACTCTGTTGTATTTCATAATTATATGCTTTTACTATTTGTAGATTGTCTCGTTCCTGAAAAATATTTGTCTTACAACGTCATATATATAATATTATTGTATTCATTGTCAAAAAAAACTACGTGTCGCCGCTGACGGCAAGCGCGGCGATGCTGATGCGCAAGCCTTGTATTTGGCTCATAGCCGCCCAGCAGGCTTCGGAGGTGGCGCCGGTGGTTATGACATCGTCGATGAGGAGTATGTGCTTGCCTTGCAGTGCGTTCGGCTCTTTCACGGCAAAGACGCCCTTCATATTCTCAAGTCTTTGTATGCGGTTTTTGTGCGTCTGCGAATCGGTGTGGCGAGTGCGCACCAAATTGCCGCTGACGATAGGTCGCGGGAATGTCTGGGCGATGCCTTGGCAAAGAAGTAGGCTCTGGTTGTAGCCACGATGCCGTTCCTTGCGTCGATGCAAAGGCACAGGAACCAGCAGGTCTACGTCGTCGAACAGACCGTTTGCTGACAGCCGAAGACCCAATTGCCGGCCCATAATGAGTGCCAGTTTCTCGTTGCCGTTGTATTTTATCTGGTGTAAAATCCTCTGGGATTTGCTTTTGCGTTTAAAGATAAGAAGTGCTGTTGCGTGCTGCACCGGCAGTCGTCCCCAAAAGCGACGCTCGACAAAGTTCTCGTCGCCTTGGGCAGTAAGCACTTCGGGCAGGTCGAGCAGGCACGTGGTGCAGATTTCGTCCTCGCCATCGACCAATGGAGTTCCGCAAACGCAGCACTGGCGTGGGAAAAACAATTCGATGAAATCGCGTAGCCAGTGCATAATCAAGCATTAAGGTAGCAAAAGACAACTGTCGCCGTAGCTTAGGAAACGGAATCCGTTGTCAAGGGCATAGCTGTAGCAGCGGCGCCAGTCGTCGCCAATCAGGGCCGAGACGAGCAGCAGCAGGGTGCTGCGCGGCTGGTGGAAATTGGTAATCAGCCCACTGATGACGTGGTATTTGTAGCCTGGGACTATGAGCAGCTGTGTGTCGCCGAAGAGGGTGTCGGCATCGTGCCGTTCCATCCAGTGCAGCACGTTGCTGTAGGCCTGCTGGGTGCTGATGTTCTGTACTTCAAGTGTATAAGGATCCCACTGCAGGACGTGCATCGCATCAATGTCGGGGTTGCTCTGCAGCTTTACCCCAAACCAATAAACTGATTCCAGAGTGCGCACCGTCGTTGTCCCGACCGGGATGATGGGGCGTCCGATGTGGTCGATGATGTGCTGCAGGTTAGTGCGACTTATCTGCACCTTTTCGACGTGCATCTCGTGGCCGCCGATGGTGTCGGCCGAGACGGGCTTGAAGGTGCCTGCGCCGACGTGGAGGGTGATGTATTCGGTCTTGAAATCCTTGGTGCGCAGCTCGTCGAGCAGCCGGTCGGTGAAATGCAGTCCGGCTGTGGGCGCAGCCACCGAGCCTTCATAGTGGGCATAGACGGTCTGGTAGCGTGTGTTGTCGCTCTCTTCGGCCTCGCGGTGCAGGTAGGGTGGGAGGGGGATGACACCCACAGCGTCAATCAGTTCGGCAAAGCTGATGCCGCCAGACCATTCGAAATCGACCAGCCAGGCTTCACCGACGGCCTCGCGGCGCGTGGCTTTAATTATGAATTCAGAATTTTGAATTGTGAACTGGCGCACAAGGGAGCCTTCTTTCCATTTCTTGTTGTTGCCTATAAAGCAGAGCCACGTGCAGTGCTGACGCTCTTCAAATGCCGTTGCCACAGGTTGTTGCCACGGCTCGAGGCAGAAGATTTCGATGTGCGAACCTGTTGGCTTGCGGAAAAAGAGGCGCGCGTGGATTACCTTGGTATTGTTGAAGAGCAGCATAGCCCCTTCGGGCAACAGCTCTGGCAGGTGGAAGAACTGGGATTCAGCTATTTCGCCACCGCGATAGACGAGCAGTTTCGACTGGTCGCGCTCGGCCAGCGGGAACTTGGCAATGCGCTCGTCGGGCAGGGGGTAGTCGTAGTCGGCGATGGCTATGTTGCGAGGATTATTCGGCATTGTGACTTTTGCGGGTGATGATAGAGAGGGATATGTACCAGAGTATTATGAACGAGAGGCTTAGCCAAATGGCATTGGTGAAAATGCAGATGGCGGCGATCGCTGCGCATACGATAAGGAAAAAGTACTGCACTTTGTTGGTCTTCCACGACATATCCTTAAAGTTGAATTTGAGCGAAAACATAGGCAGTTCGCTGACCATCAGGATGTCGGTGACGAGCGATACGGCGACGAGGATGATGGCGAGCGTGTTGTGGTATCCGCCGCTGATAAGGCTGTAGTCGGTGCAGGGTAATCTGTAATACAGGGCTATGCCGACCCATATCAGGGCGTTGGCTGGAACCGGCAGACCCAGAAAGGAGTGGCTTTGTCGCGTATCGAGGTTGAATTTGGCAAGGCGATAGGCAGCGAAAAGCGGTATCAGCAGAGCCAGGAATTTAAGCCATATTATGTCCGACAGTTGCGCAAGAATCACATAAAAGATCATTCCTGGAGCCACTCCACTGGTGACGACATCGGCCAGCGAGTCGAGCTCTTTGCCCATTGGCGACGCTACGCCGAGCAGCCTTGCCGCCATTCCGTCGAAGAAGTCGAAGAAGATGCCCAGACAGATGAAGAGGGCTGCGATGTGCAGCGTGTCTTCAAAGGCGTAAATACAAGAAAACACTCCGCAAAGCAGGTTGCAGAGTGTTATGAGGTTGGGTATTTGCCGTTTCATTTCAGGCTTTTGTTACCAGAGTTTCACTATCAGCTTGAACTCCTCGTCGTCCCAGTAGGCCTTGAACTCGGTGTCGACGGCGGCACGCTCCTTGTAGTTGTACTCTTCGTCGCAGGCCACCTTGAGGTTCTTGAGGCAGTTGACCTTGTCGCCCAGGCGTGCGTAGGCCACGGCGCGGAGGTAGAAGACGTCGGCGTTCTGGTCCAGGCAGCAGTCGAGGGTACGGATGCTGTTGCTGGTCTCGCCGTTCATCAGCTGTGCAAATGCCAGGTTGAAGCTGCAGGTGCTGCCCTTCAGCTGCTTTTCGGCAGCCTTGTAGTCGCCTTTCTTCAGGTTGAGGATAGGCAGGTTGGTCTCGGCGTCGGTGCTGCCCTGGCGCTCGGCCTCTTCAAAGTAGTATTTGGCCAGCGCGTAGTCCTTCTGTGCCAGGCAGAGCAGGCCGGTGTTGTTGAGCACGTCGGGGTTGTGGGGGTTGATTTGGCGGGCCATATTCAGGTAGCGCTCGGCCTCGGCATAGTCGCCCAGGTAGAACGACACGGCGCCGGCGTTGTTCCATCCGGCCCATTCCGAGCTGTAGTTCTCGGTGGCCCACTTGTAGTATTTCAGCTTGGTCTCGTAGTTGTAGTTGATATAGGCGGCGTACATCAGCTCGTCGAAGGTCAGCTTGGCGGGGTTGAGGGTGGCCTGTTTTGCCAGCTCGGGGTCGGTCTTGCGTGCCTCGCTGTAGTAGAGGGCAATCTGTGCGCGGCGCAGGTTGGGGAAGATGTCGGTGTTGAGCTGGGTGTAGGTCTCGGCCATATTCTTGATCATCTGCTCGCGCTTGATGAGGTTCTGCTGCGTTTCGACGATGTTGACAATGGCGTGTTTGTCCTGAATGTCAGATTCTTCGACCATAATGACGAAATGCACCCAGTCCTCGCCGGCGGCGCGGGTCGAGACGATGATCTGCTTCTGCAGCTCATATTTGTAGTGGTCCACCTCGTAGGCGGGCACCTGCTTGCGGCTGGCCATTGTGTTCAGCACGTCGTCCAGCACGCGTTTGATCTGCACGGTGGCCACTTCGGCGCGGTTCTTGCTGACGCCCACGTTGTTGGTCTCCTCGCCTTCGGGCGATGCCCATCCGGTGATGGTGATTTGTTTGGGCAGTCCGTTTTCGAGCATTATGCGGCGCAGGTCCTCAAGCTGAGCCTTGGTGTTGAACGTGCGGTTCATCTGGAAGTTCCAGTCGAGGGTCGACAGGCCGTTGGGGAAGTAGATGTCGGCGGTTTCGATGACGCCCTGGGTCTTGTTGTAGTTGACGGGCGAAATCGAAATGTTGCCGCGAATGTTGACCCACGACGAAGTGTTGTTCACACCGTCCGAGATGAGCACCGTGGGGAAGGTGACGGTCTTGTGCTGTATTTCGTCGGCAAACTTGGCCTCGTCGTCGGTGGTCGACGCCTGATAGGCCACAGGAGCCAGCGTTACACGTCCGGTCTCCATTCCGGGCTTGAAGTCGAACTCGTCGGTATATGTGAAACGGCCGCCGTTCTCATAGTTGATGGTGATGCCTTCGCCGTTGACGTTCTCGCCCTTCAGCGTTACGGGGTCAAGTGGTATCGAGCCGCCTTCCCAGGTGAAGACAGGTTGGATGAACAGCGCCGCGCCCTTGTTGAAATACTTCTCGGGGAACGAGCCGACAAATTTGACCACGACCTTGTCGTCGCGGGTCTCGACAGGGTTGGGGGTGGCTTGGTAGCGCACCTTATTGCTGTCGGATTTCATCTTCGACAAACCACTGCAACTCACCAGCAGAAGGGACATCAGAAAGAGACTAAAGATTGATTTTTTCATAAAACTGGACTCTTTTTTGTTTTTTGGAACCTTATAGTGGGTCAAAATTCTTTTTTTTATTATTATCAGATTTATAATTATATACATCGTTTCTCCAGCCTCTCGAGGGCTTGAAAAACGTCGTTGTGTTGAAAATGCAAATTTACATATTTTTTTTGAATTGGGCGTATTCCGTCGAAAAAAAATCCGCATCGGCGTTGTCCGCACGCTTTTCAGCGGTCGGCGCGGCTTTCGCAGATGCGTGCAAACGGACAGTATCCGCAGCGGGTCTTGTCGGGTCTGGCAACGAAGCCGACGGCGGGGTCGAGTATCTCGGCAAGCAGAGTGCGCAGCATCTCTTCGAACCGTTCTATGTCGCTGTAATCCAGTTCGCTCTTGCCCTCCCACGATACGGCCATAAAGTCGGACGACAGTGCTCGCAGCGGGAAAATGCCGGCGGTGAATGGGCCGCGGTAGGCGTGCTTGCGGCTGTAGAGCCAGGCGTAGGTCATCACCTGGAACCACTTGTCGGGCACCTCGTGCGGGTCTGGCGCGGCATCGCCGACGGTCAGCTCGTCGGGGCGCACGCTGCCCGACTTGTAGTCGGCTATGCGCAGCCGCCCGTCGACGATGTCCACGCGGTCGGCGATGCCCTCGATGCTGGCGGTGGCCCCGCCGGGTTCGGGACCCAGGGCGAGCGGTATTTTCATCTCGTCCTCCACAAGGCTTATCTCTATGCGCGTGCCCTTTTTCAGCACCTCGATTTCCTTTTTCAGGAAGTGCGAAATCTGCATCTTGGCCACTTCGCTGTACAGGTGGTTCTTGCCCTCGTTGCTGCGCCCTTTCAAGATGCTGTCCTTGAAGTTGTTGTCGATGATTGCGCCGATTTCGGCAAGTGCATTCTCGAGGGTAGCCGCTCTGACTATGTGGTCGCTGTCGCGCAGGTAAATGTCTTTCAGCGTGTCGTGTATGAAGGTTCCCAACTCGTTGGCTTCCAAGTCTTCGCTCACTTCCTGACGCTCGCGCACGCCAAGCACGTCGTTGTAGAAGAACTGCTTCGGGCAGCCCCGATAGCGGTTCAGCGCTGTGGGCGAAAAGCCTTTAAGGGCTATGTCGTTGAGTCTCAGCAGTGCTTTGCTGTCTTTGGCTGCTGGCGGACGGCTGTCGCCCTGGACCGCAGGCTTGTTGATGGCGGCAACGGTCTCCTCGACGACTTTGATGTTGGGGTGGCGCACGGCCAACTCGTTCTTTATCTGTAGGATGAAGCGGCTCGGCTCGCCCTTGCCCATCCCTTCGGCGTCCGAACTGTAGAGCAGCCACACCTCGTCGGCACGCTGCAGCAGGCGGTAGAAATTGTAGGCATAGACGGCATCCTTCTCTTCGAAGACGGGGATGCCGTAGAGCCGTTTCAAAGACAATGGAATCAGTGAGTTGCCGCTCTTTCCTGCCGGCAGCGTCCCCTCGTTGACCGAAAGCATAATGACGTTAGTGAAGTCGAGGCTGCGCGTTTCGAGCACGCCCAGCAGCTGCAGGCCCTGCAGCGGCTCGCCATAGAAGGCCACCGAGCGGCGCTGGGCCAGGCGCTGATAGATTTTCTGCAGCGTGTCGATGCGGCTTATGTAGGCGCGTTGCTCCTGCAGCTCTTCCAAGTAGTTGATTGTCTGTATCAGGCAGGCCAGCGATTCCTTCTCCTTCGTGTTGCCTTCAAAAACGCCTTCGGCGGCCAGAAGGCCGAACAGGCGCCGCATCAGCGTCAGTATTTCGTCAGCTGTGGGCGTGGCGCTGTCGAAGAGGAAAAGGAGCGTGTCGGCCTTGTCGATGCCCTCAAGCATCGACGCGATGTCGTCGCGCGTGGCACGTATTATCTTGCTCTGGTTGACGGCATTGGTGATGCGCGCGTATAAGTCTCTTGTTCCAAGATACTTGGCTGTCAAATTATCCGAAAGGACATTGGTGATGTCGGCGTGGTAGAATTTTTCGCCGCGGACGTTGCAATAGAGCGCCAACAGGTTGGTAGCAAGATTGTTGACACCCGAAAACGAGTAGGGGAACCCCATCGTGACGTTGGTCGACTCCACTTCGCCGGGCAGCGAGTTGAGCACCGGCAGCAGCAGCTTCTCGTCGGCCAGCACGATGGCGGTGTCGTGTGCGGCAACTTTCTTTTCGGGGTTGGTAATCAGCTGATGCACAATCTGTCCCGTTGCTTTGGCCTGCAGTATGTTTTCGGGGCAGTTTATGATGTGTATCGTCTTGTCGGCCAGTGCGAAATGGTCCTTGAAGCCCCCGATGCCGGGAAAGCGTTCGGCGTTGGCGCGCAGGAAATGGCCTGCCTCCTGGCTCTCGTCGCCGAAATAGTAGGCATCGCCGTCGCAGACCAGCGTGCCGATGCCGCGTCGCACGCAGCAGTCGATGATGCGCCTCTCGCAGGCCGACAGGGCGTTGAAGCCGACAAAGTAAATGTGGCTGCTGTCGACCCTATCTATCATAGAATCAATATGCTCGGCCACGTTGCGGTAGGCCATACCGGTATAGGCCTTGCCTTCGGCCTCGAGGTTTTGGCGCAGACGGGTGTAGTAGGTATGCAGCGAGCCGTAGAAATTGATGTATTTCTCTTGGAATGAGGTCAGTGGCTTGCCCGACACGTCCCATTCGCCCAGGCGCTTGTGCTCCTGGATGTGGCCGAACAGGTGCGCGGCGTCGACGCAGTAGAGGTCGATTTCGGAGAAGTCGGCAATCATCATTTCGCCGAACGAGATGAACTCCTCGAAGGTCTCGAAGCGCCGTTCGACGCCTTCCAGCGAGCGATGGATGTCGAAAAGCTCGAAAAGCAGAAATTCGTGCGGCGCAATCTGCTGGTTGCCAAGCTGCGACACCAGTTCGTCGATGCCTATGACCGTGGGCAGGAAGAAGGGCCGGTCGCTCATCGTCTCCAGCTCCTTGCGGAGAAAAAGACCGGCGCGGCGGTTGTTGAAAACCACGGTCACGTGTTCTATATCGTGCTGATGCTCAGCCCAGATGCGCTGTGCCACCGAGTGAAGAAAAGATTCCATTGAAGAGTGTTTTGCCTGTTAACGCGAAAGGGCGGCGAAAATTGTTGTCACGGTCAAAAAATGTGGAGCTTCGTTTTTGCCTCGTCGGGCGGGTTGGCCCCTGTGGAGGCGGCGCGGCCACAAAGCGGCCTCATCGCGAGGGGAAGAAAAAGGCCGCAAAAATGCGGTTTTGTAAGTGGCTGAAAGCTTGGTGTTTGCGGGGCCTTCTCCGCCCGTTGTACAGTAT
>DFHL01000005.1:0-11443 GCA_002371315.1 Bacteroidales bacterium UBA3724 | reverse complement strand
ACTGTACAACGGGCAGTGAAAGTGCTGGAAAATATGGTCTTGATTCGGGGTGTTGGGGCGGAAATTTGCCCGTTCGCCAATCCGTCGATCCTCCACTTTTCCGCTGTTTTTTCAAGAAAAGTGCGGCAAAGGCAAAATAAATTTTGTCAGGTGACGAAAAATACATATTTTTGCATTGCGACAATAAGGCATACAATGTTTGTGAAGGCTTTCGAATGGTTTGATTTGTAGGGCTTTGTTTGTCGGTTGCTGTATTTGTAATGTTACGAAATGTTAGAAAATTATTAATAAATTATAAAAGATGATTAAAATGCAAAAGAAGTTCAGACTCCTATTGCCGTTAGCCGGCCTGATGCTGATGCTGACCGTTTCGTGCCGTCAGCAGCGCGACATAGCGTATGTCAGCGATGCGGCGCGCGACTCGGCGATGGCCCTTGAAGGCGAGTTTTCGAAGGGCATCCAGGCCAACGACATCCTCTACATCTATGTCGAGAGCCAGACACCGCAGGCCACCGTACTTTTCAACCAGGAAACCAACAAGGTGGCCGTCAGCAACGGGACGGTGATGAATCCCGGCGCCGGCACTGTGCAGGGCTATCTGGTCAATCAGGACGGTTTCATTATCTTCCCCGTGTTGGGCAAAATCAAAGTGCTGGGCCTGACCCACAGCGAGTTGGCCAAGATGCTTGAGGACCGCCTGAAGGCCGAGGGCCACGTGAAGGACCCTGTTGTGACGGTGAAGCTGATGAACTTCCGCGTGTGTGTGCTTGGCGATGTGGCGCGTCCAGGCCAGCTTGTGGTTCAGGGCGAGAGACTTACCATCTTCGAGGCTCTGAGTATGGTCGGCGACCTGCAGATTACGGGCCAGCGCGAGAACGTCACCGTCATCCGCGAGGAGAACGGCAAGCGCATCATCGGCACGCTGAACCTGTCGTCGAAGGATGTGTTCAGCTCGCCGTACTACTATCTGCATCAGAACGATGTGGTGTATGTGGAGCCCAACCTGCGCAAGAAACGCAACGCCGACCGCGACCCGATAGTGATGACCTACATCTCGAGCGGCCTGTCGGTGCTGTCGGTGCTGTCGTCGATGTTCTACTACTGGACGCTGACCAAGTATTATAACCAGAAATAAACCGTTTTTCAAAATACAAGTAAACTCATATCTATGGACAACAATCAGATTTTGAACCAGACGCAGAATCCGACACAGGAGAACGAGAGCGCCATCTCGCTGAAGGACCTTGTCTTCATCGTGCTCAACAACTGGTACTGGTTTGTCATTTCAGTGTTTGTGTGCCTTGTGGTGACGGCCTTTGTCTACAAGTCGAAGCCGAAAACCTATACCGACAACGCCACCATCCTGCTGCGCGACGAGTCGGGCAACAAGGGCTACAAGGGGCAGAATATGGATGCCATCTTTGCCACGATGGGAATGGGCAACAGCGGTTTGACGCTTGAGAACGAGATTTATATCATCAAGTCGACGCCCCTCCTGATGAAGACCGCCGAGCGGCTTGGTATGAACAGCTGGTGCAACCGCAACGATATGTTCAAGAAGGTGTCGTACTATACCGACAGCCCTATGCGCCTGAAGGTGTACAACAAGCAGGTGGACAGCGTGAAGCTGACGATGACGATGGAGGTGACTCCCATTGACGAGAACAGTTTCAACTACCGCCTGACGTCGCTCAACGGCCACAGGGTGAAGGGCGAGAAGAAGAAAGCCACCTTCGACCAGATTGTCAACGTGAACGACTATGCCGGTTTCTCGGTCGAGAAGCTTGAGAGTTTCAGGGCCGACAGGGATGTGGATGTGACGTTCGATATGGGCTTCACGCCGCTGTACGACATTGCGCGCGGTATGAGGGCCCGTCTGGATGTGTCGAGAGCCGACAAGGTGGCTTCGATACTGAACATCTCCTATTCCGACGCCAACGCGGTGAGGGCCAGGGAGGTTGTGGATACGCTGATTGCCGTCTACAACGAGGATGTCATCAACGACAAGAATATGGTTGCCGAGAAGACCGAGAAGTTTATCGACGACCGCATTGCCCTGATTTTCGGCGAGCTGAGTGCTGTGGATGCCCGCATCGAGAGCCTGCAGAAGAGTGCCAACGTCCCCGACCTGTCGTCGGCCAGCGGCACGGTGCTGCAGTCGGGAATGCGCTATGCCGACGAGGTGGCCCAGCTCGAGGTTGAACTGGCAGCCATCAAGATGGTGCAGGAGCACATCAGCAATCACGACAACGACAACTCGCTGATTCCGTCGCTGATCATCTCGGATGCCGGTGTGACCAACCTTATTGCCGTCTACAACAGCCAGTTGCTGTCCTATCAGAAACTGCTGCAGGGTGCCGGTCCCAACCACCCCAGCGTTCAGAACAACGCCAAGGAGCTGCAGAATACGCGCGAGGCCATCAAGGCTTCGATCAACAACCTTATCAATTCGATCAACGTCAAGCTGTCGGGCACCAAGCGCCAGGAGCAGATAATGCAGCGCCGCATCAGCGATATGCCTACCACCACCAAGGCCGTCACCGAGGTGGGCCGTGAGCAGCGCATCAAAGAGGAGCTGTACCTGTACCTGCTCAGCAAGCGCGAGGAGAACGCTATGAACCTGGCCGTCACCGTGGCCAATGCCAAGGTGGTGGAGAGCGCCCAGCAGGTGCGCGTCGCCCCGAGGCTGATGATGTTTGTGCTGGTGGGCCTGATACTGGGTCTTGCCATTCCCGCCGCCGTGATGTTCCTGATTTCGTTCTTCAACACTAAGCTGCGCGGCAAACCCGATGTGGAGAAGGCGTTGAGCATCCCCGTGCTTGGCGAGATACCGCAGAAGCCCGAAAGCCGCGCCAAGGACGAGGTGCTGGTCACCGCCAACGGTACCGACACCGTCACCGAGGCGTTCCGCATATTGCATTCCAACATACCGTTCTTCCTCAACGACGGCGACAAGAAGGTGCTGCAGACCGTGTCGACGATGCCTGGCGAGGGCAAGTCGTTTGTGTCGATCAACCTGGCCCTTTCGCTGGCCTATACCGGCAAGAAGACCATCCTCATCGACCTCGACCTGCGCAAGCGCAGCACATCGAAGACCATCGACCGCCACAACCGTATGGGTATTATCCACTACCTGCTCGGCAAGGAGGAGGATGTGGAGAAGGTCATTACCAAGAGCGAGGCCTCGGAGAATCTCGACTACATCGTGTGCGAGAAGACGCCGCCTAACGCTACGCAGCTGCTGATGAACGGCCGCTTCGAGAAGATGATTGAACACCTGCGTCCGCTGTACGACTACATCATCCTCGACTCGACACCGGCACAGATTGTGGCCGACTCGGCCATCGTGAACCGTTCGGCCGACCTGACGATGTACATTATGCGCGTCGGCAAGCTGAACAAGGGTGCCTTCCCGTTCATCCAGGAACTGAGCGACAAGCAGAAGTTCAAGAATATGGCTATCGTGCTGACCGACACGCCGCTCATCAAGAAGCGCTATGGCGGCTACGGCTACGGTTACGGTTACGGTTACGGCTATGGTTATGGATACGGCTATGGCTACGGTTATGGCTACGGCTACGGTTATGGCTACGGCTATGGCGAGGACAGCGAGAAGAAGGACAAAAGAGACAAGGAGTCGTAACCTATGAAGGGAATCGTTTTGGCAGGCGGGTCTGGTACCCGCCTGTATCCTATAACAAAAGGTGTCAGTAAGCAGCTGCTGCCCATCTACGACAAGCCGATGGTGTACTATCCCATCTCGGCCCTGATGCTGGCAGGTATCCGCGACATACTGATCATCTCGACGCCGTTCGACTTGCCGGCGTTCCGCCGCCTGCTTGGCGACGGAAGCGACTATGGCGTTCGCTTTTCGTATGCCGAGCAGCCTTCGCCCGATGGGCTGGCACAGGCTTTCATCATCGGCGAGGAGTTTATAGGCGACGATTCGGTGTGCCTTGTGTTGGGCGACAACATCTTCCAGGGCAATGGCTTCTCGCGCCTGCTGCGCGAGGCTGTGACTGCCGCCGAGGAGGAGCAGAAGGCCACGGTGTTCGGCTATTGGGTCGCCGACCCGCAGCGCTACGGCGTTGCCGAGTTTGACGGGCAGGGCAATGTGCTTTCGATAGAGGAGAAGCCCAAGGTGCCCAAGTCGAACTATGCTGTTGTGGGTCTCTATTTCTATCCCAACAAGGTGGTCCGTGTGGCGAAAAGCATCAAGCCGTCGGCCCGAGGCGAGCTTGAAATCACCAGCGTGAACCAGGCTTTCCTTGAGGACGGTGAGCTGAAGGTGAAGCTGCTGGGCCGGGGTTTTGCCTGGCTTGACACGGGTACGCACGACTCGCTGTCGGAAGCGTCGACCTTCATCGAGGTCATCGAGAAGCGCCAGGGACTGAAGATTGCCTGCCTGGAGAGCATAGCCTACGAAAAGGGATGGATCAGCGACGAGGAACTGCGCCGCATTGCCGAGCCTATGGCCAAGAACCAGTACGGACAGTATCTGCTCGGTCTGATAAAGTGAGAATGAACTAAAAAGAATGAAGTCGACGAAGAGGGACAGTTGCCAAATCCGGTGTGGGAGGTGATAATGTCGGCTGACTAATAAAACTAATGAATACTATTTTAAAATGGAAATAATAAAAACAGAGATACCAGGAGTGCTGATTGTTGAGCCTACGGTGTACGGCGACGAGCGCGGATATTTCTTCGAGAGTTTCAACGAGAAGGAATTCAAGGCGAAAAGTGGCTTCAAGGTACATTTCGTGCAGGACAACGAGTCGAAATCGCACTACGGTGTGGTGCGCGGGCTGCACTTCCAGCGTCCGCCCTACGCTCAGAGCAAGCTGGTGCGTGTGGTGAAGGGCGAGGTGCTTGATGTCGCTGTCGACATCAGGCCCAACTCGGAGACCTTCGGCAAGTATGTGGCTGTAAGGCTGACGGCCGACAGCCATCGCCAGCTCTTCATTCCCAAGGGCTTTGCGCACGGCTTTTCGGTGCTGAGCGACGAGGTCGTTTTCCAGTACAAGTGCGACAACTTCTACAACCCTGCCAGCGAAGGTGCCATAGCGTGGGACGATCCTGACTTGGGTATCGATTGGCTTGTGCCTGCCGACAAGGTCGTCTTGTCGGAAAAAGACAAGAATCATCCACGACTGAAAGAGATTGGGGGAGAGCGCGAATGAACATACTTGTGACAGGTGCCAATGGACAGTTGGGCCGCCACTTGCGGCTGCTTGGCGAAGAATCGCAGCATCGGTACTATTTTACCGATGTTGAGGATCTGGACATCACGCGTCGCGATGCGGTGCTTAACTTTGTGCTGACCAATGGCATAAATGTCATTATCAACTGTGCCGCTTACACCAATGTGGACCGCGCCGAGGACGAGGAGTCAGTGGCCGAGCTGGTGAACGGCACGGCGGTGCGCCACCTGGCTGATGCTATGAAGGTGAGTGGCGGGACGCTGGTGCATTTCTCGACGGACTATGTGTTCGGCGGCGGCATCTACAACAGACCCTGCCGTGAGGATGCCTCGACGAATCCCACAGGAGCCTATGGCCGCACGAAGCTGAAAGGCGAGCAGGCGATAGCCGAGATCGGATGTCACTGTGTGCTTGTCCGCACTGCCTGGCTGTACAGCGAATATGGGAAGAATTTCGTGAAGACGATGCTCCGTATTTTTGATGAGAAGGAAATGTGCAAGGTGGTTTTCGACCAGGTGGGTACGCCGACATACGCTGGCGACCTGGCGAAGACGGTGTTCGACATCGTCGAGAGCGAGGGCTTCCGCGGCAAGGACGGAATATACCACTACAGCAATGAAGGCGTTTGCAGCTGGTACGACTTTGCCGTCGAGATTGCCAGACAGAGTGGCAAGAGCGGCTGCAAGATAGAACCTTGCCACAGCGACGAGTTCCCGAGCAAGGTGGTGCGTCCCTCATATTCGGTGCTCGACAAGACGAAAATCAAGTCGGCTTTCGGCATCGAGATTCCCCATTGGACGGTTTCGCTTGGGAAATGTCTGCAGAATATGAAATAAAGAAAATTAAACAGAAACGACAATGAATATCATCATCACCGGCGGTGCCGGATTTATCGGAACCCACGTTGTCAAACTGTTTGTCAACAAGTATCCAGACTACCACATTTTCAATGTGGACAAGCTTACATACGCTGGTAACCTTGCCAACCTCAAGGATATAGAGAGCAAGCCCAACTACACTTTCGTCCGGGCCGATGTGTGCGACTTCGACACTATCTATGCTTTGATGCAAAAGGAGCACATAGACGGTGTGATCCACCTTGCCGCCGAGAGCCACGTGGACCGCAGTATCAAAGACCCGTTCACCTTTGCCCGCACCAACGTTATGGGTACGCTGAGTATGCTGCAGGCTGCCAAGCTGTACTGGGAGTCGCTGCCCGAGAAGTTTGAAGGCAAGCGTTTCTACCATATTTCGACCGACGAGGTGTACGGTGCCCTTGAAATGACTCATCCTGAAGGCATCAAGCCGCCGTTTACGACCAAGGCATCCAGCGGTGCCCACCATCTGGCATACGGTGAAAAGTTCTTCACCGAGGACTTGAAATATATGCCTCATAGCCCGTATTCGGCATCGAAAGCCAGCAGCGACCACTTTGTCCGCGCGTTCCACGACACTTACGGTCTGCCGACCATAGTGACAAACTGCTCGAACAATTATGGCCCATACCAGTTTCCTGAGAAGCTGATACCGCTGTTCATCAATAATATACGTCACCGTCGTCCGTTGCCTGTCTATGGTAAGGGCGAAAATGTCCGCGACTGGCTCTATGTTGAGGATCACGCACGGGCAATCGATTTGATATTCCACAAGGGTGCTGTTGCCGAGACATATAATATCGGTGGCTTCAACGAATGGAAGAATATCGATATCATTAAGGTGCTGATCAATACTGTGGACCGTCTGCTCGGCCGCAAGGAGGGCGAGGATATGGATCTTATAACCTACGTCACGGACCGTGCCGGCCACGATATGCGCTATGCCATAGACAGCAGCAAGCTGCAGCGTGAACTTGGATGGGAACCCAGTCTGCAGTTTGAAGAGGGCATAGAGAAGACTGTTCGCTGGTATCTTGACAATCAGGAATGGATGGACAATATAACCAGTGGCGACTACGAAAAATACTATGAGTCGATGTACGGCAATAGATAAAGCAATATGATATTTTATATAAATAGATAATAACCAATGTTTTACCCCCCCCATTCCTGCAGTTTATACACGTGTCAAATGTGCTACCATTTGCTGATGTGTTTACCAATGGAAATATGCTATCTATGATAAGTACAGAATTTTTATACATATTATCCGCTCTTCTGCCAATGCTGACGATGCCTATAGTGCTGCCGATGGTGGTGCTGATGGCTCGTCGCAAGCGTTTGACCGACAATCCGAACGCCCGTAAGATGCAGGACCGTCCAGTTGCCGTGATGGGGGGTACGGTCATTATGCTGGTTCTTTGCATTACAAGTATCGTGCTTAATCTTTTCTATGATTTGAGCAGCCTGTTTCCGGCGATGTGCGTAATGGTTATTCTCTATATTTTCGGTATGTTGGACGACAATATAGGGTTGAGTTGGAAGTTCAAGCTTGTGATGCAGATTTTTGCTATACTGCTGCTGTTTTTCGGAGGATACAACGGTGTTGATTCGATGTATGGTCTGTTTGGGCTTAATGATATGCCTCTGTGGGCCTCGTTTTTGCTGACAGTGTATTCGGGACTGCTGATTTTTAATGCTGTCAATTTCGTTGACGGCATCGACGGATTGGCGTCGGGGCTTGGCGTGCTTGCCGGGGCTGTTATGGGCTACTGGAATGTGTGTCACGGCTTTACGACTCAGGCTATACTGTCGTTCATTGTCGTCGGCGTAATGGTTTCATTCTTCTTTTTCAACGTCTTTTCGGAGCGCTACAAGATGTATATGGGCGATTCGGGGTCGTTGGTTCTGGGACTTTTCATCTTTATCTTGGCTTGTCCCGACACGTATTACGCTGTTGAAAATGAATTCCTGGTAGACCGCTTTTTTGTCAGTTTCCTTGTTGCGCTGCTTTCGGCGATGATTTTCGACCTGTTCCGTGTCGTGATAATGAGGATGCTGAAGGGCAAGTCGCCGTTTGAACCCGACAGGACCCACCTGCATCACGCTTATGTCGATTTGGGAATGAGCCATTTGCTGGCCACTCTTAAAATTATGATGCAGAATATGGCTGTTGTTGCCGTATGGTTTTTGACGGCTATGACGGAGATGAATGTTGCAATGCAGTTTATTGTTGTACTGGTTGCCGGCATCGTTTTTCTGTGGATGCCATATTTCTTCTTGGAGTATTTGAAAAACAACCATATATCATTTTATATCAAGATTTCCAAACGATGCAAGCGCCACAGTGACCGTTTGGAAGTTGTGGGAGGCTGGATCAGGAGAATCATTGACGGCAGGCGCAAACAATTAATATCGCACAGCATAAAATGAAGAATTTCGCCATCATCGGGGTTGGGGGCTATGTGGCTCCGCGTCATCTCAAGGCCATCAAGGAGACGGGCAACCGTCTGGTGTCGGCCTATGACAAGAGCGACAGCGTGGGTATATTGGATTCCTATTTCCCTGATGCGGCATTCTTCACCGAACAGGAACTTTTCGACCGTCACAACAGTCTGCTGAAGGGCAGGGGTGAGGCTATCGATATCGTCTCGGTGTGCACGCCGAACTACCTTCACGATGCCCATACCCGTTATGGTTTGCGACTTGGTGCCGATGTGATATGCGAAAAGCCGGTGGTTCTCAACCCTTGGAACATCGACGGTCTGGAACGTGTGGAACAGGAGACAGGCCACAAGGCATATACCATACTCCAGCTGCGTCTGCACCCTTCGGTGGAGGCCTTGCGTGAAAAGATTTTGAATGGGCCGAAGGATAAGGTGTACGATGTCGACCTGACGTACATTACCTCGCGTGGCAACTGGTACTATGCCTCTTGGAAAGGCGATGTGCGCAAAAGCGGCGGCGTTGCCACCAATATAGGAGTGCATTTTTATGATATGTTGAGCTGGATATTTGGCGACGTTACGAAAAATGTGGTTAATGTGGCCTCGCACGACCGTGTGGCGGGCTACTTGGAGTTGCAGCGGGCACGGGTTCGTTATTTCTTGAGTATCAATGCCGATACGCTTCCAGCGGAAGCCACCGCGCAGGGAAAACGCACATTCCGCGCCATATATGTCGACGGCGAGGAGTTTGAGTTTAGCCAAGGTTTCACAGAACTGCACACCCAAAGCTATGAAAAGATATTGGCAGGTGAGGGATTCTCGATTTCCGAAGCCCGCAATTGCATACAAATAGTGCACGATATACGCAATGCACAACCAGTCGGCCTTGTGGGTGACTATCATCCTCTGGCCAAGTATCCACTAAGTAAACACCCCTTCGGATGGTAGATAATGTATTCATACACGAGAGCAGCTATGTCGACGATGGCGTGACCATCGGAGCCGGCACCAAGGTGTGGCATTTCTGCCATATCCAGAGTGGCGCTGTGCTTGGTGAACGTTGTTCCTTGGGGCAGAATGTCAACATCGGCCCCAATGTCCGCATCGGCAACGGCGTGCGCATTCAGAACAACGTATCCGTGTATGAGGGGGTGGAAGTCGAGGACAATGTCTTCCTCGGCCCCAGCTGTGTGTTCACCAACGTGCTGATGCCGCGTATGGACCGTCCGGCCAATGGCCACTATGAGCGTACCCTGGTCCGCGAGGGTGCTTCTATAGGTGCCAACGCCACCATCGTTTGCGGCCACACCATTGGCCGCCACGCCCTTGTGGGTGCCGGTGCCGTGGTGACCAAAGATGTGCCCGATTATGCAATAGTTGCCGGCGTCCCGGCCAAAATAATAGGTAAAGTGGAGGAATAGTCGATGCAGTTTCGCGATCTACATAGACAGTACGAGGCAATGAAGGCCGAAATCGATGCAGCGCTGCTCGGTGTTGCCGCTTCGGGTTCGTTCATACTCGGCGACGTGGTGGCCGGATTGGAACGCCAGCTGGCCGACTATGTGGGTGTGAAACATTGCATCACCTGCGCCAGCGGCACCGACGCCCTGCGCCTTTCGCTGATGGCTCTCGGCATAGGCCCCGGCGATGCCGTCTTCGTGCCCGACTTCACCTTCTTCGCCACAGCTGAAGCTGTGGCATTGCAAGGTGCCACACCGATATTTGTAGATGTGTGCGAGAATGACTTCAATATTGATGTTGACGACCTGTTCGAAAAAATCGACCACGTAAAAAGCCATACGGACCTGCGTCCCGCTGCGGTTATAGCCGTCGACCTTTTCGGCCAGCCGGCCGACTTCACCGACCTCGAGCTGCTATGTGAAGGATTGAACCTGCACCTCATAGAGGACGGCGCACAAGGCTTTGGCGGCAGCATCGGAAGCCGTAAGGCCTGCTCCTTCGGCGACATCGGCACTACCTCTTTCTTCCCTGCCAAGCCGCTTGGCTGCTATGGCGACGGCGGTGCTCTCTTTACCGACAATGACGATTGTGCTGCCCTGCTCCGCTCACTGCGTGCGCACGGCAAAGGCTCCGAAAAATACGACAACATACGCATAGGTCTCAATTCGCGCCTCGATGCATTGCAAGCCGCCGTATTGCAGGTCAAACTAAAACATTTCGACGATGAACTTGCAGCCGTCAACCGTATTGCCCAAAGCTATAACGAACGGCTGCGCGGCAAGGTTGCGACACCCATCGTGCCGCCTGCCGTCACCTCGTCCTTCGCACAATATACCATTCAGACCGACAACCGCGACGCACTACAGGCCCGCCTGAAAGCCGCCGGCATCCCGTCGGCTGTATACTACCCGCGCACTATGTCGCACCAACTGGCGTTTGCCCACATTGCCTCTCTGCAGCAGCCCTGCCCCGTTTCCGAGCGGCTGACGCAGACCGTACTCTCTCTGCCAATGCATCCCTATCTTACTGAACAAGAAATAGAACTGGTCACAGAAACAATATGATAAAAGCAGAGGACATACATATAGGCATTGTCGGGTTAGGCTACGTAGGGCTGCCGCTGTCGCTGCTCTTCTCCAAGCGCTACCCCACTGTGGGCTACGACTGCAACAGTCGTCGCGTCGCAGAACTTCTGCAAGCCGACGACACCACCAAGGAGACCGATGCCACACAGCTGCGGCAGGCCCTCCGCGACGGAAAGCTGACGCTAACTGACGAGCCCAATGCACTCAAGGACTGCAATGTCTATATTGTCGCTGTGCCTACACCTGTCGACTGCAACAACCATCCCGACCTCGAGCCCCTCATCGGTGCCTCGCGCACCGTGGGCGGCCTACTCTCAAAAGGCGACATCGTCGTCTACGAGTCCACCGTCTATCCGGGCGTGACCGAGGATGTC
>DFHL01000093.1:19594-20625 GCA_002371315.1 Bacteroidales bacterium UBA3724 | reverse complement strand
GCCGACTTCTATGCCGGCGTGTGGGGCTACTACGAAAACAAGATGTTCGGCTCACTTGAAGACGGCGACCTCGAGGAGGCCATCAATGCGGCGCAGAAGATCGGCGACGACTATCTGCAGAAAAACGCCCGCGGCTATGCCTCGCCCGAATCGTTCACCCACGGCACTTCGGCCCAGCGTATGCGCTGGCTCAAAAAGGGTCTGACCACTGGCGATATGAGCCAGGGCGACACCTTCACGCCGGCCTATTCCAGCCTTTGATGCCGTTTGAAGCATCGGTTTTAATAGTGTAAGTTAACATTAACAAATCCAGCATAATGAAAAGGTTTATTTTGACATCTATCCTGATGGCTTTCTGCCTCGTCGCCACGGCACAGGAGAAGAAATACTATAACGAGGATGTCGACGGTATGGCCCAGATCGAAGCGGCCACTGAGCTGGCTCGCCAGTCGGGGCGTTATGTGCTCTGCCAGGTGGGTGGCAACTGGTGCCCCTGGTGCATCCGTTTTGCCCAGTTTGCAACGACCGACAGCGTCGTGGCGCCTTTGCTCGAAAAGCATTATGTCTATGTCCATATCAACTATTCGAAGGGCAACAAGAACCGCGCAGCGATGAAATATCTTGGCAACCCCCAGCGATTTGGATTCCCCGTTTTCGTAATCCTTAACGAGGACGGCACGCCGATTCATATCCAGGAGTCGGCATCGCTTGAAGAGGGCAAGTCGTACAATCGCAAGAAGGTAGAGAACTTCCTGCGGCTCTGGACCAGGGAAGCCGTGATGCAGGAAGAAGACTGAAACCGCCCTTAGGGCGCGACGCGAGAGCGACGATGCGGGAACGGCGAACCACCTGGCACATTTCTTGTTACAATGGTCTCCGTTCCCGCATTGGCGCTCTCTTTTTTTTGCCCAGTGCCGCCAGGCTTTGGCAATGATCTGCGCAGCATTTTCTCCGCCATTTCAACGATACTTCGACCATACTTCAACGTTATTTCTTCGATAGCGTATCGAAGAAATAACGAAGAAATAACG
>DFHL01000093.1:14894-19537 GCA_002371315.1 Bacteroidales bacterium UBA3724 | reverse complement strand
AAATAACGAAGAAATAACGAAGAAGTAACGGCGAAATGGCCTTGTGGGTGGCTCGCAAAACGGCGTGTGGCTATGCTGAATAGGGTTATTGCATTTGCGTTCTTCGGCTGGATTGGGTTGTCGGATTGTTGGTTGTCGTTGTCGGCTGCCAGCAGTTGTGGCTGGAAACGGCCTGTTCAGCTCAATCCGGACTTTCTTCGAAATGCTTTCCGAAAAGCAAAAGGACATTAAAAAACAGGCAGACTTGCGTGTCGAAGTCTGCCTGTCGGTGTGTGTTGTCTTTTGATTGTCAGTTCTCTGCAACAGATTAAGCGTCCTTGTATCCGTTGGGGTTTTGGCTTTGCCAGTGCCAGCTGTCGCGGCACATTTCCTCGATGCCGTACTCGGCTTTCCAGCCCAGTTCGCGCTCGGCCTTCGAGGGGTCGCTGTAGCAGGTGGCTATGTCGCCGGCGCGGCGCGGCTTGATGCTGTAGGGCACCTTGACGCCATTGGCTTTTTCGAAGGCCTTGACGACGTCCAGCACGCTGTATCCGTGACCCGTGCCGAGGTTGTAGATGGCCAGGCCGCAACGGCGGTCTATGGCTTTCAGCGCGCAGACGTGGCCGCGTGCCAGGTCGACGACGTGGATATAGTCGCGCACGCCTGTACCGTCGTGCGTGTCGTAGTCGTTGCCAAAGACGCCGAGCTCCTTGCGTTTGCCGATGGCCACCTGCGTGATGTAGGGCATCAGGTTGTTGGGTATACCGTTGGGGTCCTCGCCGATAGTGCCGCTGGAGTGGGCTCCGATGGGGTTGAAATAGCGCAGCAGGACGATGTTCCATTCGGGGTCGGCCTTCTGCATATCCATCATTATCTGTTCCAGCATACTCTTCGTCCAGCCGTAGGGGTTGGTGCACTGGCCTTTAGGGCATTTTTCGGTAATGGGTATCTCGGCCGGGTCGCCATAGACGGTGGCCGACGAGCTGAAGATGATGTTCTTGCAGCTGTGGCGGCGCAGAACGTCGAGCAGCGTCAGTGTGCCGCCGATGTTGTTCTCGTAGTATTCCCACGGTTTTTCGACCGATTCGCCTACGGCTTTCAGTCCGGCAAAATGGATGCAGGCGTCGCAAGGATGTTCTGTCAGTATGCGGTCAAGTCCCGCGCGGTCGCGTATGTCGACCTGATAGAAGGCCACGGGGAGGCCTGTGATTTTCTGCACCCTTTCGAGCGATGTTTTCGATGAATTGTCCAGATTGTCGACCACTACGACTTCGTAACCTGCCTTCTGCAGTTCGACGATCGTGTGCGAACCGATGAAGCCCGCTCCGCCTGTAACAAGTATTCTGCTCATATTTTCAGTTGTTTGAAAATGTTATTGTTTTTTCGATATGGGGCAAACGCATTTTGAATTGCGTATTTGACTGTGGCACAGTTGCGAATACGTTTGCGCTGTTTCTGAATGCAAATGCAAATATAATCAAATTATTTGATTCTTTGGGCATAAGCGAGTAAATAGTGTTTCGTTTTCCTCGTTTGTGACAAAAAAAGGCCGGCGCACGATGCGCCGACCTTTTTTAGTCTGCAGACTTGTTTCAGCTCTTGATTCTCATCTTGTAGAACGAGCGGTAGACGAAATAGAGAGCGATGACAATGAATGCGATGCCGAGCCACGGGGCTGCAGCCTGGAACTTGGGCGCGATGGCAATCTCCATAGCAAGTACGCCGAAGAGGGTGGTGAACTTGATGATGGGGTTGAGGGCCACCGAGCTGGTGTCCTTGAAGGGGTCGCCGACGGTGTCGCCAACGACGCTGGCGTCGTGCAGGGCGGTACCTTTCTGCTTGAGGTCGACCTCGACAACCTTCTTGGCGTTATCCCAAGCGCCGCCGCCATTGGCCATATAGACAGCCTGGAACAGGCCGAAGACGGCGATGGAGATGAGGTAGCTGACGAAGAGGCATACGGCGTTCTCGCCACCGATGCTGGCGGGCGAGCTGATGCAGGCAAAGCCGAGTGCGAAGCAGAAGATGGCGATGAAGATGTTGATCATACCTTTCTGGGCGTAGTTGGTGCAGATCTTCACCACTTCCTGGCTCTTTTCGGTGTCGGCCTTCTTGGGGGCGTTGGGGTCGAGCTTGATGTTGTTCTTGATGAACTCGACGGCACGGTTGGCACCGGTGGTGACAGCCTGCATCGAAGCGCCTGTGAACCAGTAGATGACGCAGCCGCCAAGGATGAAACCGAGGATGCTGTAGGGGTTGAGCAGGTTGAGGATGCTGGCGGGTTCGATGCCGAGGGCCTTCTGGATCATAAGGATGAGCGAGAATATCATCGTGGTTGCACCCACAACGGCGGTACCGATAAGGACGGGCTTGGCAGTGGCCTTGAAGGTGTTGCCGGCGCCGTCGTTGGCTTCGAGGTAGTACTTGGCTTTCTCAAAGTCGGGCGTGAAGCCGAATTCGCCTTCCACCTCCTTGGTTGTCTTCTCGATGTCGTCCTCGATCAGCGAAAGTTCATAGACCGACTGGGCGTTGTCGGTAACGGGACCGTAGCTGTCGACAGCTATGGTCACGGGACCCATACCCAGCATACCGAAGGCCACAAGGCCGAAGGCAAAAATGGTGAAATAAGGTCCGAAGACGGGACCGATGCCGAAGCCGGTGGCGGCCATATAGGCAATGAGCATCAGCACGAAGAAGACACTGCCTGTCCAGAAAGCGCCGAAGTTGCCGGCCACGATGCCGCTGAGGATATTGAGCGAAGCACCGCCCTGTTTCGAGGCCTCGACCACTTCACCGACGTGGCCCGACGTGGGCGAGGTGAAGAGTTTGGTGAACTCGGGGATGAGGGCTGCGCCAAGTGTGCCGCAGCTGATGATGATGGAGAGTGCAAGCCAGAGGTTGTTGACGATGGTGACGTCCTTCAGGATGAAGTAGCTGGCCAGGAAGGTGCCGCAGATGGAGAGGATGGAGGTAATCCAAACAAGCGATGTCAGCGGCTTTTCGAAGTCGATGTCGTCGGCTTTGGCATAGCGGGCTTTGGCGATGGCGCCGTTGATGTAGTAGGCCAGGACCGAAGCAACGATACCGAGGATACGCATAACGAAAATCCACACCAGCAGCTTGACCTGGATGGCGGGCTCGGGGACGGCAAGCAGGATGAACGACACAAGGGCCACGCCGGTGACGCCGTAGGTCTCGAAACCGTCGGCGGTGGGTCCGATGCTGTCGCCGGCATTGTCGCCGGTGCAGTCGGCAATGACGCCGGGGTTGCGCGGGTCGTCCTCGCCAATCTTGAAGACCACCTTCATCAGGTCGCTTCCGATGTCGGCAATCTTGGTGAAGATACCGCCGGCAATACGCAGGGCCGAAGCGCCGAGGCTCTCACCGATGGCGAAGCCCATAAAGCAGCTGCCAGCCAGATTTTCGGGCATACACAGCAGGATGACGAGCATCAGCACAAGCTCGACGCAGATCAGCACGATGCCGATGCTCATACCGGCACGCAGCGGGATGTTGAGCAGGTCGAGGGGACGGCGGCGCAGCGAGGCAAAAGCCATACGGGCGTTGGCCAGCGTGTTCATACGCACACCGAACCAGGCCACGCCGTAGCTGCCAAGGATACCGATGATGGTCCACGCCAGCACGAGGCACACACCGCCAATCTTCATATCGCTGAGCACGCCGAAATAGAGTGCTATGGCAGCGCCAATGAAGAGGAAAAGAATGATGAGGAACTTGCCCTGCTGCTTCAGGTAGGTCGAGCAGGTCTTGAAAATCACGTTGCCGATTTCGAGCATCGATTTGTGGGCCTTCAGGTTGCGCACTTTGCTGAACTGCCAGAAACCAAACAGCAGTCCCAATGCAACGATGAGGAATCCCCAGTAAAGGATTTTAGTGTCGGGATTCGAGCTGAATCCTTCAGGCATCATAAGGTCTGCCTCGCTTGCAAAACTCAGTGCAGGCAAGGCGAGAGCAGCCAATGTCGCTAAAAATTTCTTCATAGATGTTGTTGTTAAGTTTATTATTTAAATTGATTATTTGCTTTGTGCGGGTTAACGGTCTTTTTCAGAAGAAGGCCCCGAATATTCGGAGCCTTCTTATTCTAATGATTCTATTGTACCAGAATAAGGATGTCGTTCTTTTGGCCTTTCACGACTCCCGCCTTGATGTCGAACACTTTCTCTTCCGCGCCTTCCGCCTGCAGTCTGATTCTGCCTTCGGCAAGGCTTGAAATGATGGGGGCGTGGTTCTCCAAAATCTCGAATAGGCCGCCCGTGCCGGGCAGCTGGACAAGCGTCGCCGTTCCGTCATAGAGAGTCGTGTCGGGTTTTATTATCTTTACGTTCATTTCTTTAAGGTTGAAGGGTGATAGGGGATGAAGGGGCTATTTCGTCTCGGCCAGAATCTTTTCGCCCTTCTCGATGGCCTCCTCAATGGTGCCAACCAGCAGGAACGCCTGCTCGGGCAGGTAGTCGACGTCGCCGTTCAGGATCATATTGAAGCCCTTGATGGTGTCGTCGATATTGACGAACTTGCCCTGCAGACCCGTGAACGCCTCGGCGACGAAGAAGGGCTGCGACAGGAAGCGCTGCACGCGGCGCGCACGGCTGACAACCAGCTTGTCGGCCTCGCCCAGCTCCTCCATACCGAGGATGGCGATGATG
>DFHL01000093.1:14441-14828 GCA_002371315.1 Bacteroidales bacterium UBA3724 | reverse complement strand
ATGTCCTGCAGCTCGTTGTAGCGTTGCAGTATCTGCTTGACTTTCTGCGCCGTGTTGTAGTGTTCTTCGCCTACCACGTCAGGCGAGAGGATGCGCGAGGTGGAATCCAGCGGGTCGACGGCAGGGTAGATGCCGAGCTCCGAAATCTTTCGGCTCAGCACGGTCTGGGCGTCGAGGTGGGCGAAGGTCGTGGCCGGAGCCGGGTCGGTAAGGTCGTCGGCAGGCACATACACGGCCTGGACCGACGTGATCGAGCCGCGCTTGGTCGAGGTGATGCGCTCCTGCATCATACCCATCTCGGTGGCCAGCGTGGGCTGGTAGCCCACAGCCGAAGGCATACGTCCCAGCAGGGCCGAAACCTCCGAGCCGGCCTGCGTGAAGCGGAAG
>DFHL01000093.1:0-14383 GCA_002371315.1 Bacteroidales bacterium UBA3724 | reverse complement strand
AAGCGGAAGATGTTGTCGATGAAGAGCAGAATGTCACGGCCGCCGGTTTTCTCGTCGCCGTCGCGGTAGTACTCGGCCAGGGTCAGACCCGACAGGGCCACACGGGCGCGGGCGCCGGGCGTCTCGTTCATCTGGCCGAAGACCATCGTGCATTTCGAGTCCTTCACAGCCTCCTTGTCGACCTTCGAAAGGTCCCAGCTGCCTTCTTCCATACTATTCTGGAAAGCCTCGCCGTACTTGATAACGCCGGCCTCAATCATCTCGCGCAGCAGGTCGTTGCCCTCGCGGGTGCGCTCGCCGACGCCGGTGAAGACCGACATACCGCTGTATTTCTTCGCAATGTTGTTGATAAGTTCCTGGATAAGAACGGTCTTGCCGACACCGGCGCCGCCGAAGAGGCCGATTTTGCCACCCTTGAGGAACGGCTGGATAAGGTCGATGACCTTGATGCCGGTGTAGAGGATTTCCTGATTGGTGGAAAGGTTTTCGAATTTGGGCGGCTCGCGATGGATGCCGTACTTCTTTTCGCACACGGGGTCGGGCATACCGTCGATGGCCTGGCCTATCACATTGAACAGGCGGCCGTTGATGTTTTCGCCTACGGGCATCGAGATGGGGCCGCCAAGGGCCACAACCTCCATACCGCGCTGCAGGCCGTCGGTGCTGTCCATAGCGATGGTGCGCATCGTGTTTTCGCCGATATCCTGCTGGCATTCAAGAATGATTTCGGCACCGTCGGGACGCTTCACGCTGAGAGCGTCGTAGATGTCGGGGAGCGTTACGTCGGCGTCGAACGTCACATCAATGACAGCGCCGATGATCTGTGAGATTTTTCCTTTGCAATTAGATTCCATATTGTGTATCTATATTATTCATTTTTATCTTGTTGCAGTGTTCTTTGCCTGCCGTGGCGGCACGTTGTGCACTCGGCAAAAACGGATGCAAATTTACGTATATTCTTAAAAATATAGCACTATTTTTCAAAAAAAATATCAACAAAATATCTTTATTGCTGAATTATAGCAGTTTGTATCTTTTGCCGGGAAGGCATCGGCAAAGGTTTTTCAGCTCCAGACCGAGCAGCGCGGCGGCAATTTTGGGCAACGTCAGGTCGCAAAAATTGTGAATTTCGTCGGCCGAGATTTCCTGATGCTGCGAAAGGATGTCGTAGACGGTCTGCTCGTCGCCTTTAAGTTTCGGAAACATAGTGGTTTGCACTCCCTCGGGCTTGCTGGTGCGCTCCCATCCCATATTCAGCATCAGGTCGTCGGCATTGCGTATCAGCAGGGCCTTGCAGGCGGCGATGATGGCGTTGCACCCTTCCGAGTATTTGTCGCCGATGCGGCCGGGAAAGGCAAAGAGGTCGCGGTTGTAACTATTTGCTATGTTGGCCGTTATCAGGGCTCCGCCGGTTTTTGAGGCTTCGACGACGACGGTGGCGTCGGTCAGGCCGGCGATGATGCGGTTGCGGGCCGGAAACATACTGGGCGTGATGCGCGTGTCGCTGCGTATTTCGGTCAGCAGGGCGCCGCCCTGGGCAATCATCTGCTTGGCCAGATTGCGGTTCTGGGGCGGATACAGATGGTTCAGACCGTGGGCCAGCACGCCGATTGTCGGCAGGCTGTTTGCCAGCGCGGCCTCGTGCGACGCCGCGTCGATGCCCAGCGCCAGGCCGCTGACCACCGTGATGCCCTCGCCGCGCAGGCCGTCCACAAGCCTGTGCGTCAGCTCGATGCCCTGCGGCGTGGCCTTGCGCGTGCCCACTATGCTCACGGCGCGCTGCGGGTTGAGGTCGGCGTTGCCAAGGGCATAGACCACCGTCGGCGCATCGACGCATCCCGGCAGGTTGAGCCGCTGCGGAAAAGCCTCGTCCCTGTAGCCAAGCACGCGAATCCTGTTCTTTTCGACAAAAGCCAGCTCCTTGTCGACGGCCGCAAAGACGCTGCGCTCGCGGATGGCCTTGACGATTTCGGTGCGCTGGCCGAAAATGTGGCGCAGCTCGGCGACCTGCATATTGAAAAGAGCCTCGGCCGAAGGCACAATTTCGAGCAGCTGCCGCGCCGAACGGCATCCGATGCCGGGCAGCATCGTCAGGGCGATATCATAGTATTTGTCGTGCATTTGAACCTCTTGTTTATCCTTCGTTCCGCTTCGGGAACCGCGAAAATTGCGGATGCAAATTTACACATTTTTTCAAAAACAGGAACTTTTCCGTCCGTTTCGCACCCTCCGAAGCCCGTCTGCGGCACCCTTTTTCAGGCCGAAAAAAACACCAATTCCAGACCAAAAATAGGTCAAAGCCCATTAACTTAAAATTTGGTAAGAATCAGGTAGGAGTTTGGGTGAACTTTGGTAGGTGTTTGACCCTTGGAAATCAGTGTTTTATGATTTGTTAAAATTTAGCCTGATTTTAACGGTTTTTAACTTAAATGTTAAAAGGATTTTCGCCTTTTTCGGGCCCTTTTTTGACGATGATTTTGTGGTCGGATTTCGGGCTTTTGGGAATTGTTTTTTTCCGTTTGGCGGAAAATTACTATTTTTGCACCGTTTTCCAGCGTCAGCGTCGCAAATGTGCCCGCCAAGGGGCCAATTGCCCCTGCCGGACGCCATAGTCCATTAATTTCTTCAACTCAACTCAACTCTAACTCTAACGTCCCCTTTAACTTCCGATTTAACTTCCATTTTAACTCCCATTTTAACTCCCTTTTTAACTCCCAATTTAACTCCCAATTTTACTCCCTTTTAATTAAAAAATACTCGTATGATTATAAATTTCCAATATAACCGTCTCTTCGTCCTGTCTGCCGACGGGGCGGTTCCCGAAGGCGCCGTGCTGATGGACGATAGCGACTGGAGCCTGTGTTTCAAACGATTGACCGAGGAGGGACGCGATGTCGCCGTGCGCTGCAGCGATGCCAGGCGGCTGGTGGCCCATCTGCGGGCCAACTATATCGGCGTCAAGGCGGCCGGTGGCATCGTCGAGGACGGCGCGGGGCGCCGTCTGCTGATGGTGCGCAACGGGCGCAGCGACCTGCCCAAGGGCAAGGTCGAGGCAGGGGAGACCCTAGCCTGCGCCGCGCTGCGCGAAACGAACGAGGAGACAGGCCTTTGCGACCTGGTGCTGGGGCCGCTGCTGCTCAAGACGTATCATATCTACGACCTCTATGGCGGCTGGCACTTCAAGCAGACCGCCTGGTACGCGATGAGGGCGCTGGAAACCAGCCACCTGGTGCCGCAGACCGACGAGGGCATCACCAGCCTCTGCTGGCTGCCCTACGGACAGTGGCGCGACAGCCTGGCGACGAGCTATGCCACGATGCAAATCATCAACACTCAAGTGCCTGACGAGCCGCTGGTTAGGGCCGACGGTTGATAAAATGTTAAAAAAATAAATTTGTATTATTGCAAAAAGTAGTATTTTTGCAACCTCAAATACCAAAAGAATAAGAGAGAAAAATGAACGAAACTGCCGAACAAACAAGTGCTTTCCTGCTTCAAGTGAAAGCTGTGAAACTGAACAATGACAATCCTTTCACGTGGGCATCGGGCCGCAAGTCGCCTATCTACTGCGACAATCGCGTAACGCTCTCCTATCCCGAAATCCGGACCTATATCCGCCAGCGCTTTGTCGAAGCCATCAACGAATATTTCGGTGATGTCGATGTCATTGCCGGCGTCGCCACGGGCGGCATAGCCCAGGGTGCACTTGTGGCTCAGGAACTCGGCAAGCCGTTCGTCTATGTGCGCTCGGAAGAGAAGAAGCACGGCCTTACCAACCAGATTGAGGGCGAGATACATAGCGGCCAGACGGTCGTTGTGGTCGAGGACCTTGTTTCGACAGGCAAAAGCTCGCTCATCGCCGTCCACGCCTTGCGCGACAAGGGCTGCATCGTCAAGGGTATGGTGGCCATTTTCACCTATGGCCTCGATGTGGCTGCCAAGAATTTTGCCGATGCCAATGTAGAGCTGCACACGCTGACCAACTACGACGCCCTTGTCAAGGTGGCCTGCGAGCAGGAGTACATTATGGAGAAGGACCTGGAGTCGCTCAAGACCTGGCGCGAGAACCCTGAGCAATGGTCGAAGGATCACGGCGAATGACCGCCGATGCCTTGATTTTCAGATTGCCCTAATGCGGGAGCACTGTCTGCCGCAACATCAATTTTAAGTTATGACTGCTGAATCGAAAACCGTTACGGCACAATGCAGTGCCGAGAGACTGTATAATTTTGCTTGCGATTTCCGCAACTTCCAGAAAATGCTGCCCCCGCAGGTCGAGGATTTCCAGACTGACGGCAATACCTGCTCGTTCAAGGTGGCTGGTTTTGTGCAGCTTACGCTCCAGTATGCCGAGCGCAACCCTTACACCACCGTCGCCATTGCCCCGGCAGCGGGCAGCGCGTCGCCGTTGCCGTTCCGTTTTGTGATGGGCATCACCTCGGTGAGCGAGAGCGAATGCCGCGTGGTTGTGCGTGCCGAAGTGGAAGGTGGCAACCCGATGATGACGATGATGCTCAAGCCCAAGCTGCGTCCGGCCCTCGACAAGATTGCCGAGCAGATACAATACTATTCGGCAGGACTTTAATCGGTCGAGTGACCTGTGACCTGTGACCTGTGATAAGTGACCAGTGACCTGTGACCTGTGAAACGAGCGTGTTCGTGTCACTGGTCACTGGTCACTGGTCACTCACAGTGAAACGAGCGTGTTCGTATCACAGGTCACAGGTCACTGGTCACTAATCACTATTCACTATTGTTTCCTCTTCAATTATTGTGTTTCATTCCGAATGCGGATTGCAGGTCGGATTTTGGGGTTTAAACAACACTCAATTTCTTCGATTTGCAACGACAACAAATCGGGGATTTCCATTATTTTTGCCAGATATTAACTTTTTATATTTTATTCAATAAAATTTACGTACATTTGCAGTTTCAAAGCAAGTGTAAAAGAAATATAATAATTAACAGTATTCCAATATTATAGACTGTATATGGATAAAAAATCAATCATTGGACTGGTGCTCATTTTCTTGATTTTCCTGGGCTATATGTTCTGGATTAAGCCCAGCGACGAGGAAATTGCTGCCCGTCGCCGTCAGGATTCGACAATGTATGCCGAGCGGATGCGTGCCGACTCGTTGGCTCAGGCCGAAGCCGAGCAAAAGCATCTGCAGGACTCGCTGTATCAGCTGGCTATGTCTGATTCGGCAATGAATGACAGCACGGGTGCCGCCCTTGCAGCCGCTATGAAAGTCAATCTGGGCCAGTTTGATCCCAACAGCGGCAACCATCGCCTCAATGTGACAGTCAGCAACAAGGTGATGACCACCGACTTGCGCAGTATGGGCGCTTCGGTGCAGAAGGTTGTGCTGGAAGATTTCAAGACTTTCGGCGACGGTCCGCTCGAAATAATTACGCCTAATGCCAACAATTTGGACCTTGTCTTTGTCGACTCGCGCAATGACGTGATCAACACCAAGCTGATTCCTTTTGCCACCTTTGTTGACGGCGAGCGGCTGACGAGTGACAGTTTTGTAGAGGTGCCCGAGGGCGACTCGCTGACTGTGAGCTTCAGGGCTTTTGTGCGTCAGGCCGATTCGCTGCCAATAGACGAGAATGCCTATCTGGAGTTCCGCTATGTTTTTTATGACGACAGCTATGAGGTTGATTTTGATGTCAACTTCCACAATATCAAGAATTATTTGAGCGTGACGCCCAACCTGACGCTGAACTGGCAGAACTCGATGAACCGCCAGGAGCAGTTCGACCGCAGCCAGAAAGGCCGCAACGCCAATCGCAACAAGGACAGTGAGCGTTTCTACACCACGCTTTTCTACAAGAACAGTGGCGACAATCCGAGCAGCCTGAAGGACGGCCGTGACGATGAGAAGCAGATAACGACCCCCATCGACTGGGTGGCTTACAAGCAGCAGTTTTTCTGCGCCATACTGATGTCGGAGAATGGGTTCCGCAACGCTCAGCAGCTGAAGGTCAGCACCGACCGCAGCAAGGACGACGACAGCTACCTGTGCGATATGAGCAGCTCGCTGGGTGTGGACTATGACGCTATGGCTGACAATTATGCTATGGATATGCGTATGTACTTCGGCCCCAACAAGTACCGTCTGCTGCGAGAGATGAACGATGGTTTCGAGCGCATCCTGCCGCTGGGTTGGGGATTCTTCCTGACGCAGTGGGTCAGCCGTTTTGCCATCATTCCGGTCTTCAACTTTTTGGAGGGCTTTGGCTTGAACTACGGTATCATAATTATCATTTTGACGATTCTGCTCAAGATAGTCATCACCCCCCTGATGTGGAACAGCTACAAGACGGGTGCCGTTATGCGTCATCTGAAACCGGAGATGGATGTCATCAACAAGAAGTTCCCCAAGCAGGAACAGGCGATGCAGAAGCAGCAGGCTATGACCCAGCTGCAGCGCAAGGCCGGTATCAATCCTATGGCCGGCTGCCTGCCGCTGCTGATCCAGTTGCCCATCATCTATGCTATGTTCCGCTTCTATCCTGCCTCGATCGAGCTGCGCCAGAAGCCTTTCCTGTGGTGCAATGACCTTTCGAGCTATGACTCCATTCTTGATTTGCCGTTCAACATTCCGCTCTATGGCGACCACATCAGCCTGTTCTGCCTGCTGATGTTCGCTATGCAGTTTTTCTACACTGTCTATACAATGAAGCAGCAGCAAGGCCAGGTTTCGATGCCGGGTATGAAGTTTATGATGTATTTTATGCCTTTTATGATGCTGTTCATCTTCAACAGCCAGTCGGCAGCACTGAACATATACTATTTCTTCAACCTGCTGCTCTCGATGCTGACTATGTTCATCATCCGTGCTGTCATCACCGAGGACAAGGTGCGCAAACGCATCGCCAAGGCTGAAGCCGCCGGCAAGGGCAAGCCGCAGAAGAAATCGAAGTTCCAGCAGCGTCTGGAAGAGATGCAGCGTATGAGCGAGGAAATGCAGAAACAGCAACAACGTCGCAAATAAAAAACAAACAATATAAAAATTTTATAAAATGGTTGTAACACTTGTAACAGTATTTATCATCGGATATGCCTGCATCGCGCTTGAGCATCCGCTGAAAGTCAACAAAACGGCCACAGCACTCCTCTTGGGTGTCTTGACCTGGGCCATCTACAATGCGTTTAATCTGGCTTCGGGCGTGGACATCGAGACCTACCGCCAGTTCGTCACCACCAACCTGATCGAGAATCTTGGTGAAACGGCCGAAATCGTCTTCTTCCTGCTTGGAGCAATGACGATTGTTACTTTGATAGAAGACTATCAGGGTTTCAGTATCATTACCGACAAAATCAAGACGACCGACAAGAAACGTCTGCTTTGGATTATCTCCATTCTGACATTCTTCCTGTCGGCTCTACTCGACAATATGACCACCGCTATCGTGATGGTCGCTCTGTTGCGCAAACTCATTGCCGACCAGAAAGAGCGCTGGCTCTATGCCGGTATGGTCATTCTGGCAGCCAATGCCGGCGGCGCTTGGAGCCCCATCGGCGACGTTACGACTATTATGCTCTGGATCAAGGGCGAAGTGACCACGGTCAATATCATTGTCAAAACATTGTTGGCCAGCTTGGCCTGTATTGTTGTTCCAGTGTGGCTGATTGGCCGCACGTTGAAGGGCGACATACAGCGTCCCGAAACCGACAACGAGGGCTTCCAGGTTCCTCATCGCTTACGTATGATTGTCCTGATTATGGGTGTCTGCGCTCTCATCTTCGTGCCCATCTTCAAGACTATCACCCACTTGCCGCCCTATCTCGGAATGCTGTTCGGCCTGTCGGTGCTTTGGATTACAACCGAGATTCTGAGCCGCAAATATTCGAAGGACGATGCCAAACTGCCAACAGCAGTCAGCACTCTCGAACACGTCGACGTGCCTACCATCCTCTTCTTCCTCGGTATCCTGATGGCAGTCGCCTGCCTCAAGGTGGCCGGCATCCTTGGCGGTCTGGCACAAGGACTGAACGATGCTTTCTTGGGAATGCACGTAGGTGAGGAGCCTGTCGGATTCTTTGTAATCGACCTGATTATCGGCGTTCTGTCGTCGATTGTCGACAATGTGCCGCTGGTTGCCGCCGTTCAGGGTATGTATCCCCACGTTGGGCCGGATGTCATCTTCGGCGTGAACCATCCCTTCTGGGAGTTCCTGGCCTACTGTGCCGGTACGGGCGGAAGCCTCCTTATCATCGGCTCGGCAGCTGGCGTTGCCGTGATGGGTATGGAGAAAATCGACTTCATCTGGTATCTGAAGAAAATCACCCTTCTGGCCTTTGCGGGCTACATCGCCGGTGCCATAGTGTTTGTCGTTATGGACGTCACCCTTTTCGAGAAGGTGGAATTCCTTCGCGACCTGGCCTGCATCCCTGCTGCCACACCGCTCCTTTGCTGAAAAACATAAACTATTTATCTGCGCAAATATAAAATGCAGAATCCTGAATCGAAACAAACTATCAAACCGCCACTGGGCCGACGCATATTCAACATTGTTGTATATGCGTTTGCCCTTGCCGGTTTTGGAATCATTGCCGCCTGGGCCATATTCAAGCTCGGTCTGACCAACAACAAGGGTGGCGTGGACGAAAACTACCGTTACTTGATGAGCGTCGCCGAGCTCGAACAGGCAAAGGATGCCGAACTGACGCCACAGCAAAGAAATGCCATTTGGCTTGAACAGTACCTTAAACTGGCCGCTTTCGGAAAATTCTATCCCGAGAATGCGCACCTTATGCTCGAGGCGGCAGAGCAGAGCGACAACCCGCTGGTCGTAGACCGTATGATTTCGGCAGCGTCGCTCTACACCGACAGCAGCGATGCCTACAACCAGTTTTTGGCACAGCTCAAAAAAGTGTACGACAGCCGTCCCGCTATGCAGTCGCCAACGGTCATCCCCTGGATGGCAACGACAGAATGGGAGATGCTGAAGCCGTCGATAATGAAAGACAGTGCGCTGCTTATCGAAGCCGGCCGTCTTACGGGTGTCGAGCCGAGACTGATTGTTGCCTGCCTTGTCGGCGAGCAAATCCGTCTCTTCAACAGCAACCGCGAGATGGTCAAGAAATACCTTGGCCCGGTCAAGATGCTTTCGGTCCAGTCGCAGTTCTCTTATGGCGTCAACGGCATAAAGGAACATACAGCCAAGGCAGTTGAGGCACACCTGAAAGACACGGCTTCCGAGTTCTATATGGGCAAACACTACGAGAACATCCTGGACTTTGCCACCGACAATCACGAGATGGAACGCTACAACCGTCTGGTCGACTATCGCAACCACCTCTATTCCTATATCTATACAGGCTGCATACTGCACCAGACAATGCTGCAGTGGCGTCGCGCCGGTTTCGACATTTCGGACCGTCCCGACATCCTCTGCACCTTGTTCAACGTCGGTTTCGCCCAGTCGCATCCGCACGGTGCGCCGCGTTGCGGAGGCTCGCACATCAGCGTCAACGGGCATCTCTACACCTTCGGAGCCATAGGCTTCGACTTCTACTATTCCGGCGACCTCGCGTCGGCGTTCCCCTATTGGAAAAAACGCTTCATCGAAGACGACGGCATCCCCCTCACGCAGGCCCAGATAGACAGCATACAGAGCAATATGAGCAACTGCCGCCGTCCCGAAAAAGGCCTGGAATACAAGACAGAACCTGAACCAATGAACTGGTAAACAACTAACGCAATAACGCAATAACACAATAACACACTAACACAATAACCTTATGAACGATTTTGGCAACAACTATGAGTTCAAGAACACAATGAACTTTTTCAAAAGACACTGGAAACTGCTGACGGCCGTATTCGTCGTTGCTTTTGCCGTTTCCATTGTGGCTTCGCTGCTTGTCACACCTCGATTCAAGTCGTCGGCAATCCTTTTCCCGACCAACTCCAACCGTCTGTCGAAGGCCATCCTTGCCGAGCGCTACAGTCTTGACTTTATGGACTATGGCATCGAGCGCGACTGCGAATACGCCATACAGATACTTCTGTCGCAGTCGATGGAGGACGATGTGTGCAGCCACTTCAAAATGATGGAGCATTACGGCATAAGCACCGAAGATCCCCATAAGTATTTCAAACTCCACGAGGCCTATCGCAGCAATGTCAGCGTGAAGCGTACCGAATATCTTGGTGTCGAGATTTCCGTCCTCGATGTCGACCCGCAGTGGGCCGCCGACATCGCCAACTTTATGGCTTCCAACTACGATACCCTGACCGGCCGTATCCACCAGGACCGTTCGCGCGACGCGTACCATATTATGCAGGACGTCTGCGCCGAGCTCGAAGCCGACATCCGTTCGCTTGAGGACACGCTGCGCAAGGACAGGAACCGCTTCGGCGTTTCCGAACTCATAAGCGACAAGACCCAGGAACTTGCCGAACTGCAGACGCGTATGTCGCAGACCAAGGTCGATATGGCCCGTCCTGTCAGCTATAAGTTCTGGCTCGACAAGGCAACCCCAGCCGACAAAAAAGCCTATCCCAAGCGCGCCGTCATCGTCCTGCTTGGCACCTTTGGCACACTGGCGTTCCTCATTCTTGCACTTCTTGTAGTCGACAGGTTCAAAAAGGAAGAAGAGTGACCAGCGAATAGTGAATAGTGACCTGTGACCTGTGAATAGTGAAACGAAATCGAACAATTCACACTAACACACTAACGCAATAACGCAATAACGCAATAACACACTAACGCAATAACACACTAACGCAATAACGCAATAACACACTAACGCAATAACGCAATAACACACTAACGCAATAACGCAATAACGCAATAACACAATAACACAATAACACAATAACACATATGCCCTGGCTGAAGAAAAACAGTGCAATTATTGTCGCCGTGCTTGTCACGGCGGCATTCCTTACGCTCAATTTCTTCCTGCTCTCGCGCGATATCTACTGGCTTTTCCTCTTGCCGCTGGCCGGCCTTGTCGCTGTTCTGTTCATCCTCAAGTTTGAAACCGGACTGCTTGTCACCGCCCTGCTGACACCGTTTGCCATCGACTTCGCCCTAATGCCGGGAATGGAACTCTCGATGCCTGTCGAGCCGATGATGATACTCTTCTCGGTGATGTTCATCTTCAGGGTGCTGGTCGAGCGCAGCTATGATGTCCGCATCCTGCGCCATCCCGTGACCGTCGCCGTCTTGGCTATGCTGCTGTGGATGCTCTTCACCTCCTCCACGTCGCAGATGCCCGAAGTCTCGTTCAAGTATTTCGCGGCGCGGCTTTGGTTTGTAATTCCCTTTTTCTTTGCCGCTTCACAGATTTTCCGCGACCGCAGTCGCATACGCCAGTTCGTCTTCTGCTACGGCCTCTCGCTGGTCGCCGTGATAGTCATCTCGACTGCCAAGACGCTTGGCAACTTCCACGACCTGCAGACCCTGCACCGTGTGATGCGGCCTTTCTACAACGACCACACGGCCTACGGCTGTGTCATAGCGCTCTTTGTGCCCGTTTTCTTCCACTATGCTTTCAGGACCGACGCTGTCGGCCGTGGTGGGCAGCTGTGGCTGCGCCCCGTGCTTGCAGCCGCTTTCGGCCTGCTGATGGTGGGTCTCTTTTTCTCCTATTCGCGTGCCGCCTGGATCAGCGTGCTCGGCGCCGTCGGCGTCTATTTCGCCATACGTATGGGGATGAAGGTGCGCTGGATGGTCCTGTTCTTTGCGCTTGGCGCATCGCTGTTTTTTGTCTATCAGAGCGATGTGCTCTACAAGCTTGGCAAGAACAAGCAGGACTCGTCCTACGACCTTTCGGGCCAGGTCAAGTCCATCTCGAACATTTCGACCGACGCTTCCAACCTTGAGCGCCTCAACCGCTGGGCCTCGGCGATGCGTATGTTCAAGGAACGCCCCCTGCTGGGTTGCGGCCCCGGAACCTACCAGTTCCTCTATGCCGGCTATCAGCGGAGCTACCAGCTGTCGGTCATCAGCACCAATTCCGGCAACCGCGGCAACGCCCACAGCGAATACATCGGACCGCTCACCGAGCAGGGCATCCCGGGTGCAGCGCTGATACTCTGCATTTTCCTTGCCACCTTTGTCACCGGTGTGCGCGTCTATCGCACGGCCGCCAACCCCGAAGTTGCCCGTCTGGCCCTGGCGGCCACCCTCAGCCTGCTGACCTATTACATACACGGCATTTTCAACAATTTCCTCGATACCGACAAACTGTCGGTGCCTTTCTGGGGTCTGACAGCCGTAGTCGTCGCGCTCGACGTTTTCTCGGAAAAGAAACCCGAAACCCCTGTATATCATCAAAAAGGGGAGAATCGGCTTTCTTAAAAAAAACTAAAACTTTCGTAATGGTTTGTCAGGGTTGCATTTTCTTTGTAATTTTGCAATCCAAATAGGTGAACAGTGAACTGTGACCAGTGACCAGTGACCAGTGACCAGTGACCAGTGACCAGTGACACGATCGCGTTCGTTTCACAGGTCACTATTCACAATTCACTAAATAAGAAATGTTCTTATGAAACATAGAGTGTATAGAATAATATTGTTGTCTTTTTTGCTTTTGGCACCGTCGGCTCTGGCGGCGCAGAATATGCTGCTACGGTCGCCGTCCGTCACGGTTGCCGATATGGTGATTGACGAGGCGATGAAATACATCGGCATCCCTTACCGCTGGGGCGGCAAGACGCCCAAAGGCTTCGACTGCGCGGGGTTCACGCGTTTCATCTATTCCAAATTCGGTGTGCTGCTGGCTCCTTCGGCCGCTCCGCAATACTATGCCGGTCCGTCGCTCAAGAACGAAGACATCCAGAAGGGCGACCTCGTGTTCTATGGCGGCCGCGGAGGCTCGAAGTCCATCGGCCACGTCGGCATCGTAACCTCTGTCGACGACAAGGGCTTCTATTTCATCCACAGTGCCACGTCGACGGGCATCACCATCTCGCATTCCACAGAGCCGTATTACAAAAGCCGCTACAAAGGCGCCTGTCGCGTGGTGGACCTTGTCGTCTCCAACCTGCCGGCCAACGACTCGGCGGCGCACAGCACCACGCCCGTCTACCGTCAAGTCATCTTCGGCGACACGCATTTCCTTTCTCCGCAGATTCCTTTCGCAATCAAGTGAGTGACAAGTGACCAGTGACCTGTGATACGAGCGAGTTCGTGTCACAGGTCACTGGTCACAGGTCACATATTCGTGTCACTATTCACAGCTCACTGGTCACTATTCTCAACTACTCTCCGAGCAGGTTCAGGATATCGCTCATCTTGGGCGTGAGGATGATTTCGGTGCGGCGGTTCAGGGCCTTGTTGGCAGGCGTGTCGTTGGGCACCTTGGGGGCAAACTCGCCGTGGCCGCAGGCCTCGATGCGGGCCGGGTCGATGGCGGGGCCGTGCTGCAGCAGCAGCTTGACGATCGAGGTGGCGCGCATCACGCTGAGGTCCCAGTTGTCCTTGACGGCCGTCGAGCCTTTGTAGGCGGCGTTGTCGGTGTGACCCTCGACGAGGATGTTGAGGTCGGTGTTCTGTTCAAGGATTTTGGCGAGGGTCTTGATGGCTTCGACGCCGTCTTTCGACACCGTCCAGCTGGCCGAGGGGAAGAGCAGTTTGCTTTCCATCGAGACGTAGACCTTGCCGTCGCGGGTTTCGACGTTGAGGCCCTTGTCGGCAAAACCCACCAGGGCGTTGTTGAGCGACGAGCGCAGGTTCTCCAGCTCGCGTTCCTTGGCGGCCAGTGCGTTGCGGGCGTCCGATTCTTTCTTTTCGAGCTCGGCCTGCTTGATGCGCAGCTCGTTCTCCTTGGCTTTGAACGACTGCTCTTTGGCGCGGAAGGCTTCCTCCTTGTCGTTCAGCTCCTTGGTGCGGGCGGCCAGCAGGTTGTTGGCGCGGTTCAGGTCCTGGCTTTGGCCTGTGATGCGCTGGGCATAGTTCTCGATGACGGTGTCGAACCCGAGCTTCTGGTTCTCCATAGCGCGGCGCAGGGCGGCGATGGTGTCGTTCTGGCTGTTGCGAATGTCGCCCAGTTCGGTGATTTCGGCGCTCAGCGACTGGTTTTGGCGCTGCAGGTTGGCGTTCTCGTCGCGCAGGTCGCTGAGTTCGCTCTGCGAGGTGTTGTATTCGCGGCGCAGCTGCGCGTTCTTCGACTCCAGGGCCTCGTATTTGCCCAGCGTCACGCACGAGCTGAACAAGGCGGCCGACAAGCCCATCAATATGACTGATTTTTTCATTTCCTTAATCTGGTTTTATGTTACTTTTTTCCTGTCAAAGATTATTTTTGCTGTAATGTTAACGTCGTTTGCGCAGTTTTAGTTTGTGGATGGCCAAATATTTTTCCCCGTTTCAAACTTGCTGAAAGACACATTTTCTCCGTCAGTTGTACAGTATATGT
>DFHL01000087.1 GCA_002371315.1 Bacteroidales bacterium UBA3724 | reverse complement strand
CCTGCAATTTGACCTATACGCCTTTATTTCGACACTACAGAATATTCCGCCAGAGCCTGGATACCCACAATCGGTTTCAAAACAGATGGGGATGGTGTCAGCAAATGGAGGCTCGGCCGCAGCCTTCTCTCTCGTTCCGCTCTTGCAGGCGGTCATAGCGGCAAGGGCTACCATCGCCGCGCATATCATCAATGTTTTCTTCATTGTTGCTTATCTTTTTGAGTTAGACATTTCTATCATTTGCTGTAGTTCCTCGGCGGTGAAGCTGCGGAAGAGGTACTTGTACCTGTTTCGGCGGATCTGAGATCCGACGCTTATTAATATAAGGATTTTCAATCCGCGAAACGATAAAATACTGTTTATTTCGTTAATGTTGGCGGATTGAAAATCCTGATACTAAGCAGTATCGGATTGCAAATCCGATACAACACGCAAAAAAAGAACATTCTGTCGGCCGCCTTCTTTTGGGTTGAGATGTGTGATTCTTATTGGTTGGCGTATTGCACTACCTCGTCGTGGAAGAATTCGAGCTGGATGCCTGCCTGGCGGAACAGCTCTTCGCTCTCCTGGCCGGCGTGGTATTTGTATTCGCACACCACGCGCTTGATGCCGCAGTTGATGATGAGCATTGCGCAGTTCGGTGGATGTTCTGTTCTCCAGTCCTACCCGGTCGTCATAGTCGTCGCAATTGAGCATTAGGTTGTTCTTTGAGTCTACAAGGTGTTTCAATGCTGTGGTTTTCCCCACTTGCCGAGCCCCCATCACAACAATGGCTTTGCTTTTATTAAAGTCATTTTTATATTCACCATTCACAAGACTGCTACAGCACGGCTTGCGAATATCACGGTCTACCAGCTGAAAAAGTCTCCGCCGCTGTTGTACTCGTGCCAGTTCTCCTGGTTGTTAGAATTGTAGTCATCGTTTATTGCATCCAGACTTGCGTCCTGAAACAGGCGCATGGAGCTTACAGCGCTGAGCGAATAACCCTGCTCAACTTTGAACGATACCACCGTCAGCTGTGGTGCGATATATGTCTTCTTGGTTTCCATAATCAATATTTTTTTAGGGGGTTAGAGAATTTAAAGAAGTTATCGGGAGTTAGAGACAATGGCAATAATGACAACATAGTTTGATGAACTGAATAGTATTAAGGGAATAAGGTATTTGTCTTTAACTTCTTACAAAAAACTTAAACTAAAAACTTAAACTAAAACTAAAAGCTTATAACCGGTATACTGTACATCGTGTTGCGGGAGAGGGTGGAGTAGTGACCCTCGCCGTCGTCTTCCATGTTCTTTGTCTGGACGAAAAGCTGGCTGCCGTTGGCGGCATAGCCTGTCACCGTGAGCCGCTTTACGTCGCCGAGGGTTACTGGCACGCAGAAGACTATGCCGTCGGTGCCCACGACGGCATAGTCGTGACCGGGTTCCTCCATGTCGAGGTACATCTCGCTGCAGTAGTCCACCAGTCGGTCGCCGCTTATGCCGCCCACCTCGCCCGCCGGCATAGTGGGGCCCTGCGAGGCCCAGCGGGTGCGGTAGGTGACGCCGTCGAGGATCACGGGGTTGGCTGCCCTGGTGCCCTGCACCACCACCTTCACCGCCGCCACATTGGCAGTCGATGCACTGGTCTTCAGCTTGAGCTTGAAGCCTGCGGTTAGGTGCTGGAAGAGCAGCGTGGCGCTGCCTTCGTCGGCCTTGCGGGCCATCGGGAAAATTGTCTCGTGCTTCGAGTGGTCGGCAGTGGTGTACTTCACCACAAGGCGGTTGATGGTAATCTCCGTCTCGCCCGAGCCGTGGTTGTTGACGACCTGGATGTCGTTGCCGCCCTCCACCTGCGTGGTGGCGGGGTAGACGGCGTAGAGGTCGCCCGAGGGCATGTTGGCTGAGACATCGAGGTCGAACTTGTCGCCGTTGGCCACTATGGGATGTGACACTCCGTTGATGTCTATACGCTCGCCTTGTGCCCAGCTGGAGCCACTGACAATATTTTCTGTGTCGACCAGCACCTTGGCGTTGCCGCCCATATTCTCGGCGAGTATGCGAATGCGTCCGTCGTTCTCCTTCGTGCAGCCGACGAGAAGCATAATAATAATTGATAGTTCAAAAATCCTTGTTTTCATTGTTTTATATTATTGTTTTGTTTTGTGAATTGTGAATTGTGATTAGTGAATTGTGACTTTCCCTCTCTGTTCACCATTCACTTGTCACTATTCACTAGTACCCCCTCGCTATTCACCATTTACTATTACAATCTTCTGGCTCTTCTCGCCGAGGCGGAGGATGTACACGCCAGCTCCTGGAAAGTTGTAAGTTGAAACATAAGACCTGAGACCTGAAACCTCACAGCTGAAGATTGGGCGACCGAGGATGTCGAAGGTCTGGAGGGTGCCGGTGCCGGAGACTATAACGTTGTTGCCGTCTATGACCGCGAATGTGGCATTGTTGTTTTGGGGAAGCATTCTGACCAGGAAGTGACCGGCACTTTCAAGTTTGTAAGGCAAGGTAATCTCGTCGCCTGTATGCAGGTCGATGATTTGCATTCCTTGAAGTGGGCCTGTGGCGTCGAGCGTATACTGTTTGGGGACTGTAGTTTTTACGTGCAATTGGAATTCCCCCTTGTCCATGACATCAACGGCATAGTCGGCATCATCATGTGTGATATAGATCAATGGTGCGTTGCCGTCCAGATGGGCTATCTTCTTCATGCTCTCGCCCCCGTCGAGCCGGACGTATGCAACGTCGCTGTGCTCACCGTCGGTGATGGTAAAGGTCAGGGTAGATGTGGCACAAGATTTGTTGCCCTCGGTGAAGGTGTAGCTGCCGGCGGAGGAATTGACCAGGAATGCCTGACCGACGGCGATGGTGCCGCTGGTGTGTGCCAGCCATGTGCCGTCGGGGAGCAACTCGTAGTAGGGGCTGCCGTACGTGTAGGTGTGGTTGTAGGGGTTGCCGACAAGGTTGAAACCGCGTAGCGAGGCGTCAGCGCAGGAGGCGGAATGGCTCACGGCTATGTTGCCGCTGTTCTTGTAGCCGCTGAAGCCGACCACTGCGTTGTCGGCACGGCGGTAGATGTAGCCGCGGCCGCGTTCGAGGGTGGTGAAACCGGCGGCACCGTTGCCCGCCTTCTGGTTTTCCCAGGTGGCAGTGGCTTCGTTGTAGCAGAGTAGGTCGTAGCTGCCATCGGTGAGGCCTGTGATGTCGGTTGCAGCAATGGTGGTCTTGCCGTATTCGCTTGTGGGCGAGGCAATGGCGTGCCAACCGCCGCCGCTTACGTTGAAGAGCGGGGCTGTGCAGTAGGTGCAGCCGGCGTGTGGTGCGAATTCGCCTGCGTTGCCAGTGTAGGTGGCGCCGTTGTGTTCGCATGGGGCCAGGCGGACATATTTTTTAGTAATACCCAAAAAACGGATCTCGGCACCGTAATGCGAGAGATTCGTCAGGTAATCACCCCCTTCCACCTTCATGTGGTCGCCAATGGTCAGGATCTTGTTACCGTCACTGTCGTCGTGGCCTGCAATGGCATTGCTGTTGTCGTCGCCCCAAACCTCGATGCTGCCGCCCAGGAGGTTGACGATGCCGAGTGCGGCATCCTGTCCTGCGCCGATGCCGGCACCCTCGTCTTTGCCGCGGGCATGGACTTCGCCTCCATAGATGGTGATAGTGCCGCCGTCAATATTTCTGGTACTTGTTGTTGCCTCCTCGCCGCTACCTATGCCTGCAGCGTCGTCGGCTGCAAAGGCCACCACGTCGCCGCCATAGATGTAGACGGTTTCACCGCTGCTGTGGCCACCGCCGCCAATGCCGGCACCGGATTGCCCAGTGTCGTGATAGCCGCCCTGGGCTGTCACCGAGCCTCCGTAGATTTTTATGGTGCCTGAGGAGATGTTGTCTTTTTTATTGAATCCTGAGCCGATGCCTGCCCCACCTTTCCCACCTTCTGCCGACACCGTGCCGCCATAGATGGCTATGGTGCCGCAGGTTTCTTGGTAATCGCCGCCGATGCCTGACTGGCCGCTGCCTCCGTTGGCGGAGATGTTGCCGCCATGGATGTTCAGGGTCCTGTCCGACCTGACGCAGATGAATCCGTCAAGGGATCCGCTGTTGTCGCGCTGTCCATAGATGTTCAACGTGGCGCCACTATTTATGCCCATTTCACTGGTGAGCTTTGCGCCGTCGCAAAGGATGAGGTTGACGGTGCCCGCAGTGGCGATGATGTTTCGCCTTGCTACGTTGTTGCCATTAACCACCAGCCAGGTTCCCGATGGATAGCTCTCACTTTCGTCGGTGCAGCCGCTTAAAGTAGTGGTGCTGCCGGCGGGGACAGTCTTCATCGTCTGAACCACCTTGCTACCGTCCCAGCTGCGCTCGACGTAGCAGACTACGTCAGATCGGCGGGTGAGCTTGGCTTCGTTGTTGATGAGGTCGAGGTTGCAGGCTTCGGGGTAGTCGTTGTCGAAGTGGTTGGTGGTGGCGTTGTGGTCTTTGTAG
>DFHL01000033.1:35128-50857 GCA_002371315.1 Bacteroidales bacterium UBA3724 | reverse complement strand
TAGGCCACAGCCTGCTTCGACAGGTCGTCGTAGATAACCAACGCGTTGCGGCCTGTGTCGCGGAAATACTCGCCGATGGCGGCACCAGCGAAGGGTGCATAGAACTGCATTGCTGCCGGGTCGGAAGCCGTGGCGGCAACAACGATGGTATAGGCCATTGCGCCCTTTTCCTCAAGGTTCTTGACCAGGTTGGCCACAGTCGAACCTTTCTGGCCGCAAGCCACATAGATACAATAGACCGGGTCGCCGGCATCGTAGAAATTCTTCTGGTTGATGATGGTATCGATGGCGATGGCCGTCTTGCCCGTCTGGCGGTCGCCGATGATGAGCTCGCGCTGGCCACGGCCGATGGGGATCATCGAGTCGATGGCCTTGATACCCGTCTGCAGCGGCTGCTCCACTGGCTGGCGGAAGATGACGCCGGGAGCCTTGCGCTCGATGGGCATATCGAACAGCTCGCCCCCGATGGGGCCCTTGCCGTCGATAGGCTCGCCGATAGTGTTGATGACGCGGCCCACAAGCTGCTCGCCCACCTTTACCGAGGCGATGCGCTTGGTGCGCTTGACGGTGTCGCCCTCGTTGATGGTGTTGCTTTCGGCAAGCATCACGATACCGACATTGTCCTCCTCAAGGTTCTGGACAATGCCCTGCTCGCCGGTGGCGAATTCGACCAGCTCGCCGCTTTGGGCGTTGTTGAGGCCATAGACACGCGCAATGCCGTCGCCGACGGTGAGCACGGTGCCTATTTCCTCAAGCTGCACGTCGAGACCGACGTCAGACAGTTGTTTTTTCAAGATTGCCGATACTTCGGCTGGTTTTATTTCGGACATATAAATCTGTTTTTCTTTATATTTTAACAATAGTGCAATGCCTTACAGCTTGCTTTCGTAGATATTCTTGCTGAACTCCTTGCGCAGTTCAGCAACAGCGGTGCTGAGGCGAGCGTCGTACATATTGCCGTCGAAGGTGATGCTCATACCGCCAAGAATCGACGGGTCCACCTCGGTCACCAGCTCCACCTCCTTGTTGGTGAAATCGCCAACCTTGCGGCACACGGCCTCCTTGATGTCGTCACCCACCGGGGTGGCGGTGACAAGGTGCGAAAGGACAATACCTTTGCTGTCGCGATACAGCTGGACGAAAGCGTCGGCGATGCCGCGCAGATTGACGGTGCGGCGCTTGCGGACAATAAATTCCATAAACATCATCGACACCTTGCACACCCGCTCGCCGAACAGGTCGCGCAGCACAGCCGTCTTGCGGTGTTCGGGAATGACAGGATTGGCAAAAACGGTAGACAGGATGCGGTTGTCGGCACAAGTGTCGGCAACAAGGCGCATATCACCGCTGACGGCATCCAGCTGGCCCGTGTCCGACGCTACCAGGAAGAGCGCTTTGGCATAGTTGAAATTGATACGGTAATTTTCCACAGCATTCTTTTAATTGAGGTGTGTATTCTCGATCTGCTTGATCACAAAGTCGTTGGCGCGCTTGGGGTCTGCCAGTTCTTCCCGAATCAGCTTTTCGGCAATCTCGATGCTGAGGTTGGCAATCTGGTTCTTCAGGTCGTGCATCGCTTTCAGCTTCTCATAGTTGATGTTCTCGCGGGCGTTTTCCACTATGCGGTCGGCCTCGACGGTGGCCTTCTGGCGGGCCTCCTCGATTATCTGCTCACTGGTGAGGCGTGCGTTGCGCAGCATCTCGTCGCGCTGCACCTTGGCCTCCTTCAGCAGGTCTTCGTTGTGGGCCTGCAGCTGCGCCATCTCGGCGCGCACCCGCTCGGCGGCGTTCAGCGACTCGCTGATGGTCTTCTCGCGATCGTCCAAAGCCTTGAGGATCACAGGCCATCCCCATTTCATAAGTATAAATGCCAGGATGGCAAAAGCAATGACCATCCAAACAATGACACCCAAACCGGGACTAACAAGAGGGTTGTTCATATAATGCTATTCGATTAATTCTACGTTGTTTCGTTTCAAAATGGCCTGGTGCCTTAAGCCCATCGCTTGCGGCACCAGACCTGTTGCTGATGCGTCTCCCCCGTTTGTCAGAGGACAGCGAGGAGGCAGATAACCACTGCGAAGAAGGCAACACCTTCGACCAGAGCGGCAGCAATAATCATAGTGGTACGGATTGTACCGGCGGCTTCGGGCTGGCGGGCAATGCCTTCCATTGCTCCCTGACCGATTTTGCCGATGCCCAGACCGGCGCCAATGGCGGCAAGGCCTGCGCCGATACCGGCACCGAGGACTCCGATGAATTTCGCTGCCTCAGCAGTCATTTCCAATAGGATGTTTAAGATTGACATAATACTTTTATTTTTATGATGATATAAATTTTGATAATTCAATTTGCGGACTGCAAAAATACATATATTTTTTCAAATATGCACAAAAAAAGCCGATAATTTTCATTACATTGAATTATCGGCGTTATTATCAACAGGTTATACCACCCGTCTGCTCCCATCCTATTTTTTCACCAGGCGCTTGTTGGCCACGCCAGACGAGGTGGTGACGCGGACAATATAGGTGCCGGCAGGATAGGGCCCGAGGTCCAGCGACGCCGTGTGGCCTTCGGCTTCGAATGACGCTATCGCCTTGCCTTCGCTGCCGAACAGCTCGACCCTGCGCAGCAGGTACGGCGAACGCACCGTCACATTCCCGCTCGCCGGGTTGGGCATCAGCTCCACGCTGCGCCCCACGGCATCCACTATGCCCACAGGGTCGGTGCCGCCGCCAGTGGTATCCCAGTTGGGGACAAAGAATCGCACCGTGTCGCTCCATTCGCTGATGTTTGCGCTGTCGCACACCGCACGCAGGCGCGCCGCATACCACACCGCCGTGTCCAAGTCGTCGACCTCGACATATTCCGTCTGGCTCTGCATCAGTACCGTGTCCGTCCCGTCCTCGCGCCACAACGCCAGCTCGCACAGCCCGGCATCGCTGTGATTCCAGCGCACAACGACGCTGTTCTGAAACACAGGCTGCACACGAAGACCTTCCGGCACCGGGCAAGGCTGGACAAAGTAATCCGAAGCCCTGAAGCCAAACACGCCCGACCAGGCACTCGTGTTGATATGCATCGTGTCGCACACCGCCTTCACCTTCACATAGTATTGCCCGTCAGGGTTCAAGCCATACAGCGTCAGACTGTTCGTCCCGACAGAATACAGCATTCCGCTGTCCGGCTCGGTGCCTTCAGCCCACAGCACCACATCCCACTGCGGCGCACCGCCGCCATCCCACGCCACCACAACACTGTCCTCGTCAGCATAGTCCACCCGCAACCCCGTCGGACGCTGGCAGTCCATATACACATAATTCGTGTCGATTATCGCAAAGAACGGGTAGAATGTATATGCATTATCTACAAGCTGAAAAGAAGACGTGTCGAACATTTCTGAAATACTGGCTGAAATATTAGCCACATTATAGGGCCAATAATAATGCAACAAAACTCCTGAAGGGTTGCAAGGCAAGACATAAGCTGGAATTCCCGAAAGTTCGGCAGTATCGAATTTACATTTGTATTCAGGATAAATTGTATTAATATGTTCAGGTTGTCCCCATTGGTAATACCCTTCGCCAACGTGTGGGCCGTGTATAAGATTGTTATGAGTAGTACCGCCCACATAAAAACGCCCGCTTACCAATACTGGCTTGTCAAACAACACCTCATACACATCAACGGAATCCCTTTTCGAGCCTCTTTTAATCTCCATTTTATAACCAGGATTCAATGTGTCCCATCGTCCCTCGCCAAGCAGATTATAGTTGGCATCGTACATTATAAACCATTCGGGCAAACGGTTTGTATCGATAGTAAACATTGGCTGAAACCTGTGAGCCGTTTTTGCCATACCTGCAATGCCCCGTACAAGTATAGGGGTATTGGCTTGGCAAACTCTGCCTATATATCTGTCTGAAGTTTCAGCGGGTGATAAATTTAAAGAAGCAGGATAAGGAGTATAATTAGGATGCAGATGCTCATACCTGTCAATCCAGTTCGTGTCCCAATAATAAAGGTCCGCCTTGCGCTCGCCGAAAGGGATAACCGGCAGCGTGTTCTGGGCATAAATGCCGCTGGCAAGAACCAGCATAAATAAAAATAATAGACGTTTCATTTTGAAAAAATATTTGCCGTTATATATATAGTCACAAAAAATCGCCAAAACGCTGCAAAGAAAAGCAAAAAAAAATTGGCAATAATCGCCTAAAAACTGGCTTACAGCATTTTATCCAACTACTTAAACAGGAATTAGCCATAAATTATTTTGGCCATTGTTTAGTAATCGTAAAAAAATCCCCTGCCCGCATAGCAGGCGAAATCTTGTAAATCCTGTAAATCATTTCCGCCTTCGGCGGTAAGCCGACGCAGGTGTCACTTTATATTATCATTTGACTTTGACCAAGAAAAACGAGTGCAATCACAGTAAAAAACAACAACTTACGGCTCATTTACGGCAATTCGCGGACATTCACGTTCCAAAAAGAAATTGCTGATAATTGCTGTTTAATTGCCGGCAATTGCTGTTAAAAGAAAAAAAATAATTTCTGGCTAATTCCTGGTCAATTACTGACAATTCCTGCCGAACCATCCTGTCGTTTATTTTTGCTCCTACACGTGCAGCAATTCCCCTGCCCGCGAAGCCGCCGAAATCTTGTAATTCTTGCGAATCATTTCCGCCTTCGGCGGTAAGCCGACGCAATCAACATTTTAGGCATCCTCCAAATCAACTGCTGCAAATCAATTCGCTAACTTCGTTTGATTCGCAGTTGAAAAAAAACATCAGGGGTCCCCTATTTCGACTGGCCGGCGTTGAGCAGGTCAATAGAATAGTGCAGCCCCACGTTCTCGCGGCGGGCACGTGCCTGCTTGATAATCAGGTAGGCACAGGCTATCAGGTTGCGCAGCTCGGCCAGCGGCTCGGCCAGCACCGAACGCTGGTAGAGTTCCTCGGTCTCGCGGAAGATGAGGTTCAGGCGGTCGAAGGCGCGCTGCAGGCGCAAGTCGCTGCGCACGATGCCCACATAGTTCGACATAATCTCCTGCAACTCCTTCTTGGTCTGCGTGATAAGCACCATCTCCTCGTTCAGCACCATACCCTCGGCGTTCCAGTCGGGCAGCTGCGAGTTGATGGCCGAAAGCTTGGCCCTGTCGGCGTCGGCCATCGACGACACCACCCCGATGGCGTGCTCGGCGGCATTGTGGGCATAGACCACAGCCTCGAGCAACGAATTGCTGGCCAGACGGTTGCCGCCGTGCAGACCCGTGCACGAGCATTCGCCGGCAGCATAGAGGCGATGGATCGAACTTTCGCCGTTGCGGTCCACCTTGATGCCGCCGCACTGGTAGTGCGCCGCCGGGCGCACCGGAATCATATCCTTCGTTATGTTGATGCCCAGCTCCAGGCATTTGGCGTATATGGTTGGAAATCCGTTGATGAGCTCGTGCTTGCCTATGGGGCGCGCGTCGAGCCACACGTGCTCCACGCCGGCCAGTTTCATCTCGTTGTCGATAGCGCGGGCCACGATGTCGCGCGGCGCCAGGCTCAGGCGGCTGTCGTACTTGTGCATAAACTCGTTGCCGCTATAGTCCTTCAGTATGGCCCCCGCGCCACGCATCGCCTCGGTGATGAGGAACGCCGGCTTCTCGGCCGGATTGTAGAGCGACGTAGGGTGGAATTGCATAAACTCCAGGTCTTTAAGCACACCGCGGGCGCGGTGCACCATCGCCACGCCGTCGCCCGTCGAGATGATGGGCGTCGTGGTCGTCGTATAGACATTGCCCATACCGCCCGTGGCCAGCAGGGTCACCTTCGACAAGTAGGTGTCAATCTCGTTGGTCAGGCAGTTCAGCGCATATACGCCATAGCACTCGATGTCGGGCGTATGCTTCGTAACGCGCTGGCCCAGATGGTGCTGCGTGATGATGTCGATGGCAAACTGGTGCTCCTTCAGCTCGATGTTGGGGTGGTCGTGCACAGCCTGCAGCAGGCCGCGCTCAATCTCGGCGCCCGTGTTGTCCTTGTGGTGCAGGATGCGGAACTCCGAATGGCCGCCCTCGCGGTGCAGGTCGAACTTGCCGCCCTTCGACTTGTCGAACTCCACGCCATAGCGCACCAGCTCCTCGATGCGCTGCGGCGCCTCGCGGATGGTCATCTCCACCACCTCGCGGTCGCAGATGCCGTCGCCGGCCACCAGCGTGTCGGCGATGTGCTTGTCGAAACTGTCCGTGTCGTACATCACCGCAGCGATGCCGCCCTGCGCATATTTTGTCGACCCCTCCGAGGCGTCGCCCTTGGTCAGGACGCACACCTTGCCGTATTCGGCCACTTTGAGTGCAAAACTCAAGCCCGCGATACCCGAGCCAATAACAAGAAAATCAACTTCGTGACGCATATATTAAGCTTTTGTTGATGCCTTTGGTTTCCGTTTTTTCAAGTTGCAAAAATACACATTTCCGCAAAAACGGCAAAAAAATATTTCTTGCACACCGCAAACAGCCGCCAGCCAAAGCGCAAAACGGCGCCCCGATCCGGCCAGGCCGTCGGGGCAGGAAAAAAATATGTTAAAATGGGCAAAGACCAATCATAGCCCACTGGCCTAAATTTTAACAAAAGTTTGGTAGGAGTTTGGGTGAACTTTGGTAGGTATTTGATGCTTGGAAATCAGCCTGTTAAAGAATCGCGATTTTTGAGCGGAATTTAACAGTTTTTAAGTTAAATTTTAACATTTCGGAACGGGTGCAAACCAATGGTTTTGCGGATTGCCTGTTGTATCGGATTTGAAGCTGGGTTGTATCGGATTTGCAATCCGATACTGTTTAATATCAGGATTTTCAATCCGTCAACATTACCGCCTTTGCAAGTGGTCTTATAGCGGTTTGCAGACTACAAATCAATATTTTGCGGATTGCAAATCCTTATATTAAGTTGCGTCGGATTGCAAATCCGCCGCAACGGGTATCGGATTTGAAGCTGGGTTGTATCGGATTTGCAATCCGATACTGTTTAATATCAGGATTTTCAATCCGCCAACATTACCGCCTTCAAAAGTGGCCATATTGCGGTTTATAGACTGCAAATAAATATTTTGCGGATTGCAAATCCTTATATTAAGTTGCGTCGGATTGCAAATCCGACGCAACGGGTTTAAGACCAGCAAATAATGAACAACGCCAAGCTGCGCTACGGGGGCTACAAGAAGCTGAGCGAGATGTAATCCTGCATCGACACTCTAAAACAGCAACGCTATGCTTTATAATTTCTCATACTCAAAGAAGTAATCGAAGACAGGCTCTTTTGACTGCCGCGCAGTTTGATATAGTTCCTTATAATGTTCCGTCGTCTTTTCAGCAGAGCCAAACTCTTTACTTTCTGCCCAAATCTCGGTTTTGACATTATACGGATTGACAAATTCACATTTTAGTATTATCTTGTCTTGAAATAAAAGAGCGTTTCGTATTTTGTCAATAGCTGCGATTGCATCTTTTGCTTTCACGAAAACATACACCATTCCACCAACACACTTATTCACGACATCAACGGTGATGTATCTGTATTCAATGTTTGACCAATATACCTTCATTGTCTGCCCGTGTTTATTGTTTCAGTTCAGTCTGTTGTTTCATTCGTGTATTTTACCGCGCACAGGTGCGGGTCGCTCATCGCGTACTGACAAAAGTATTTGAGGTCTTCGCTTATATGGTGCGGTATTTGAATGATACGTGATTTTTTTAGTCATTATTAAATATTAGCGAAACAATGGCAGATTTATTGCCTTTGCAACTAGAAATTAGGAATAATTATTTTTAAAATTATTGAAAGTGCAATGGCTTTATCCAAATTCACAACCTTCTAAACACCACTTACTCAGCATACGACAAAAATAATTCGCATTTTTTGCGAACACATCAAAAATAATTAGTACCTTTGCATTCGAATTGCAGACACAATGATATGGAGATACACTTTGAGAAAGAATACCTTTCCGAATTATACTACACTGCCAAAACAACCGACAAAAAGCACCGTTTTCAGCCAACAATTGTCAAGCGATACATCCGCACAATTGACATAATGGAATCGGTGCAAAGCACAGAAGACCTGTATCGGTTCAATTCGCTGAACTACGAAGTTTTGAGTGGCGACTTGAAAGGGTTCGAATCGGTGCGCGTAGGCGACAAATACCGTATCGTTTTTCGGAGTGAGAAGATTGTTTCCAACACAGTGTTGACAATCTGCAACATAATTGATCTAACGAACCATTATAAATAATAAATAGTTGAACTATGGCAAAATTAGGATATTCCGCAATACCGACCCATCCTGGCGATGTTTTGAAAGACGAATTTGAAGCGAGAGGCATTTCGCAACGCGCATTCGCCAAGTCTGTGGGTATGTCGTACTCCGTTCTGAATGAAATATTGAACGCACACAGGGGACTGACGACGACCACTGCACTGCTTTTTGAGGCTGCCTTGGGACTACCGGCCGATGCTCTTCTGGCCATTCAGACCAAATACAACCTGCAGACAGCACGCAAAAAAGCCGAAACCATCAGTTGGATGAACAGCATCCGCCAATCCGCTGCCGTACTGTAGCCGTCGCTGTTTCTGACTTCAGTTCCTTGTCAGGTATTTGATATCGGCGGGGTCGATGAGGCCGCACTGGATGGCTTTGGCGATGCGGGCGCCGCTTTTGTTGACAATGCCGAGCTTGCGCGACAGCTCTTTCTGCTTGTCCTGAATCGACTTGTCGGTCTCGACCCATCGCGACAGGCGTTGGGCGATTTCCTGCGCTGTGCATCCGGCGGCCTCGAGCAGCAGGATTTCGCGCTCCTCGTCGCTGACGGCCTCGTCGAAAGCCGAGTGGCACTGGCGTTCGAAGTAGAGCTCGGCGGCCTCTTTGAGGGTACGCATCACGGGATAGTTGAAATAGTACTCCTCGCCGCGCTCCAGGCAGGAGATGGCACGCAGTATGTTCTCGATCGAGAAGCCACCAGTAGCGTTCTTGCTGATGAAGGCGTTGGCACCCTTGCGCAGCGCTTCGAAGACCACGCTGCCGATGTCGTTGAGGCGTTGCGGACGGTTGGCCTCGCTGGGCAGCGGATTGTCGAAGCGACCCGAGAGGATGATGATTTTGATGTCGCGACCAAGGATGGTTTTGTACTGCCGGCGTATGCGGTCGGTGATGGCGATGCCGCCGGTGGGCTCGCCCTGGAACTCCATATCCACCAGCAGGTAGTCGGGGCGCGGCCGCTGCGGGTCGTTGAGGGCAGCAAAGAGCTGCGGCCCGTTGGCGAAGGTGTCGAGCACCTCGATTTCCTTGCGCTGTATGCGTCCGTCGTCGTCCATACGGCAGTCGACAGCCTCGTGCCGCTCGTTGAGTTCGTACTTTATCGCCTTGCGAATCAGTGGCTCGTCGTCCACAATCATTATTGTTATTTTGTCGTCCATTGCTTATTTTTTGGAACCTTAACTTTAACCTTAACTTTAACTTCAGATACAAATACTATCGTCCTTTAACTTCACTTGACTTCACTTGACTTCCCTTAACTTCCCAAAATTCCCCTTAACTCCCGTTTCAATTTTCAACTTCCTTCTGCACCTGGAAATGGAACTGCGAGCCCTCGCCCACTCTGCTTTCCGCCCAGATGCGGCAGCCGCGGATGGTGTTGTCGTCGTGTTTCTTGATGATGTAGCGGCACAGGATGAGGCCGAAGCCCGTTCCGTAGCCCTTTTCGGTCGAAGAGCTGTCGATGCGCCGGTCGGTGCGGAAAAGGTTCTCGAGCTGCTCGTCGTTCATACCGCAGCCGGTGTCGCTGACGGTGACGCAGGCAAACCGCGCATCGTCGGCGCAGGTGGCGGCAGTGACGGTCACGGAGCCCGACTCGGTGTGCTGTATCGCATTGTTGACAAGGTTGCGCATTAGGATTTCGAGCAGCAGCCTGTCGCCACGCACGGCGATGGCCGTCGGCTCGAAGACCAGCTGCAGGGCGTCGCCGCGGAAATTGTTGACGCTCGAAGCCACGCTGTCGAACACCTGCTGGAGCGAAACCGTCGAGCAGCGGAACTGCAATCCGCTGGGAATGGAGAGGTTGGTCCAGTTCTTGATGTTCTCGAAGGTGCGTATCAGCTGGCCCGTCACCTCGCGTTTCAGCTCGTCGGGCAGATGGTCGTTCTGCAGATAGGAGATGAACGGCGTGATGTCGTGGCGCAGCACCGACAGGCAGGTTTCGACGTTGGCTATGCGCTCAATGTCCTGCTGCTTGGCGGCTTGCAGGCGTGCCGTTTCGCGCTGCAGGGCCTTGGTGCGGCGATGCAGCAGCAACAACGTCACCAGCAAGGCCACGGCAAGGGTCAACAGGATGATAGAGAACAGCATAAAGCGACCGCTACTGTGCTGGGCGCGGTTCAGCTCCTGCTGCAGGATGAAGTCTGCTTTCTCGTTCTGCTTGATGTAGTTGAGCAGTTCCAGTTCCTTGCGTGTCCAGCGTGCAACGTCGTCGTTGCCCTGTGCGCAACCCGAGGTGAGGAACCCCTCGTAGAGCATAGCCTCGAACTTGGGTGCCACGCCGAGCATCGAGGTGTCTATCAGGGCCTCGTTGAAATAGCGCCGCGCCGACAGCGTGTCGCCGGCAGCCATACAGTAGCGGCCTGTCGAAACCACGGCGCCGAGGCGCTGGTAGGGGTCGTCGTTGACGAAAAAGAGCGACGTCGCCTCTCTAAGGAAAGGCAGGGCAAGATTTTGGAAAGGCGACGAAAACTGCGTCTCTGTGGATGGAAACTGTGTGCTGTCGAAGACGTCGAAGCCGAAGGCATCGCGGATGAAACCGCAGATTTCGTCCAGCCGTCGGGCATTGCGCTGCCAGCTGTCCTGCCTGATGCGCGGGCTCCACAGCATAAAACCGACCATCTGGTAGGTGTTGGCCAGGTGGTAGGTGTTGTAGCGCAGGCTGTCGCCAAGGATACGGAAGTTGTCGAAACAGTAGTCGAGCGCCTTGCCGAGATAGCGCGCCTGGTTTGTCGAATCCTCGCACAGGGCATAGTAGCCATAGGCGATGGCATAGTTGAACGACATATCCTCGCCGTAGTCGCACCGCAGCTCGCCGCGTCGCTTTTCCATCGTTGTCAGCAGTTCGGCTTGCTGGTATTGCGACTTGTTGCGATAGTGGTAGTTGAGCGTCGTCGTGGTGATGTAGAATTCGCTGCGGGCCAGATTGTAGAGCAAGCCCTCGCCGCGTCCGTCGAGCAGGCCCGACTGCTCGATGTCGTAGAGCAGCTGGTACGAGCCGGCAATGTCGCAGTGGCGTTGCAGGGTGCGCGCCTTCAGCAGGCTGGCCAGCGTCTGCTCCACCTCGAGATTTTCTGCCCGACCCTCGAAGTTCAGCACCGAATCGACATAGACATAGACCGAATCGTGCACCGCACGGCTCAGGTACGAGTTGGCGATGTTGTTCCACGCCCGCAGCCGCCCGTCGGCATAGTCGGGCAGGCTGTCGCCGACATACTGCAGGGCGCGTCGCGCATAGCGTTCGCTGCGTGCCGCATCGCCAAAGCGGTTTTGGAACGACGCCTTGTTCAGCGCGTCCACCTTCGACCGCATCAGGGCATCGACCGGTTCCTCCTTGGGCGTGCAGCCCACGGCGAGCAGCGTCAGCAACACTATTTCTATTATATATCTCTTCATTTATATTCTGTTTTCGATTTGCAAAAGTACTAAAAAAAACAAAAACGGCAAAAAAATAATGATTATCCGTACTTGGCACTACGAAGCCTCGGAGAGGCTTAATCTTAATAACACCGTACAAACGAAGTGCAGTGCGGTGAATGACAAACAACACCTCGTGTGCGTCTCGGAGAGACGCGACATCGTATATACGCCAATTGCAGAGATCATTTAATAATAAAAAAAGCTCGTCGAAATTGACGAGCCTTTCTGCTTGAGGTCGCTTCCGGATTTGAACCGGAGTAGCAGGTTTTGCAGACCTGTGCCTAACCCCTCGGCCAAACGACCTTTTACCTTCAAAAAGTTTTGCAAAAATACTACTTTTCCCGAAACTGGCAAAATATTTTTTCATTTTTGTCGCCTCTTCAAAACGAAAATATTAATAAACAAACGTTTGTACACAAAATGATTTTTACTCGCCGAATGCATCCCTACGGTAGAAAAAGGAGTTTTTATGGTGCTGTTTCGACTTTTTGGTGTATCTTTGCAACTATGAACATCATCACCATCACCGACCTCAACCATCCCGAACTGGATGTCTATGCGCGACTTACGGAGGCGCAGCTGCGCAACCGGCTCGAGCCCGAAAAGGGCGTTTTTATCGCCGAAAGCCTCAAAGTGGTGCGCATAGCACTCGAAAACGGCATCCGTCCGCTTTCGTTCCTCGCCGAGCAGAAATATGTCGACGAGCAGCTGACGCCGCTTTTCGAACGCTACAGCCTCGGCGGCGACATACCCGTCTACACCGGCCAGCGCGAGGTGCTGGCACGGCTGACGGGCTACGAGCTCTCGCGCGGCTTCCTCTGCGCTATGCGGCGCCCACAGCTGCCCACAGCCGAAGAGGTATGCGCCGGCCGGCGCCGCATAGCGGTGCTGGACAGCGTGGTCAATTCGACCAACACCGGCGCCATCTTCCGCGCCGCCACCGCACTCGGCATCGAGGCCCTGCTGCTCACCCCCACCTGCTGCGACCCCCTGAACCGCCGCAGCGTCCGCGTCAGTATGGGCACCGTCTTCCAGATGCCGTGGAGCTATATTGGGGAGTTAAGGGAAGTTAAGGGGAGGTTAAGGGAAGTTAAGGGACAAATGAATTATATATCTGCCATTAATCAACTCGGTTTCACCACCGTGGCACTGGCCCTTAGCGACAAGTCCGTCAGTATCGACGACCCCGCGCTGCAGGGCATCGACCGAATGGCTATCATTATGGGTACCGAAGGCGACGGCCTGCCAAGCGAGGTCATCGCCGCCTGCGACTACACCGCCAAGATACCGATGCAGCGCGGTGTCGACTCGCTCAACGTCGCCGCAGCGGCCTCCGTGGCCTTCTGGCAACTGAGAATATGATTTAACCGCAGGCGAGGCGCTTGCGAACCAAAGCCACGAAAAAGCCACAAAAAAAAGAGAGCGGCGAAAAGCCGCTCTCCATATACTGCGAAAGTAGGAAACTTACTTCACAATCGTCATTTCGTCGATCAGGTTCTTGGCACCGGCATATTTGTCGATGACCCAGAGGAAGTAGCGGCTGTCGAGGCAGATGCAGCGCTGCAGGTTCTCCTCGAAGTCGATGTCGCCGCTCATAGCCTCGCTGTTGCCGTCGAAGGCCAGACCGATGAGGTTGCCCTCAGCGTCCATAACGGGGCTGCCGCTGTTGCCGCCGGTGATGTCGTTGTTGGTCACGAAGCAGGTCACCAGCTCGCCCTTGCTGTTGGCATAGGGGCCGAAGTCCTTGGCGGCATAGAGGTTCTTGAGGCGCTCGGGGACGATGAACTCGCTGTTGGTGGGGTCTTCCTTCTCGATGACGCCCTTCAGGGTGGTGTAGTAGCTGTAGGCCACAGCGTCGCGCGGCTCATAGGCCTTCACGTTGCCGTAGGTGAGGCGGATGGTCGAGTTGGCGTCGGGGCTCATCAGCTTGCGGCCGTTGTTGATCTGCAGGATGCCGTCGGTGAAGTTGCGGATGCCGCGCTGCAGGCCTTCGGCGCTCTCTTTGGGAATCATCGAGCGCACTTCCATATATTTCTCATAGGCACCGTTGCCGGCGACGACGACGGGGTCCTTGGCCAGCTTCTTCATATCAGGCTTCTGCATAAACTTGTCGAAAGCCTCCTTGTTGGCAAAGACCGACTTGGCGAACATTTCGTCGACATATTTCTCGAAGTTGCCCTTGTATTTCTTGTCGGCGTTGACAAGGAATTCGGGCATAAACTTCATCTCCATATTGGCATAGACATACTGCATCAGGGCAGCGAGGACGCGCTTTTCGGTGGCCTCGTTGTAGTCCTTGTAGAACTCGGCGGCATCGGCCTTGATGCTCTCGATGATCTGGTCCTTCATCTCGGCATACTTGGGATTGTCGAGCAGCTCGAGGGTGCGATAGACGCGCACCGACTGCATAGGCAGTTCGGGGCCGCTCAGCAGGCCCTCGGCCAGGTAGGTGATGGCAGCCTGATAGGGGGCGCGGTCGGCATAGCCCTTCTTGATGAGCGGCAGAGCCTCGGCATACTTCGGAGCCTTGCCCTGGGCCCAGGCGCGGTATTCGTCCTCGATTTCCTTCTTCAGGCCCATCGTGTTGAGGTTCTTCAGGGCCTTGTTCTGCTCGTTGCTGTACTTCCAGTAGTTGGAGCAGCTGGCATACTTCGAGGCGTATTTGATCTTGGTCTCCTGGCTGGCGGCCATTTCCTCGCGCAGGATGTTGATTTTCACGGTGCGGATTTCATAGCGCAGCTTGTTGGTGATGTTCATCGTCTCCTCGAGGCCATAGCTGGTCAGGAAGTGGTCGGTGGTGCCGGGGAAGCCCATAACCATAGCGAAGTCGCCATCCTTCAGCTCGCGGTTGCTGACGGGCAGGTAGTGCTTGGGTTTCAGGGGGATGTTGGCGTCGCTGTACTCGGCGGGGTTGCCGTCGGGAGCGGTGTAGATGCGGAACATCGAGAAGTCGCACGTGTGGCGCGGCCACGACCAGTTGTCGGTGTCGCCGCCGAACTTGCCCATCGACGAAGGAGGAGCACCCACCAGGCGCACATCCTTGTAGATGACGTGGACGAAGAGGAAGAACTGGTTGCCGTTGAACATCGGCTTGACCTGAGCGTCGTAGATGGTGCCGTCGACGGCCTTCTTGGCGATGCGGTCGCTGACCTCCTTGATGGCGCGGGCGCGCTCGCTCTCGCTCATCTCGTCGCTAAGGGCGGCCTTGACCTCGTCGGTGACGTCCTCCATACGGACAAGGATTGAAGCCGTCAGGCCCGGGTTGGGCAGTTCCTGGTCCTTGCTGTAGGCCCAGAAGCCGTCGCGCAGATAGTCGTGACCCACGGTCGAATGCTCCTGCAGCTTGCCGTAGCCGCAGTGGTGGTTGGTCGACATAAGTCCCTGGTCCGAAATGATTTCGCCAGTGCAGAAATGCCAGAAGGGGCTGCCTTCGTTGCCAAGGCCCACGATGGCGTCCTTGATGCAGTTCTGGTTGATGCTGTAAATGTCTTCGGGCGTAAGCTTGAAGCCGGCCTTCTGCATATCGGTGTAGTTCTTGCCGATAAGCGAGAGAAGCCACATACCCTCGTCGGCGCGGGCGGTGCCCGGCAGGGCGATGAAGATGGCAATAGCCAATACTAAAGATTTGAATTTCATTTTACGTTTGATATTTAATTTATTTATTTAATTTTCAGAACAATGCGCTATTACGACAACATAATAGCAAAATGCAAATATAATAAAAAAGGGGGAAACAGCGACGCATTTGAATAAAAATTTGTTCCAACACCCCCACCGGCACGCGATATGATTTGGCGCCGCCGGGTCGCGAGTTCCGAACTTCGTTATTTCGTCATCTCGTTATTTCGTCATAACGTCATCTCGTTATAACGCCATTTCGCCACCCCGTTATAGCGCCATTTCGACACCCCGTTATTCCGTCGTCCGAAACAAAAACCCCGATTTTTGGCCATTGCAACCGCCTGATTACCAGCACCAGCACTGCCCGTTGTACAGTATATGTACAGTAT
>DFHL01000033.1:18596-35010 GCA_002371315.1 Bacteroidales bacterium UBA3724 | reverse complement strand
TACAACGGGCAGTGCTGGTGCTGATTTGCAGGGCCTTTGGCCGTGGCGAAAACGGGGTGGCGACAGGGGGCGAAATCCGGGTCGCGGAGGGCGGCACAGGGAGGGCCGCGACGCAAATGGAAGCCAATGGCATTTTTGGCCGTCGGCGCAAAAAGTTATCAACAGGCAAAAATGGCGCGGAAAACGGAAAGCGGAAAGCAGGAAGCGGGAAAAAGCACATCCGTACCACTCTGATTATACGCGTCTTGCAAATAAAAATCCATCAGATGAAACTTTTGGAAAGGGATTGCGTAAGATAGGAATGGGAAGGGAAAATTTGGAAATTGTAAACAATTTTTGGAGATTAATGGTTTTTTTTGGAAAAATTGTCGTATTTTTACAACTTGAAACAAAATAGGCAAAAATGTCGTTACTAATTGGTATAGAGAATTGTAAGCTTGACAGCAACGGTCGATTCAAGCTTCCAATTGCGATAAAAAAGCAATTGGAGGGCGACGACTGCCGCTTTGTCATCCGTCCAAGCATCTATGCCGATTGCCTTGAACTGTGGACATACGCCAGTTTCGAAGCTGAAATTGCGAGACTCCAAAAGGAACTGAACCCCTACTCGATCGAAGACCGCAAGATGCTGCGCGTGCTCAGCGCCGGCAACATCGTGGAGATGGACACGAGCGACCGCCTGGTGATTCCCGGCGAACAGCGTGTGCGTCTCAAAGCTTCCAAGGACTTGGTGCTGCTTTCCACAGGCAAGTTTATGGAAATCTGGGACGAGGCCACCTACAGCCAGCAGAACAAGGAGGTGAGCGGCTATGCCCAGAAGGTCGACGAACGGTTAGGGAGGATCGCCAATGCAGAAGAATAGTCCTGACAAGAATCAGGCCGCCAGCGTGCGGCTTCAGAACCCGGGTGCCTACCACCTGCCGGTGATGCTCGACGAGTGCCTCGAGGGGCTTGCCCTGCGACGCGACGGCATCTACGTCGACGCCACCTTCGGCGGCGGCGGCCACAGCCGCGCCATCCTCGAGCATCTGGGCCCCGAGGGGCGCCTCTATGCCTTCGACCGCGACGGCGACGCGCTGCGCAACACCATCGACGACCCGCGTTTCTGCCTCATCAACGAGAATTTCAGCCACCTGAAGAATTTCCTGCGCCTCTACGGCGTGCGCCGCATCGACGGCCTGCTGGCCGACCTGGGCGTGTCGAGCCACCAGATCGACGAGGGTGAGCGCGGCTTTTCGACCCGCACCGACGGGCCGCTGGACCTGCGTATGGACCGCCGCGAGGGAATGACGGCTGCCGACATAGTGAACACCTGGGAAGAGGCCGACCTGGAGCGCCTGCTGCGCCTGTACGGCGAGCTGCCCAATGCACGCCAGATGGCCCGCGCCATAGTGAAACGGAGAACGCAGAACGCAGAACTGAGAACGGAGAGCGGTGAGACCGGCGGCATAAGGACGACGGGCGACCTGAAAGAGGCGGTGGAGCACCTGCTGCCCCGCGGCCGCGAGAACAAGACGCTGGCAATGCTGTTCCAAGCCCTGCGCATCGAGGTGAACGGCGAGCTGGAGGCGCTGCGGCAGATGCTGACGCAGTCCATCGAGCTGCTCAACCCCGGCGGAAGGCTGTGCGTGATGTCGTACCATTCGCTCGAAGACCGCCTGGTGAAGAATTTCTTCCGCACGGGCAACTTCGAGGGCGAGCTGGTGAAGGACTTCTACGGCAATCCGCAGGTGAGCCTGCGCGTCGTCACGCGCAAGCCCGTCACGGCCTCGGAAGAGGAGCTGCAGCGCAACAACCGTTCGCGCAGCGCCAAGCTCAGAGTGGCCGAGAAAGCGGAACAAGCGGAAAACGGAAAACGGAAAACGGAAAGCTTTTAAACCCTAAAACATTTAAACCCTACAACCCTCAAACCCTATAACCCTATAACCCTCAAACCCTTTAACCAATGGACAAAAACAGCAGCAACAAGAAACACGGAAGCCTGGCACGGGTGCTGGGCGGCGATATGCTGGGGTCGCGCTTTGTGCTGAAGCAGATCCCGCTGCTGCTGTTAGTGCTGGGCGGATGCCTGGCGATGGTGAAGGTGCGCTACGAGGTGGAAAGCCTCAACAAGGAGAAAAGCCGCCTGCAGAAGGAGGTGAGCTACCTGCGCGAGCAGCGGGTGCAGATGCAGAAGCAGTATCAGGAGTCGATACGCATCTCGCGCATCGACCGCGAGCTGGACACCATCGGCGTTGGCCTTGTGGCCGGCCCACCGTTCGAGCTGAAAGTGGAGAGGGAAAGCGGAGATTAAAAGGGAGTTAAAAGGGAAGTTAAAGTGGGAGTTAAAAGGGAAGTTAAAAGGGACAATACATATATTAATTCAAGAATAAATAATTCAAAATATATCAGACACATACGCCTATGCAAAAGAACGACCGCATAACGACACGAGCAAAAGCCGGAGTGCTTTTCCTGATCCTGACAGTGGGATTCGGGGTGGCAATACTGTGGTCGGCGATAAAGGTGACTTTTGTCGACGGCGATATGTGGCGCCAGCGCGCCGAGGAGCTGACGAAGGACTATATGCCCGTGAAGGCCACCCGAGGCAACATCTACTCGGCCGACGGCAAGATTATGGCCACCACGGTGCCCGAATGCGACCTCTATTTCGACTTCAGCCTCAAGCCGGCGTTGGACAAGCAGGGCAACGTGAAATACAAGGACGGCACGCGCGACACGCTGTACACCACGGCAATAGCCGATTCGAACTATATCAAATACCTCGACACGGTGTGCCAGATACTGCACGAGGCCTTCCCCGACTCGTCGGCGGCCGCATTCCGCAGGCTGATCCACGCCAAGCGGACGGCGAAGAAGCCGGGCGGATGCGTCCGCATCAAGCGCCACGTGCCCTATTCGGACTGGGACCGCATCTGCAAGCTGCCCGGCTGGCGCAGGGGCGTGGTGAAATATGTCGACGGCAAGTCGGTGATACACAACAAGCGTTTTCACACCTACGGCAATATGGCCGAAAGCACAATAGGTTTCAACACCTCGTACCTCGAGGAGAACTATACGGGCCTGGAGGGCTACTACGACTCGATTTTGCGCGGCCGCGACGGCAAGGTGCTGTGCCGCAGGCTGACGTGGGGCTCGTGGATTCCCGTCAGAAGGGGTACAACCCTGACGGTGTCGGACAGCGTGGTGACCGACTCGGTGCCAGGCTTCCCCGTCATCAACGGCAAGAGCATCGTCTCGACCATCGACACGAGGCTTCAGGACATAGCCCACTATTCGCTCGAGAAAGCCCTGATGCGCTATGGCAGCACGGCAGGGTGCGCCATACTGATGGAGGTGGAGACGGGCAACGTGATGGTATGCTCGAGCCTGATATTGGACACCACGGGCCGATACGAGGAGCTGCCATACCGCAACGTGGCGCTGACCGACCTGTATGAGCCGGGTTCGATTTTCAAGCCGGTGATACTGACGGCGATGTACAACGACCCGAGCTTCTCGCTCGACACCGCTATGCTGCTGCCCGTGGGCCACAAGACCTTCAGCAAGAACAGCAAGACCGTCGTGGACCACGGCCTGAAGGACGGCCTGTTCCCGCTGTGGAAGGCCGTGGCTGTGTCGTCGAACGTGGCTTTCTGCGAGCTGGCGTGGCGCTACTACAACAGCCGCCGCGACACGCTGTTTTCGCAAGTGAGCAGCATATTCCCGTTCCAGAAGCTCGACATCGACCTGGTCTGCAAGGAATACAAGAGCCGCACCCACAAGCTGACCTACGACAACGACTTCCTGCGCTTCTGCTACGGCTACATCAGCGCCGTGTCGCCTTTGAGGATGGCCACTTTCTACAACGCCCTGGCCAACAAGGGGCGTATGGTGAAGCCGCGCTTCTGCAAGGGCGTCATCGTCGACGGCGAGCTGGAAGAGCTGCCGGTGCAGGTGATTAACGAGAGCATCTGCTCGGAGCAGACGGCGCTGACGCTGCGCGATATGCTGGTCGGCGTGGTGGAAGGCGGCACCGGCGACAACATCAAGAACGACACCTACAGCATTGCCGGCAAGACTGGTACCGCCGAAACGGCACCCAACGCGCCGACGAGCAACGCCACGTTCGTGGGCTTCTTCCCTGCCGACAAGCCGAAATACACCTGCCTGGTGATGATGCGCGACATCAAGAGCTTTGGCCGCAACGCGGCACCTGTGTTCCAGGACATAGCCGACTGCGTGGTGTCGCTGGACAAAGAGCTGGACTGCCGTCCGACGATGATGAAGATGGCCGAAATGAAGCGCAACCAAAAGGGCAACAAGGGTATGCAATATGCACTGCCAACAGTGTCGAAGGCTCCGCAGGCCGAGGTAAGGATGGTCCACAAGCGGCTGGGGCTGGACTACAGCAACGTCACGATGCAGTCGCCCTGGTGCACGTTCCGCGAACCCGTGGACAGTCTTGGACTGAGGGCTGAATATGTTAGGTACGAGATTCCCGAAGGGCAGGTGCCCAACTGCTACGGTATGACGGTGAAGGATGCCCTGCTGCTGTGCCGGAGCCTGGGGCTCGACGTGAGTTTTGAAGGCTATGGCAAGGTGGTGTCGCAGGAACCCAAGGCACGCACGCCGCTGAAGAAAGGAATGAAAGTGCATCTGAAACTGAAGCCGTGAGGGGGAGATAATGGGAAGATAATGGACGATAGATGCCAGCAATTAGTAAGATAACAAAACATATTTATAAAACGATAACAGAAAAACAAAGCATAAATAATGAAACTGACAGATATACTGAAAGGGATTGATTACGAAGCTTTCTGCGAAAGCAAGAGCTGCACGGTGGACAGCCGCGAGGCTGGCTCCATATCGTTCGATTCGAGACGTGTGGACAGTTCCTCGGTGTTCGTTGCCCAAAAGGGAGTTCACGTCGACGGCCACAACTATATCGGTACAGCTATCGAAAAGGGCGCAAGATGCATTATCTGTCAGGATCTGCCTGCCGAGCAGCCAAAAGGCATCCTGTTTCTGAAAGTGGCCAATTCGGATGTGGCACTTGGCGTTGCCGCCTCAAACTTTTACGGCAATCCGTCGCAGAAGCTGCAGCTGATAGGCATCACCGGCACCAACGGCAAGACGACGACGGTGACGCTGCTGCACCGTATGATGCGCAATATGGGCATCAGCGCCGGCCTGATTTCGACCATCGTCAACCGTGTCAACGACGAGGAAATCGCCGCCACACACACAACGCCCGACGCAGTGGAGCTGAACTCGCTGCTGGCGCAGATGGTGGAGAAGGGCTGCGAATACTGCTTTATGGAGGTGAGCTCGCACGCCATTGTGCAGAACCGCATTGCCGGACTGCATTTTGCCGGAGCCATCTTCAGCAACATCACCCACGACCATCTGGATTTCCACAAGACGATGGCCAACTACATAGCCGCCAAGAAGGCACTGTTCGACAGCCTTGGCGAGGATGCTTTCGCCCTGACCAACATCGACGACAAGAACGGCCGCGTGATGGTTCAGAACTGCAAGGCTCGCGTGAAGACCTACAGCCTGCAGACCATTGCCGACTTCCGCAGCAAGATACTGGAAAGCAGCATCCACGGCCAGCAGCTGGAGCTGAGCTGCAACATCGGTAGCGGCAGCGCGAGAAAGGAGTTCTGGACACCGCTGGTGGGACGCTTCAACGCCTACAACATCACGGCAATAACCGCCACGGCGCTGCTGTGCGGATTTGACATCGACGAGGTGCTTCGCGTTGCAAGCGGACTGAGTGCCGCCCCCGGCCGGTTCCAATACCTGCACGGCAAAGGGATAACGGCCATTGTGGACTATGCCCACACGCCCGACGCCCTTGAGAATGTGATGGATACCATCAACGAGGTGCGTTCGAAGAGCCAGAACCTCATCGTCGTGGTGGGCTGCGGCGGCGACCGCGACCCGCTGAAGCGCCCCATAATGGCCCGCATCGGTGCCGAAAAGAGCAACCGCCTGATATTGACCTCCGACAACCCCAGGACCGAGAACCCCGACAACATACTGGACCAGATGGAAGCAGGCCTGACACCGGAACAGCGTTCGATGGCGGTGCGCATCACCGACCGCCGACAGGCAATAAAAACCGCCGTGATGATGGCCCGCGAAGGCGACATAATCCTCATTGCCGGCAAGGGGCACGAAACATACCAGGAAATCAACGGCGTGCGACATCACTTCGACGACCGGGAAGAAGTCAACAAACTGTTAAACGATTAAAACTACCGCTATGCTATACTATCTTTTCACTTGGCTTGACGAAGCCTTCAACTTTCCAGGAGCGGGCGTGTTCCAATACATCTCGTTCCGTGCCGCTATGTCGGTGATTACGTCACTGATAATAATGCTCATTTTCGGCAAGCCTTTCATCAAATGGCTGCGCAAGAAACAAATAGGCGAAACCGTGCGCGACCTGCACCTGGAAGGGCAGAAAGAGAAGGAAGGCACGCCGACGATGGGCGGACTGCTGATACTGGCAGCCATCGTCATCCCCACCCTGCTTTTTGCCAAGCTGGACAACATATATATATTGATTATGCTCGGCACGACGCTGTGGCTGGGCCTGATAGGATTTCTCGACGACTATATCAAGGTGTTCAAGAAACACAAAGAGGGTCTGCGGGGCAAATACAAAGTCATCGGCCAGGTGATGCTCGGACTGGTTGTCGGCCTGCTGATTATGTACCATCCCGACATCACGATCAAGGAAACATCGTCGGTTGAGACCTACGTGGCATCGCACAACATCAACGTGGAAGGCAACTACGACAAGGCCAAGAGCGAGTTTTCGAAGGACCCCGTCAAATCAACGAAGACAACAATCCCGTTTGTCAAAAGCAACGAACTGGACTATGCCAAAATCATAACCTGGATGGGCGACTGGACAAAGAACTGGGTTTGGCTGGTCTATGTAATCATAGTGATTTTTGTCGTCACCGCCACCTCGAACGGAGCCAACCTGACCGACGGCATCGACGGACTGGCGACCGGCACATCGGCCATAATCGGTGCCACGCTGGCAATACTGGCCTGGGTGTCGGGCAACATCATTTTTGCCAACTATCTGAACATAATGTTCCTGCCCAACATCGGCGAGTTGGCTATCTTCATCACCGCCTTTGTCGGCGCGACGCTGGGATTCCTCTGGTACAACACCCATCCGGCCGAAATCTTTATGGGCGACACCGGCTCGCTGGCCATAGGCGGCATCATCGCCGTCTTCGCCCTGCTAATCCGCAAGGAGCTGCTGCTGCCCGTGCTGTGCGGCATCTTCCTGATTGAGAGCCTGTCGGTGATAATCCAGACGACACATTTCAAGCGTACCAAGAAGAAATACGGCGAAGGCCGGCGTGTGTTCCTGATGGCACCGCTGCACCATCACTACCAGAAGAAAGGAATCAAGGAGGAAAAGATCGTCACACGCTTTTACCTCATCGGCATACTGCTGGCAATCATAAGCATCGTAACTTTGAAATTGAGATAATAACCATAGAATAAAACATCTTTGAAATATGTACGAGACAATTGTAACACAAGGAAGGGAGAAAACCCACAACGGGCTGGCAGGCATAGACAGCTCAAAACTGAAGAAGCTGCGTAGCGAGCACCTGAAAGCCTGCTTCAACCTGATTGACGAAATGCGCCACAAGCTGGAGTTTGTGGCCCGCATCAAAGGCGTATCGTTCATTGACGATGCTGCCTCGCGCAGTCCTCTGTCGACGTGGTATGCGCTCGAGACCGTCGAAGGACGGGTAGTATGGATTGCCAACGGCGTCACCAGCAGCAACAGGGCATCGGAATACAAGCGTCTGCGCGCCCTGGCCGAGAGCAAAGTGGAGCGCATCATCTGCCTTGGCGACAAGGCTCTGTATCAGACCGTCTTCGGCGACATCGTCAAGGACATCATACAGGTCGACACGATGGCAGAAGCTGTCACTAAAGCTTTCTACAGCAGCGAGGAGAACACCAAAGTGCTATTCTCGCCTTCGGCCGAGAACGGCATTTCGTACGAAGAACAAGGAGAAACTTTCAAACACGAGGTCAACGAACTGTAAATGGCAAAGACCAAGGACAACATATCACGCAAGCTGCTGAACCCCTTCAAGGGCGACAAGGCCATCTGGTTCATCTTCCTGGCCCTGGTGGTCATTTCGCTCGTGTCGGTGTTCAGTTCCATCGGCTATTCGGCTGCAACGTCGAACACCACCCCCGAGCACGCGTTCATCCGCCACTTGGAGTTTGTCGTTGCAACGATTGTCGTGGTTATATTGATGTCCAATTTCGACTATCGGAAGTTTTCGCGCCTGTCGTGGTTTGGCTACCTGCTGTCGGTGGTATTGCTGATAGCGGTGCTCGTCATAGGCCACAAGACAAACGATGCCGGCTCGGGTATGAGCCGCTGGCTGCTGCTGCCGGGCAACATACGCTTCCAGCCGTCCGAACTTGCCAAAGTGATCATTATCGTCTACCTTGCACGCCTGTTGGCCCAAGAGAAGGACAACCTCAAGGAATGGCCAACCCTGCGCAACATAATGATTCCCTTGTTCATCATCATCGGCCTGATTGTATCCGACAATCTGTCTACGTCAATAATCATCTTCCTGGTGTGCTTCGCGATGATGCGCATCGCGCCCATCAACGTCAATCATTGGCGCCTGACGATACTCACGCTGGTCATCGTCGGAGTATTGGCACTGGTAGTCGGCGAGAAGATGAACATACCGTTCCTGGCCCGTTCCGAGACCTGGACCAGCCGAATAGACAAGTGGATGAACTTCAACGAAGACGAGCTGTCGCAAGAGTCGATGGCACGTATGGCAGTGGCGACGGGCCGCTTTTTCGGCGTAGGCATCGGTTCGACCATACAAGCCCGCCTGATGACGCAGGCCAACAACGACCTCATCTATGCCATCATCGTCGAAGAGACCGGTATGTTCGGCGGAATCATTGTATTTCTGCTGTATGTGTACCTTTACATACGATGCATAAAGATAGCCATCAAATGCCGGGGCGATTTCGGACGTATGACCGTAATCGGGCTCGGAACGCTGATCTTCCTACAGGCTGCCATACATATGAGTGTGTCGGTAGGGGCACTGCCCGTCACAGGCCAGACGTTGCCATTCATAAGCTCGGGCGGAACGTCCTATATCTGTATGGGTCTGGCACTTGGCATCATTCAGGCCGTGGCCTACGACAACAACCTTGCCGAAGCAAAGGAAAAGCACCTTGCCGCGCCGGCAAAAGCATCCGCAACACAAACCGAAGTCAACATTGAACAAAACAAGGAGGAGAAACAGATATGAAAGCGATAATCAGCGGTGGCGGCACCGGCGGCCACATATTCCCAGCCATTGCAATAGCCAATGCAATCAAAAAGCGTTATCCCGACGCCGAAATACTGTTTGTCGGTGCCGAGGGACGTATGGAGATGGACAAAGTGCCAGCCGCAGGCTACAAAATAATAGGTCTGCCCATTGCCGGACTGCAGCGCAAACTGACCCTGGGCAACATCATCAAGAACCTGCAGCTTCCGTTCAAGATGATACGAAGCCGCAGCAAAGTTAAAAAAGTGATACGCGATTTCCAGCCAGACATCGTCGTCGGTGTCGGCGGTTTCGCCAGCGAGCCCACCCTCAAAGCCGCCGCTTCGATGGGCTACCCCACCCTGCTGCAGGAGCAGAACTCCTACGCCGGCCTGACCAACAAGATGCTGGCACAGGGTGCACGCACAATCTGCGTGGCCTACGACGGGATGGAACGCTTTTTCCCAAAAAATAAAATCGTCTTTACCGGCAATCCCGTTCGCGCCGAGATCGAAGACTCGACCACAACACGCGAAGAGGGCCGCTCGCATTTCGGCCTGAACGCCGACAGCCGCGTCATACTAATCGTCGGCGGCAGCCTCGGAGCACGAAGCATCAACGAAATGATGCTCCGGCTCCTGAACAACGACAACACTCTTGAACAAAACAACATACAAGTCATCTGGCAAACTGGCAACACGATGTTCGAAACTGCAGACAAAGCCGTAAAAGACGCTGTCTGCGGAAACAACATCAAGGTACACAAGTTCATAGCCCGTATGGATATGGCCTACGCCGCCGCCGACATCATCGTCTCGAGGGCCGGTGCCATAGCCATAAGCGAGCTCTGCATTGTAGGCAAACCCGTGATACTCATCCCCTCGCCCAACGTGGCCGAAGACCACCAGACCAAAAACGCAATGGCTCTTGTCGACAAGGGGGCAGCGATAATGGTTCGCGACGCCGAATGCGGCGACAAGGGTATCGCTGCCGCTGTCAACCTGCTCAACGACAAAGAGCAGCAGAACGCTATGATTCAAAACATAAAGCTGTTGGCACGGCACAAGGCCGCCGACAGAATCGTCGACGAGATCGACAAAATAACACTAAAATAAACATCAAAATGAACTATTATTTTCTCGGCATAGGAGGCATAGGAATGAGTGCGCTGGCACGCTTCTTCAAACTTGGCGGACACACCGTCAGCGGATACGACCGCACGGAAAGCCCGCTGACCAAGCAGCTTGAAAGCGAGGGCATTGCCATACACTACGAGGACAACCCCGACCTGATACCGCAAAACATCGACTTGGTGATCTACACCCCCGCCGTGCCCAAAGAGACACGCGAATTCCAGCACATCGAAAAAATGGGCATCCCGATGGAAAAACGCTCGCAGATGCTGGGCGAGCTGACACGCGGCAAGAAATGCATCGGCGTGGCCGGATCGCACGGCAAGACCACCACATCGGCTATGATTGCGCATCTGCTCAACAAGAGCGACATCGGCTGCAGCGCCTTCCTGGGCGGCATAGCCAAGAATTTCGACAGCAACCTGCTCGTCAACAACGACAGCGAATATGTAGTCGTCGAGGCCGACGAATACGACCGCTCCTTCCTGCAGCTCCACCCCTACTTCTCGGTCATCACCGCCACCGACCCCGACCATCTCGACATCTACGGCACGCACGAAAAACTCATCGAAGCCTTCCAGCAATACGCCAACCAGACCAGCCCCGAAGGTGCGCTGTTCCTCAAGGAAGGCCTGGCCGAACACGGCCACCATCACGACGACGATGATGAGGACGAAGAGCACGACCACCATCTGCACATCAGCGAGGAAATCAAGTGCCACTCCTACTCCGCACGTTCCATCGAGGCCGACTACTACGCCATCAATGTCCGCAACTACAACGGCAACATCTTCTTCGACCTGCGCACTCCCGACAAGGTGCTCTACGACATCGAGCTGCAGAACTCCTGCCTTTACAATGTCGAAAACGCCGTCGCCGCCGCGGCGGTGGCCCTGACCTGCGGACTTGACGAATACCAGCTGCGCAACGGTCTCAAAACCTTTGCCGGCATACGCCGCCGCTTCGACATCCGCGTCAAAAACAAGGACATCGTCTACATCGACGACTACGCCCACCATCCCAAGGAAATCTCAGCCACAATTGAGTCCATCAAATACCTTTATCCCGACAAGCGCATTGTCGGCGTTTTCCAGCCCCACCTCTACTCCCGCACGCGCGACCTGGCCGACGAATTTGTCGAAGCCCTCAAGCCACTCGACGAAATCATTCTTATGCCCATCTATCCGGCACGCGAGAAGCCCATCCCCGGTGTCTCGTCGGGAATGATACTGCGCAAGATGGAGACTATGAACAAATACCTCTGCAGCGCCGAGCAGGTCCCCGACCTTGTCGAAGCACTTTGCCCCGACATCGTCGTCACTATGGGCGCCGGCGACATCGACCGCCTCGTCCCCGTCCTCGAGCAAAGGCTGAAAGAAGAATAGAAGCACAATGAAACCGACCCTGAGAAATATAATCATCGCAGTCCTTCTGGTCGCCATAGTGGCCACATTCCACATCGTACGCAGGAATTCCACTATGCGAGGCCTCGAATGCAGCGTCAGTCGCGACGGCACCGCCGTCCTGCTGACGCCCGACGATGTCGACAGCCTGCTCCTGTCGGCATTCCCTGGCTTGAAGAAGACCGACATCAAAGACCTCGACAGGAAAGCCGTCGAAGAGCATCTGCGCCAGCACCCCTACGTCGCCGATGCCGAAGCGCACGTCACCACGGGCGGCAAACTGACCGTCGCCGTCCGGCAGCACACCCCTGTCGTGCGTATGTTCTATCAGGGCAACGAGTTCTACATCTCCCGACAGGGCACCTGTATGCCGCTCTCGGCCAAGCACTATTGCCACGTCCTGGTAGGCAGCACCTCGTTCGAGGAGCCACGGCTCAGGCACCCGCAGGCGATGGACCTTGCCGACACCTCGAACCACCGCCAGCCCGCGTCGCCGCTGAAAATATGGGTCCTGGCCTCGTTCCTCAACGACAACCCGCAGTATGGCGACATCTTCGACCAGGTCAACGTCGGCGAAAAAGGCGACCTCTTCCTCGTACCCAAGCTGGGCGACCTCACCGTCAATGTCGGCGACACCAGCCAGCTCGACCGCAAATTCCGCAACCTCTGGTCCTTCTTCGACCAAGGCATCAGCCAGGTGGGATGGGACACCTACTCGTCCATCAGCCTCAAATACAACGGGCAGGTGGTATGCACCAAAAAACAGTAAGCAACACGAAAACAAAGAATCAAAAAAATATATCTTATGAACAACGAAAATGACATCATTGTAGGTCTGGACATTGGCACAACCAAAATTGCCTGCTTCATCGGCAAACGCGCTGAAAACGACAGAGTCAAGATCATCGGATTCGGCAAAACCCCGTCCAAGGGCGTCGAACGCGGCGTGGTCAAGAACATCAAGGACGCTGCCGTCTCCATCCAGAAAGCCGTCGAGGCGGCTTCCGAACAAGCCGGAGTCCCGGTGCACGAAGTATACGTCGGCATCGCAGGCCAGCACATCAACAGCCGGCAGAATATGGGAACCATCGTCATCCCCTCCGAGCACAAATACATCGAGCAAGAAGACGTCGACCGCCTGATCGAAGAGCAGCACAACACCCTGCTCAATCCCGGCGAGGACTTCATCCACATCTTCCCGCAGAATTATGTCGTCGACGGCGAGGAGCTGAGCCCCGACGTCGAGCCCGTGGGCGTGGCCGGCAAGCAGCTCAAGGCCAACTTCCACATCGTCACCGGCAACACGATGAACCTGCTCAACATCCACGACAGCGTCGAGCGCGCCGGACTGGCCATCAAGGGCGTTGTGCTCGAACCCATCGCGTCGGCATACGCCGTGCTCGACAACACCGACCGCGACGCCGGCGTGGCGCTCGTCGATATCGGCGGCGGCACCACCGACATAGCCATCTTCCACGAAGGCGTCATCCGCCACACCACCGTGCTCCCCCTGGCCGGCAACGCCATAACCACCGACATCAAGGAAGGCTGCAAAATACTGCGCGACCAGGCCGAGACCCTCAAAACCCGCTTCGGCTCCTGCCTGCCGCAGAACGTCAGCGAAAACGACATCATCTCCATCCCCGGCCTGCGCACCCAGCCCCCGCGCGAAATCAATATGCGCACCCTGGCCGGCATCATCAAGGCACGCACCGAGACCATCCTCGAGCAGGTGGACTACGAAATCAAGAAATCGCACCTCGAAAAGCACATCTTTGCCGGAATCGTCCTCACCGGCGGCGGCGCACAGCTGCGCCACATCAAGGAACTCACCGAGTTCATCACCGGCATCGACACCCGCATCGGACTGCCCGACGAGCACCTCGACAAAGACTGCGACCCCGAAATCATCAACACGATGTATGCCACCGGCATCGGACTGGTCCTCTACGGATTCCACGAGCTCGACGAGCGCCGCCGCCACAGCCAGGAGTGCGAAGACAACGTCGAAAAAGAACCCGTCCAGAACGAAGCGCCCCAAACGCACACCCCGAGCAACGACGTCTTCGCCGACCTTCCGGGCCAGGAAGCCGAGACCGAGACCGCAGAAAAGCCCGAGCCTGCAAAACCCGACACCGACGACACCAGGAAATCCACCAAGAAGACAGGCAAACGGCCCAACTTCGGACAGCAGTTTATGAAGTCCATCGACAAGTACTTCGGACGCGTCTTCGGCGACGACACCATCCGCAACGAAGGTCACGAAGAGCGCGACTTGTAGACACACAATGCCACACGTTGAAAACTTGTTGAAAACAAAAAGGCACAAAGAGACGCAAATCGCATATTTTCAAGTAATTTTACATCGGTTTGCAGAATGCGCACAAATAGCGCACCCAACTGATAATCACACACCTGCAAAGAAATAAGTATATGAACGACAGCACAATTTCAATGAACGAAGACAACCAGAAACAGCAGAATACCGGATTTATGGCCGGCACAACGATGGAATTCGAGCCGCTGCGCCAGCAACCGGCCAAAATCAAAGTCATCGGCGTAGGCGGCGGCGGTGGCAACGCCGTCAACCATATGTTCCGCCAAGGCATACGCGGAGTCGACTTCATCGTCTGCAACACCGATGCCAAAGCACTTGCATCAAGCCCCGTGCCCAACAAAATAGAACTCGGCAAACTCGGCGCCGGCAACGTGCCCGAACGCGCCCGCAAAGCCGCTCTCGACCACAAGGACGAAATACGCGAAGCCATCAGCGACGACACCCAGATGCTCTTCATCACCGCCGGTATGGGCGGCGGCACCGGCACCGGCGCGGCACCCGTCATCGCCGAGATAGCCAAAAGCATTGAAATTGACGACGAAATGGTGCCCCGCATCCTCGTTGTGGCCATCGTCACTATGCCTTTCTCGTTCGAAGGCAAGCGCCGTCGCGAACAAGCCGAAGCAGGCATCGAAGAACTCAAGAAACACGTCGACGCCATACTTATAATCAATAACGACAAACTGCGCCACCTCGGCAACCTGCCTCTCAACCAGGCCTTCAGCCAAGCCGACGACGTGCTCCTCACCGCAGCCAAAGGCATAGCCGAAATCATCACCGTCTCGGCCTACGTCAACATCGACTTCCGCGATGTCAACACCGTGATGGAAAAGAGCGGCACAGCCCTGATGGGCGCCGGCGAAGGACGCGGCGAAAACCGCGCACGCCAGGCCATCGAAGAGGCCACCACATCCGTGCTGCTCGACGACAACGACATACGCGGCGCCAAGAACATCCTGCTCTACTTCTCCTACTCCAGCAGCCACCAGATCACGATGGACGAGCTCGGCGAAGTGACCGACTACCTCACCGACCTCACCGGCAACAACGAGACCAACGTCATCTGGGGCGCCGGCGACGACGACAACCTCAACGACGAGCTGCGCATCACCCTCATCGCCACAGGCTTCGAGCAGCGTCCCGGCCTCACGGTCCACACCCTCGACCTGCAGAGCGAGAAGACGCCCGCCGCCGAAACCGCCAGCAGCGAAGCCCCGCAAGCCGCAGCTGCCGCAGCAACGGCCACCGCAGCCGCAGCCGCCGAAACCGAGAAGAAACCCGTCGTCGACGACAGCCTGCCCAAACCCACAGCCGAAATGAACGGCCGCCGCATCTTCGTCCTCGACACGCCCGCCGAGGCACAGGCCGAGGAGACCGAAGAACGCGAGCCCGCCCTCGAAACCGCCGCTCCGGCCACCTTCGCAGCCGGCAGCCTGCTCGACGAGATACGCATCATCTCGCGCCCCGAGCCCGCCAAGAAAGAGGAGCCCGCACCCGCCGAGCCCGTCTTCAGCATCGAGCCCACCGAGGCCCTCGACGACAAGCCGGCACAGCCGCAGGAAGCCTTCGAACAGAAAACCTTCGAACCCGAAGTCCACACACAGCGCGAAACCATCGCCGAACGCCACTTCGAACAGGCACTGCAGCCCGACGAGGACATCAACGACATCAAGCTGCGCCAGCGCGCCGAACGCATACGCCGTATGAACGACCTGCTGCGCAACGACCCCAACGGTCCCAAAAAGATCGAGGATATGACCACCGACGAGCTTACCAGCGAGCCCATCTACCAAACCACCCACTCGGCCGAAAGCGACGCCGCCCGCAAACGCATCAACCTCGACGGAACCATCACCTCGGGTATTGCCTTCCTCAACGACCTGCCCGATTGATCGCGACCGAAATACATCTTTGAAAACATCATACGAAAAGAGGAAGCCCCGCACAGGCTTCCTCTTTGTTTTTGCACTTCCCAAACCTACCCTCCCCGACATTCCTGCAACCTGTCGCACTGCTGGAAAAACACTACTGAAAAACTCTGCCGGAAAATAAATGCCACTCGGACGTGCGGACTTCCCGGCTCGAAAAATGACACGCCCTGACACACACTGGCACACTGCGACACAACAAACCTCGTAACACGCTATAAACCAGCGCACAAAGCCACCTTCTCCGTCATTTGTACAGTATATGTACAGTATATGTACAGTA
>DFHL01000033.1:15962-18483 GCA_002371315.1 Bacteroidales bacterium UBA3724 | reverse complement strand
GTACAACGGGCAGAGCGGGTGCTGAAAATCTGGCAGTTAGACTCATCTTTTTTGACCGTTTCGGGGCTATGGTGCCGGGGACGGAACCAGCAGTCGTCATTTCGGCGACGGCTTTTGCCGCAGTTCGGAATAAAAGTTGTACCTTTGCAAATTCAACGCAAACAAAGCAATATGACCAAACATCAACATATTCAACCAATTAAAGTTACCGCCAACAAGAAATTCTTCGGCACTTTGTGCGGAATCGGCGCGGCGGTGTGCTACGGCACCAACCCGCTGGGGGCGCAGCTCTACAGCGAGGGGATGCTGCCGCAGAGCGTGCTGTTCTGGCGTTTCGGACTGGCATTCATCATCATAGCAATCGTTATGCTCTTCCGCAAGGAGAGCCTTCGCGTCACGCGGCGCGAGTTTGGCGTGCTGACCGCCCTCGGCCTGCTGTTTCTGGTGTCGTCGCTGACGCTCTATGTCAGCTTCCGCCTGATGGCTGTGGGCGTGGCGTCGACCATCCTGTTTGTCTATCCCGTGATGACGGCGGCCATTATGGCGCTCTTTTTCAAGGAGCGGCTGACGGTCGTCACGGCGCTGTCGATAGTGCTGTCGTTTGTCGGCGTGCTGCTGCTCTACTGGACGCCCGGGGGCGGCCGCCTGCCGGCCGACGGCGTGGCGCTGGTGCTGGCGTCGGCGCTGACCTACGCCGTCTACATCATCATTATGAACCGCGCCAACCTTCAGATGTCGTCGTTCAAAATCAATTTCTACGTGCTCATCTACTGCGCCTTGGGCGACTTGGTGATGACCTTTTTCAACGGGGGCCTGCAGGTGCCGCAGACGGCGCAGGGCTGGCTGGTGGTAGGCTGGCTGGCCGTGGTTCCCGCCATCCTGGCGCTGGTGATGATGGTCTATGCCGCCAAGTATATCGGTTCGACGCCGACGGCCATTATGGGTGCCCTCGAGCCCACGACGGCGGTGCTGATAGGCATCTTCCTCTTCGGCGAGGAATTCTCGGCACGTCTGGGATTCGGCATAGCACTGATTTTCATCGCCGTAATCATTATCGCCCTGCAAAGCAACAAATCGGACAATAAAAAAGAAAAGACTACGTTATAAATGACTGTTAATAGTGATAAGTGACCTGTGATAAGTGACCAGTGACACGAACACGCTCGTTTCACTGGTCACAGGTCACTTATCACTGTCCACAGGTCACAGGTCACTTATCACAGGTCACTAACAGATTAATGAATTCACAATGTCACACCTAACCCTTCTGCTCCTTTTCCTGTTCGGAGCAATGGCAATATCCTTCCTCTGCTCGATTCTTGAGTCGGTGCTGATGTCCACGCCACTGTCATACATCACGATGCGCGAGGACGCCGGATTCAAGCCCGCCACCCGTTTCAAGGAATACAAGACCGACAACGGCAAGCCCATAGCGGCCATCCTGTCGCTCAACACGATAGCCAACACTATCGGTGCCGCCGGCGTGGGCGCGCAAGCCACAGAGGCCTTCGGAAGCCAGTGGTTCGGACTGGTGTCGGCCATCACGACCATTCTGATTCTGGTGTTCTCGGAAATCATTCCCAAGACGATAGGCACCACACAATGGAAACACCTGATGGGCTTCACGGCACGCACGATACGAGTGCTGATAGTGCTGATGTACCCCCTGGTGCTGCTCATCGGGCTGCTCACCAAGCTTTTCAGCAGCAAGGACGACGAGGCCACCGTCAGCCGCGAAGAAGTGGCGGCTATGGCCGACGTGGGCGAGGACGAAGGCGTGCTGGACGAGGACGAGAACAAGATAATCCAGAACGTCATCAAGCTCGACAACATCAAAGCCTACGACGTGATGACGCCCCACTCGGTGGCCGCCGTGGCGCCCGAGTCGATGACGCTGCGCGAATTCTATAAGGTGGAGGAATACAGCCACTTCAGCCGCATTCCCGTCTATGCCGACGACCCCGAGTACATCACCGGCTACATACTGCGAAGCGATGCCCTCGAGGACCTGGCCGAGGACAAATTCAACAAGAAACTCAAGGACATAAAACGCGACATACCGCTCTTCAACGAGGAGCAGTCGGTGAGCGAAATATGGGACTCGCTGCTGAAGCACAAGGAGCAGATTGCCATCATCATCGACGAATACGGCGGATTTCAGGGCATCCTGACCCTCGAAGACATCATCGAGACCATACTGGGACTCGAAATCATCGACGAGAACGACGAGGTGAGCGATATGCAGCAGTTCGCCCGAGAACGCTGGCAGCAGCGCCAGCGCCGCTTCAAGAGCATCCGCCTGCCGGAAGAAGAAACGGAGGAAGCGGAAAACGGGAAGCGGAAAGAAGGAAGCGGAAAACTGAAAGCGGGCTGACGCGTCAGCCAATTCATTGGAATTCGCGTTCCGCTTGCGGAACAAAATTTGAAAAAGTAATTCGATTAATTCGATGACAAAAAAAGAATAAAGCGGAAAACTGAGAACGGAAAGCGGAAATAGTATTTGTATCTGAAGTTAAAGTTA
>DFHL01000033.1:14587-15907 GCA_002371315.1 Bacteroidales bacterium UBA3724 | reverse complement strand
TAAAGTTAAGGTTAAAGTTAAAGTCAAAATGAACATAGCAGCACTTGTTTCGGGAGGCGTAGACAGTTCGGTGGTGGTCCATCTGCTCAAGGAGCAGGGCTACACGCCCGACATATTCTATATCCGCATCGGTATGGAGGCCGAGGACGGCTACATCGACTGTCCCGCCGAAGAGGATATCGAGATAACATCGTATATCGCAAAGAAATACGGCTGCCGCTTCGAAGAGGTGAACCTGCACAAGGAATACTGGGACAACGTGGTGAGCTACACCATCGAGTCGGTGCGCAAAGGACTGACTCCCAACCCCGACGTGATGTGCAACAGGCTGATCAAATTCGGCGCCTTCAACGACAAGCGAGGCTGCGACTACGACCGCATCGCCACAGGCCACTATGCGCAAGTTGATGAACGCACGACGGAGAACGGGGAACGGAGAACCTTCCTCGCTGCCGCCAAGGACCCCATCAAGGACCAGACCGACTTCCTCACCCAGCTCACCTACCCTCAGATAGCCAAGGCTATGTTTCCCATCGGGCACCTGATGAAGAGCGAGGTGCGCCAGCTGGCACAGGCCGCACACCTGCCTTCGGCCGACCGCAAGGACAGCCAGGGCATCTGCTTCCTCGGCAAGATCAACTACAACGACTTCATACGCCGCTATTTGGGCGAGCGCGAAGGCAAAATAATAGAACTGGAAACAGGCACAATCCTCGGCACCCACAAGGGCTATTGGTTCCACACCATCGGACAGCGCAAGGGTCTCTTCCTCAGCGGCGGCCCCTGGTTTGTGGTGAAGAAGGACATCGACGAGAACATCCTATACGTCAGTCAGGGCTACACCCCCGAAGCCCAGTACGGTAAGGAGATCAACCTATTAGGCTTCCACTACCTCAGCGCCGACATCTGGAACACGCCAGCCGACAGTAGCCCAATCGACGATTGGAGCGTCCCCGTCAAATTCAAGATACGCCACACGCCAGAGTTTGCCCAAGGCCACCTGTCGCGCATCGCCGACCCCGTCTATGGCACCCTCTTCCACCTCAGCAGCGACACCAAGATACAGGGCATCGCCGCAGGCCAATACGCCACCATCTACGACAACGACGCCCACCTGGTCGTCGCCACAGGAATGATTGTGTGATGAGTGACCTGTGACCTGTGACACGAACGCACTCGTTTCACAGGTCACTTATCACAGGTCACCAACTTCCCTAAAACCCTTTAACCCTCAAACCCTTCAACCTTCAAACCCCTCAACCCTTCAACCCTCAAACCCTTAAACCCTTAAACCCTTCAACCCTTAAACCCTTAAACCCT
>DFHL01000033.1:0-14455 GCA_002371315.1 Bacteroidales bacterium UBA3724 | reverse complement strand
CTTAAACCCTTAAACCCTCAAACCATATGACAACCAAACATTTTTCCAGACTTTTGTCGGCCATTCTCGGCCTAAGTTTTACGCTCCTTGCGTCGTGCAATTCCGGCACGGCCACATCAACAACGGCCGATAGCGACACCGGCACGGTGCAGGTAGTCCGCCCAGCAGTAAACCTAACCGGGAACACGCTGACCTACGGCGACCACGTCTACACCGTCGACGGCGAGATAGACTTCAACGCCAAGAACCACAAGAAAGCCACAGCCAGCGTCATCTTTAGCAATGTTCCGTCGGACTACGCCGAGTTCGAGACTGTCTATACACAACTGCTGGGCAAAACGCCGCAGGGGGCTGCCGCAATGATTCCGATGGCTATCGAGATGTTCGCCCGCGACAACGCTGTCGGCCAGAAGTGCCTGGGCCTGCTCTGCAACGGCTCGGCCACGGTAGACGATATGGTCCGCATTCTCAAGACCAAGCTTGTCGCTTCGCAGTACAGTTCGCCCAACGACTCCTATATCCAGCGATATATGGCTGCTGCCCTTTTGAAGGGTGCCGACAACAAGAATGCCTATACTGCCGACGAGCCCTATACCGTTGAGATGTGCTCAAGCCCCAACGGCACCAAGGATGCGCCCCTTACGGGCGGAACGGTCTATTACCTGTACATATTGGCCAACGGCTGGGACACCTTCCAGCGCGCAGTCGATGTCCTGCAGCCCTACAACAGCGAATACTACAAGATTTTCAACTGCTCGTCGACCTACACACAATGCAAAACCATCGTCGGCGAATGGCAGGGGTTGAAATAAGGAAGCATAGTAGATTAGAACAGAGCACGATGATTGCAGTACTCGCCAAAGTCAAGAATATAATCGAAGCTCATAAATTGTACCGTAGGGCAAGGACTATTCTTGGCGGAAGCAGGAATTTGTGCCATCAAGGGTCAGGATGAGCGACTTGGAGCCTTCGACGCGGACATAGGTGTCGCCGTTACGCGTGCAGCAATCCCACCTGAGCTGTTTGGGATTGAACACGATTGTGCCATCGAAATAATCATCCACGAAATCGGATTCTGTGTATGAAGCGACTTCGCCAATGAAGTCGTCGCGGGTCTGCAACAGATACTGACGGAAGGACGGGGCATAAAAGCCATCTTCATCATCAAAGCTGCCATTATTTGAGCAGAGGTAATATTCGCGCCCATCCTCGTCGTAGAGGTGAAACAGTTTCTCGATTTTAGTGTCACCCACCTCTCCTATCATACGCACGCGCAAGCCACTATCAGATGGATATACAAGGAACGAATACAGCGGGTTGGGGCTCCATTCGTGGTAGTTGAGTATGCCGGCAGTGCCATCGGCGCAATGAAAGTCGGTGACGAAATCCACCTGCGGGCTCAAACGCACGGCTTGCTCCAGAAAGCGGAAGAAGAAAATCTCTGCATAGTTGGTGTCTTCATAATCACCCTGGTCGTCCGCATAGTCCAATTTGAAATAATCGCCGTGGCTATGCCAATAGCCCAGTTCGAACGCCAAAACATCCAGTGCTCGTCTCACCTCTTCTGCCGGATAGTATTTGCGACGCCCTGCCGCATAGTCGTCAAGCAAACGTATGGCCTGCCATACCTGAAGGGAATCGTCCCTGTCGTTAGAGTGTACAGCCACCACCGCCCCGTGTTCGCTGCAAAGAGACTCGAAATACTCCACAATGTTGTCGGGGCTGTCACTTATGTAATCTCCTGGTGCCAACCGCACATCCTGCATTGCCATTGACTCTGTTTCCTGCACTTCAGGGGTATTGCCTTTGCAACAGACAGCGAACACTCCAGCCACGAGTGTCCACAGCACTAACTGTGCATATTTAGACAAGTTGCTCATATTATTGGATATAATCACTCTATTTTTCAATTTCGCACTTGTAACTAAAATTACGGTCCGTCATTTCTTTATTTCCACTATGTTTGAAGGGGTACTGTATTTGCCGCCGCCGAGCTGGAACTGGATGTAGTATTTGAGCTTTTTCTCCTTTGGTGCGGTTGCATCGGTATAGGTGGAGGTTTGTCGCTTGAAGGAGCCTATGGGGGAGTATTCGCCATCGTCCTCGGAGCGGTAGACAACTCCGTAGAAGTCTTTCCGCCACTCGGTTGTGTAGGTCCACGAGAGGGTTACGGCTTGGCTGTTACGGTTTCTCTGGGCTTGCAGGCTGATCTGGGCTTTGACTTCGGGATTTGGCAGCACTTGGGCGACTGCCTGTCCGCAGAGGCCACTGCTGTTGCCAGCGCTGTCGATGGCTTCGATACACCAGGTATAGGGTTTGTCGCTGGGGGTTGGTGCATCGTGGAGGATGATGTGGCCGTTGGGTTGGACGTCACGCGGTGAGAGTGTGGAGATGACTTGCCATTGAGCGGCATCGCGGAATTTGCGGTAGATGAAATAGTGTTTGACGTCTTGGGAGACGCTGGGGAGCCAGGAGATAGTGACACTGTCGTCGGTCTGGCTGATGGCATCGAGGATAGGGTGGCCGGGGGGGATGAGGTCTGGGAGAAGGATACGGAGCGTATCGGAAGGCTGGGAATAGTTGTGGTTGTTGTCGACGGTGATGACGTAGTAGAAGATTTCGTGTGTGAGGGAAGAGATGTCGACGGTGTCGTAGAACTGGTTTTGGTAGATGTAGCCGTCGGTGCAGCCGATGAATTCGTGGTCGCGCTGATTGGCGAAATAGACTTTGTAGGCGAGGAAGTCGTCATCTTTGGCCTCATTCCAACGAAGGTAGACGATGCCTGTGCTGTCGTCAGTGACGCCTTGGAGTCCGGTAGGGGCTGCGGGAGGGAAGACGTCTTCGATGAAATTGAGCATCGAACTGGAGAAGGAGACGTTGTCGGCGGTGTCAACGGCGAAAATGCGATAGAGGCCACGTCCGCGCTGGTAGGCGACGGGGTCAACGTACTGGCGGGTGGTCTTGTCGAGGAGTGTGCTAACGCGGTTCCAGGGACCTTCGAGATCGCGGGCGAAGGTGACGACAAAGCCTTTGAGGTCGGGGTCGTCAGCCATCACAGTCCAGTTGATAACGCAACGGGTGTTTTCTTCGGGACGTACGAGGAGCAGTACGGGTTCGGTGGGAGGTATGAGATCAATGAGCTTAAAGGGCTGGCTGGAGCGCCAGGGTCGGCGTTCGCCGAAGAGGTCGAAGGCCTGTACGCGATAAGTGTAGGTAAGTGCTGCGTCGAGCGAGTCGAAATGGACAACTTCGTCCTGCATCCAGTGAGCGACGCTGTCGCCAAAGGCTTCGGCGGTGCCAAGGGTGGGCAGCATCGGCCAGACGGGGGTCTTGGGGTCGTTGACGTTCTCCCAAGTCCTGCCTCCATCGCTACTGCGTTGAATGAAATAGCCTGACAGTTTGTTTTTGTCCCAGCGAAGGGCAACTTTGTGGGGGTCGAGCTGGGTGATGCGGACTTCGGGCATTTGCTCATCCTCTTTGGGACGGAAGTTTTTGCAGGGTACCATCACAGAGGAGCCATACACTTCGGTAAGTTCCTGTGGGACGAGGCATTCAATAGTGTATTCGTAGAGCTGTCCGCGTTTGACATTTTTGTCGACCCACATCAGGCCAAGGGCTTTTGCGATGTCGGGCCGCATTTCGGCAGCGAGATAAGCCATAAACTGGCGTTGGGTCTGTTCCTGATACTGTTTGGAGGCGAGGGTTAAGAAATCCATATCGGAGGACTGGTCGGCCTTGTTGACATCGTAAGTCATCACGCCGTAGAGAGCCTGGGCGGCGGTGCCGGCGTAGAGGTCGGTGCTGTCGAAATGGCGCTTCATCTCGTCGAGGCTCATCGGTTTGATTGGGGTGTCACCGTTTAGACGCCAGAGATGGACAGTGTCGCCATCCGAGTTTATGTGATACATCGTATCGCTGTCGTCGGAGGAGCTGCGATATATGTTCCAGCCGTATGAGTTGGCGGCCATCCATAGGCCTGCGTCCTCGGGGGCCCAACGCAGGACGATGCTGTCGCCATAGCTGCGGGCAAGCAGTTGGACTGACTTGATGCCTTGAGGATTGACGGTATCGCCGTTGGGGGTGACTATCACTTGTCCTGCCTCATCTTGCTGTTGAGCCTTCAAAGCCTGAGGCATAACGATAAACATTATTGTCAGAAGAAAAAATATGCGTTTCATTGTTCTTGTTTTTAGTGAATGGTGAATTCTACTCAAACCAATCGTTGTCGAGTTTGTCGTCGTTTTGCTCTATGTAGGTACGGAATTTAAGTCCTCGGCTCTCGTTGATGGTTTTCTTGAGTTTGTTGCCCGTATCGGTCTTGAACTTGAAGTAGGTGGATGCAGGTTTGTACATCTGAGTGGCAATCATAGGGTGCGCATCCTTGTTAGTGGCAGTCTCGGCGGCGCGGTTGGCGGCTTTACCCAACACTTTGTATCCGTTGCGGAAATCGGTATACAGGATAGCTAATTTCAGGGTCATTGGTGTGGATCCTTCGGCAATTGAGGGTATGATACCACCTGTCTTGCCGTTGACAAACCATTGGCTATTGAAGCCGTTACTGTATTTGCTGTTAGATGCGAAGAGTGTGGTCCAGGGGGAGCCTTTAGTTTTGTTGAGTTCCATCGGCAAACGGTCCATATGGAGCACATAATCCTGCCAATAGAGAGCAGAAGGGTAGTCGCGATAATCGACCATCTGGTCACGCTCGATGTAAGGTTTTTTGTCATAATACTTGAAGCGTTGCTCGCCCGTAGCCTCGTTGGCCTTAAACTTGGCATAGAAAGCTTCCATCCACCAGTTGGCGAATACTGACTTGGGGAAGGTGTAGGGGGAGTCTTTGAGCGAAAGGGTGTTGAGATGTTTGGACTGGGAGAGGAGCGTGGCGAGCTCGTCGACCTTGTAGCTGTAGCCTCTACTATGCATATAGACACCACAATCAAACAGAGCCTGGAAGAAGTTATTGAATTTCTTGATGTCGTCGACCAGCGTTCCTGTCACCTCGTCGGTAATCTGGAAGGAGGCGCTATAGGTTTCGGCAGGATTATAGGTAGTGACGAAGTCGCTCATAACGTATTTTTCCTGCCGCCCAAGCATATGCAAGGAGTCTATACGTGCCTTATGGTCGATGCTGCTCCACTTCAACAAACGAGGGGCGCAATTGGGTCCGAAGTCTTCAAACATTGTATAGGGTATATATGCGCCTGACACTTTTGCGTTGCCATAGTCGACATAAGCGCCAAGGTTTCTGTATACACGGACACCTGACGCGGTATTTATAAATTCATTATCCTTGCTGGAAAGGATCAGTCCGACTGAAGCGGCATCTTTAAGATAATAGCCATACACACCTTCGTCGAAAGCACACCAGTTGGAAGACTTGACTCCACCACAGAAAATATGCGTATAACCGTCCTTACAGTCAGCTTTGGGGCGCTTCAAAGGTGCATATGTACGCATTGTGGCACCTTGGACGGCGACGACATTTTGGGCATAGAAATTATACAGATCAATAAATTCGTTACCGCTACCTTTCCAAGTGTAGTCAACTATGGCGTTCATAATAGGTGGCAGTCGAACACCTGTCATATACTGTGTGGGGTCATCGGGTTCATACTCTTCAAACAGGTAACCGAAGCGTGCGGCATTGATTTGCGCAGGAGTGGTCGGTTTATTCTTCACTGAGAAGATCATAGACGAGGAGCCGTCGTGGGTGTAGGCTGATGCATCGAAGAGATAGCCTATATCGACATTATCGAGGATTTGTTTGTAGCTGGTGTATTTGTCGCAGAATCGGAAATAGAGATTGTATATTGCATCACCGGCGCGAACTGCAGCAACATAGCCCGAGGCCAGCGAGACGCGGCTGTAGTTCATTGCCGTGTCTTTTTCGTCGCCGATATATTCTTTGACGGCCTCTTGGAGCTGGGCCAATCGTACGTTGAAATTGGCACTGGCATTCCCCTCGCCTGTGGATGCACCCGAAGCACGGGTGCTGTCCTGCGATGTAGATGTGGCGGTGTTGCCCGAGACGATGCCATCGACGGCAGTCTTAAGGTAGGTGTTGTAGAGTTCGCCAAGGTTGGAGCGGCTCTGCTGTTCGTACTTCGTCTGAGTCATAAGCTCGTTGGCTTTGTTGTTAAGAGCATCGAGTTGAGCCTGGTAGTCTTTTTTCCTCACCAGCATCAGGCGTACAGCGAGATTGCGGCCGTTGTAGCGACTAGGATTGAAGTCGGAGGGCATAACAACCTCTATGCACGGATGTGTACTCCCCTGGAAACCATCCTCGTAGTATATATAATCACAGGCGATGGCAGTAGCGGTTTCTCCCCAGCCCGACTCAACAAGGAAGGCTTTTATCTGTCGGCCCGATTTGTCGATGGCATCGGGGTCAAGGATTTGGTTGTGGGCGTAGGTGTAAATAAGCACACGGTAACGGCCGTTACTGCGGTAGAGTTCTTCGATCGGCACCATCGGGTCGCCGTTGTAGGGCCAAGTGTATACCACTTGGTTGTAGAGGTTTTCGGGGGCATCCTCGGTTTTGAGGTATATGAGGGTGTCCTGATAGTAGTTCTTGTCGGTCACAAAGGTGGTCACCTTGTTGTCGGTGAAAAGCGGCAGACGCCAAGCCATAATGCCCTTATTGGTCGCGTTCGGAGCGAAACGCACGGAAACGTAGTTATTGCCCGTATAGTAGGCGGTGTCGCGCGAACAGTAGTAGTCCGACAGATTGTGATCCAGCGAGGAACGATACTCGAACACGCGACCGTAGAAATGGAACCGCTGTTGGCTCTGCGGACGGAAACCGCCAGTATTCGACGAATAATAGAGTGCGTTCTCGTCGGTGGACGACGAGGAAATGTTCAGTGGTATCTTCTGCCAGATGCCGCTATTGTTCATATACTCGTAGGTCGACATACGCTGGTCGAGAATGAATTTGAACTTGCGCGTCACCTGTTCGTTTTTAGAGTCGACGGCCGAGAGGAGCACATCCTGGTTCCAGGGCATATTGCTCACTATGACTCCCGTGGTGAAGGGACTGCTGACATTCTCGGGCTTGGTGTAGTCGTCCTTGGTATAACCCGGTGTGACGCTCTGGAACAGTTTCACGTTTGCAAGCGGGTTGCCAGCTCCAGGGATACAGGTCTCGCCAAGTTCGAAGTCGACAGCGGTGTTAATCTTGATTTTGCCGCCCAGCAGTGCGCACTTGAAGCGCAGCATACCGAATGCCCACGTCGGGTTGGGGCCACCAGCCTGAACGATGGCGCCCAGTCCGGCATCAATAAGGTCGAGACGTCCTTTCCAGAATCCCAGGTTGAGTTCGAGGCCGGCCTTGCCCTTAAGCATCATATAGGCCTGGCCCATACCGTAGAAGTTGTTCTTGCCGATCGTGCTGTAGCCTTCGCATCCCTGCCCCTTGGTGTCGATGATGGCGGCGTCGAAACCAATGTAGGCCGATGCTTCAACAAAAAGAATCATACTGAAATTGATGCTGGCAGCGAACGAAACACCCATTGCGAAACCACCGGCATCCTTGAAGGTGGGCAGAATGCGTCCGCGCTCGGCGCGTTGGGCATACTTGCCACCAAGGAACTCGGCCACTTCGTCGGGAATGGGCGGCAAAGCAAAACCGTCGGGGAAATGATTGCCCGTCATAAAGTAGAAGGTCCACTCCGTCATACCGTCGAGGACGACTAGGTCGAATTCGAACTTGAAGCGCACGCGGTCGTCGTAGGCCGGACGTCCAAGGGCAAAGAACCATTCGGTCTCCTTGTCTGGGCTCTTGTTGATATAAAGGTCGATGGGTATCTGCATCGAAAGGCTGGCACCAAAATCGCGTTCTTTCAACTTTTTCTCTTTCTCGTCAAGTTTGGCCATAGCGACGGTGGAGTCGATAATTGGCTCAATATATTTGGACAGCGAGCCAGGCACAGCACCTTTGACCTTGTCGATGCAGCTGCCAGGCAGAGAGAGGTCGGCAGGCACGAAGGAGGCTGCTGCATTTTTCAGCAGCGATTTCATATCAATCTCGCTCTTGGCGCAGGCTGAGAAAGTCAATGTCCAATCACCCTCGCCGCGACGGGTGTAGTCAATGAAGGCACCAATGTCAAGCATCGAACTGCTCGCCTCTTTGTTCTCCTCATCGTAGCTCGACATCATATGCGCGTTGACCTGCAGGCAGATGCCACTGAAGTGGCCGTTGGCAATGCGCAGGTTGAGAGTGCCGTCGGCATTGAGCGTCTTGGGGTTGCCTGTGAGGCAGAGCGAAATTCCGGCTTTAGCCATCCACGCATCGTACTGCGGCTTGTAGTTGCAGCCATTCTTGGACACCATACCGTCCACGAAATCCTTGCTCATCATATCTCTTGCCCTTGCTCCGGCGAACTCTCTGTTTGGCATACAGTTGTAGGCAAAGCCACCTCCAAAGCCGTTGATCGAAACGGGGCCCACGGGCACACCTGTTTTGCCAAGCTGGGCAGCACCCTCGAAGTACCACCAATCGTAATTGCCGCTGCCGTCGGGCTTGGGCAGGCTGCCAAATCCGCAACCCATAGCGCAAGTAACCGACTCCATAACAGTCACCTTGGCCATTCCACGCCAGCTGTTGCCGAACACGGTATCTTCACGGGTGTGGAGTATGGCTGCCTCAACCTTCAAAGGCCCGATATCGGTCTTGAAGCGCACCGAGTCGAATTGTCCACCCCAGTTAGACACATCAAAATCGCTGACATTCACCTCACAGCTAATGGCAAAACCAGCACTGGCACCAAATGACATATCCTCACTGATGCCCAAAGTCATCTTGCCTCCGACATCAAGACCGACTTTGTACACTCCATCCTTGTTTGCAAGCTTTTCATAGAACGGATTGATGCCAGTGACGCTGTATTCGAAACCGCCGACCTTTCCCTTAAACATTTCCTCACCCTCAGCGTCTCCTTTGGGGGTGTCGTCGCCGCCAACTGGTCTCGGAGCTGTGCCTATATATTTCTGCGGCGAAGCCTTGCTCCAGTTGCCTATGCAGAAATCGATGCTTCCAAACTCGTAGGCTTTGACTTTGGCCTTGGTACCCTGCCGGTAGTCCTTCTCGCGGAAGTTGCGCATATACATATTTTCGAACTTGATGGCTGGCAACGAAGCGTCGACGCCAATGCGATCAAGGTCAATATCGATAGTACCGCTTAGATTAAGGTCTACGCGCGTGGTGCTCTTGTCCGAGAGCATTGTATATTTGGTGCCGGTGACCTTGTCTTTGTCAATCACGGTGGTATGTCCGCCATAGTCGTGATTGATGCGGAAATAGCTCGACTTCTTGTCCAGTTTTACCTTGGCCAGGAACAGGTTAAGGTTGAGGGAGTCGCCAGGTGTAATGGCAAACACGAGGCTGTCTGTACCCAGCATACAGCTATACTTCATACGTCCCTCGAAGAGTGGCAGTTTGACTTGCCCGTCGATTTTTCCGTATTTGAACTTGCTCTTTTCTATATTGATGCCCACGGTGTCGAGGCTGAAATACCAGCCACCACCGTTGCGGGTCTCGCCTTTGAAAATATCGTTGACGGAGACCAAGACCGAGAGGCCATCCTTGTCCCACAACAGCTTGCTGGCGGTGAAGCTGATGCGGTGGCCAGGGTAGACATAATCAATCGTGTCGGTGTTCTCGCCGTTGGCGCCTACGCGATAAACGACGGTCGAGTCGGGAGTGTCGTCATCCTCGCCGTTGAGATCGACAAAGGTGTTGCTGACATCCTCGGGCATCATAATGCCGAAGTAGTCTATATAGAGGCCTTTCCACTGGTCACGCTTGCCCTTGCCAACATAGTTGGCGGGGAAGCGGACCTCTTCGGGTGTGCGCTTGCTGGAGTGGTCGAAGATGATGCCTCGTCCGGTGGGCAGAAACGTGTATTTCTCGCAGCCTACGACGGTGAAGGGGTCCATTGCGACTTTGACATACCAGTCATCCCAGTCGCTGATAGTGGTTCTGAAATGGGCCATAACGGGTTTGGTGGGGTCGACGATGCCATTGTTTTTGAGATCGACCGACAACAACTTGTTGCCATCCTGGCCTTTCTTGCCGAAGTCGAGGTCCACATCAATAGTGAAGTCGACTTTGTTCTTCTTTATTGTCATATGGCAGCCGTCCTTGACTTGAGCGAAGTTGGATGGCTTCTTGAAACGCATAGTGTATCCGTCAGCCAGCTCAAACTCGTAGTCGCGCGGAGTGAAGAGGACAATGTTGCTGTTGCTGTCGGTGGCAAATGCGTTGGGGGCAATGCATATATTGGTGGCTATTGCGGGAATGTAGAGGTCGTCGCGGGGCGAGCCATAGACGGCGAGCAGGTTGATCTGGGCTGTGACCGGCGAGAAGAAGAAGTCGTTGACAGCGAGGGCAAAATTGGCGTTTTTGATGTTGAACATCTTGTTGTCGATGCGCACAGGGGTAGTTACTGTGCCAAGTGCGAAATCGCCCTCTACACCGCTGCGGATCATTTCGGTGAGGGCGTTGCTGCCCATATTGATGCGTTCGTACCAGGTCTTGACATCTTCGCCTTTTTCGCCTATTTTTTTGGCAATATAATCCATACTCTGAGCAGCCTGGTCGCTGGCCATATCGAACCCTGCGGCCCACTTGCTGCCATCGATGTTGAGACGGATGTAATTGTTCGTGTCGGTCTCAATACTGCGTGCAGTACCCGAGATGATTTGGTATTTTTCGTTGATTACGATCGAGTCGAAATGCACCTTGATGTTGCAGCCGAATCCCATCGGATGCCATACGACGAAGCCTTCGCCCGAATACTTCTTGCCAGTCAGTTTTCCTTTCTGTACTATAAGGTCAAACCGTCCCATCTTCAGCCTCGTGCGATTGCTAATAAGCGAGTCCACCTTGGGAGTGATCACTTTGCGCGACAGTCCGACGGTATCGCTCGGGAAGCAGGCATTGGTGACATCGAAGGCTCCAGAGAAAACGGTGGTGTCGACGAGCTTGAAGGCAATCGGAAGCGACCATCCGTCGGCCAGACGATTGTACTTGTTGCTGTCGGGCGTGGAATGCACGCGCAGACGAGCTATATACGTGCTTCCCACCTTGAGCGAGTCGGCTATGCTGTCGGTCAGCGTGAGGTTGTTGATGTCTTTGTAGAGCCATTTGTGTTTGCCCTCCAAAATTTCGGACATTTTCTTTTTCGCAGGACAGTCGTATATATATAAATCATATAATATAGTGTCAGAGACGTCGTATCCGTCGGCCTCTTTCCAATCGAAGCTGAAGTCGTCGTAGTATGGTATCTCGGGAATTTCTCTGTCAAACTCCAAATGCGTCGAGTCGTCCCAGGCGGCGGTACTGCGATCGACGGGATAGGTAAACTGAGGCGGCGTCAGCTTGTCAAGCAAAGATTCGTCGATGCCGTACTGGAAAACAAGCCAGGAGGTAATCACAGCCGCATCGCTATTGACTGTACGGGTGGTATCGTAGACGGTGGAATCCTCTTTACCCTGACGTTTGTATACGGTGACGTCAATGTCATACCTGGTGTAGGTGATACCAGCGTGGGCTTCGACTACCAGGACATATTGCTTACCCTTTTGCAGGCCGCTGGTCCACGATTCATCGTCAAGGCTGACGAGATTGTTGTTGGAATAGCCATAGTGCGTATTGAAACTGCCTTCGATACGTTTGGTTTTGAGAGCCGGGCGCTGGAATGTGACATTGAGGTTGCCCATATGCTCGTAAAGCTTTACGTCGTAGTTGACAATTCTTACTTTGTCGTGTCGGGCGTGCAGCCACTTGAAATCGATTTTCTTGACAGTGGTATCAATAACCGGCGTGCCGTCAACGAGGTAGGTCGACACAACCTTACGGTCCACATTGGGAATGTTGCTCGACTGGGTGGGTTGGAGTTCCAGCAAGGCCGCCTTTTGGGTCGAGTCGGGCGCAGGGGCAACGATGCAGGGCGGCAGAATAGAGTCGACGATCTCAGACCGGTCGGTGAAGAAGGTGGTATAGTGTTTGACGGTGACTTTATCATCACCTGGGCGTGTTGCGTCGTTGCCGGATGTTGTTCCATTCCCCTCGCCTGTTGCCACTCCCGGTACACCAGTGTCGTGCTGTCCCCAGGTGAAGCACATCACCTGGCTTTTGCCGTCATTGCCAAGCTGCAGGATGGTGTTGCCGCGCTGGTTGGCTATAACCTGAACGGCATAGGTGGCACCTCGTTCAAAAGGAACATTGAGGTCCCTCAGGGTGTCTATGCTGCAGTAGGTGCGTGAGCCGCATTCACGGCTCAAGAAGGTGCTGTTGCGCTTGATAGCGTCGTTTACGTTTTGTCCCGGAAGGACCTTGACCATCTTCAGGACATAATTGAACCGCGTCATTTGCGCACAGTTGGTAATGACACCCATCCAGCGAAAGTTAAGGTTGCGCTGTGGTATCATCACTGGAGCGATTTCTACGGCAGAGTATCCAAACTGCGGGTTCATCCCGCCGATGGGCGTAATCAGTTCCGGCGCAGAACCGGTGTAACACACGGTGAACATCAGGCAACTCTGGTTCATACTGACATCCTGCGACACATTCTGCGACCAACGGCAAACGTTTACGCACAGGTTATAGTTGCCTTCGGGCAAGCGCGACAGCATCGACAGCGTATTGTTTGACATATTCGTCTGTATTCGGCCTGCAAAATGGCTGTCATAGCGTTCGCGGTTGTCTATCACATATATTTGGTTTGGAGCAAGTTCGATGTACGGTCTGGTCGAACGTCCGACATCGACGGTCTGCATCTGGAAGGGCGTTCCCGAAGCGGAATACTGGCACTCGATATTGAGAGTCAGGTACACCCGTTGGGTGGTGCCCGACAGGTTCTGCAAACGGATGCGGAAATACCTCCAAGGGCTGTCGACATAGTTGTTGACCTGCGACGGGAAGATATTTGTTTTCGCTTCGGCGGTAACAATTACATCTTGAGCCTTCAGACTGAAGACATTTACCGTCAGGAGCATCACAAATATCACAAAAGTGGACACAAATGACGTAAAAGGGCGAAAGCCACGCCTGGCGCTGCCATCAGATAATGAAGTTATCATAAATCTATAGTATTTATTCATAAAGAAACGATTATTTGTGAAAAATCACAATGTTGTTGTTTATACTATTATTTTGCCTTGCAAAGGTACGCAAATAATTCAGAACAGCAAAATAAAAAATACAACCAACTAAAATTCAACCACAAACAGCACACCACAAGCATCAAACACATTGCCCTTCCGAATCTTTTCAAAAGGAATCATTGCCCTCTTCAGATGAAATAACTATGAGGCAAAAGAATATGCAAAAAAATTGAAAACGATTGCTTGATGAATACCAATATTTATAATTCGTTGACTTTTACATTCCCCACGAATTGCACAAGTAATCGTCGGGAGGATTTCCTCTTTGTTTTTCTCTGTTCTCCGCTTGGCTGCACTCCGTTTGCCACCCTGCGGGACGCTATCGAAAGCCACTGGCTTTCTTTATGTGCCTGCACCTGCCGCAAGAAATAACACTATAATAAATTTCATTTTGTCAATCCGATAATTCTTCGTAATTTTGCAAATCGAAAACAATAACAAAATGGAAACACAAGTAGCATACACAATGCCGATGAAACCTAATGTTTCGCACACTCGCAAAGAGGTGCGGAAAGCGAAACCCATTCCCGAACTGTGGTCGGCGACTTTATGGAGCCAAGGCTATATGTCGCTGGACGAATTCGGAAGCATTTTCCATCGCAAACTGGATGAGGCTTATGCAAAGCTACACAGTGATAGTGAGCAATGAGGCCACCGGTGACCTTGACGAGATAGCCAACTACATCGCTACTGTATTTCGGTCGGCGAGTGGGCATAATTTTGTCAACGGCACCACTGCCCACATCACAGCCCTCTTCGGCTTCACCCTCGCCGGCCTCGTCATCCAAGACCTTTACCGCAAAGCCTAACGATGATTGAGTAAAATAAGCCCAGTCATCTTGACGGGACTTTTCTTGTTGCTTCGCTGCTATCGAGTGCTCATCTTTGAGTGTGGCGTCTCCTACATCTCCGACCGCTACCCGATAGAAATCCTTTTCCGCCTGCCGGAATAGTCCCCCTACACACCTCTTAGGTTTTACTCCCCTTTTACTCAAACTTTAATCAAACACTACCTCCGTCCATGTTCCCGCCATAGTTTCCCTATGGATGATACATAGCTGAACCGACAAGGCCATTCTGAAACTCAGAACGGCACATCGTCGTAATTCTGTGTTTCGCGAGAAAGCAATATGTCGTGCACCCTCTCCTCCGCCTTTTTATAACCGAACTGAGCAGCTTCTTTGAAGTAGTCCAATGCCTGATCCTCGTCTTTCTTGACAACAATACCATTATAGTAACAGTATCCCATCATGTATAAGGCTTTCGCATACTCCATCTCGGCAGCTTC
>DFHL01000022.1 GCA_002371315.1 Bacteroidales bacterium UBA3724 | reverse complement strand
GCGATGATACAGAAGTTGCGGATATTCTTCATTTGTTATTTCTTGACTGCAGTCTTGGGCTCGTCAGTTTTTTTTGCTGCGGGTTTCATGCTGTCCTTGTTGCAGCATTTCTTTTCGGCAGCGACTTCGCTTTTCGGTTGAGCTTTCACGTCGGCATTCTTGCCGCATTGCTGATGGTGCGGGCATTTGCCGCAAGCGGGCTTGGCAGCGGGAGTGCTGTTGTCGGTTTTGGCGGCAGGATTTGTCTGAACCATCTTAGCCTCGGTGGTTTTGGACTGTGTACTTTTTCCCTTGACGGGAGATTGAGCGAAAGAGATGCCTGCGCAGAGAAGCATTGTGGCGGCAAAAAGAACTAATTTTTTCATGATTTATTAATATTGATTTGTTGTTCTGATTAACGTCAAAGAGAGTGAAAAAGTATGCAGGCTGAAAATATTTTTGGCTATGTGTAATATTTCGTGCGCGAAAATCGTTTTACAATTAAAAGAATTTTAAACTTTATACGATGAAAAAAACATTTTTGATTGCTACACTAATAGCATTTTTCAGCTTCCAGTTTTCGATTCAACAGGCTCATGCCGACGAAGGCATGTGGCTCCTGTCTTTAATCGGCAAGAACTATGCCGACATGCAAAAAGCCGGCTTCAAACTAACCCCTGAAGACATCTACAATGTAAACCAAAGCTGCCTGAAGGATGCAGTTGTCGGTCTCGGCGAGGCTGGTCAGCCCTTCAACCACTTCTGCACCGGCGAGATTGTGTCGCCCCAAGGTCTTATGACCACCAACCACCACTGCGGTTTCGAGAAGCTGCAGCAGCATTCGACAGTCGAACACGACTATCTGCGCGACGGCTTCTGGGCCTACAGCAAAGATCAGGAGCTGCCCAATCCGGGCTTGACGGCTTCGATACTTGTCCGCATGGAGGATGTGACCGACCGCGTGAAGGCCGCGCTGAGCGACGAGATGAGCGAGACCGAGCGCGAGAAGGCTATTGCTGAGGTGTCGAAACAGATTGAGCGCCAGGCTTCCGAGGGCACCATCTACGATGCCCATGTCGAGCCTATGTTCAACGGCAACCAGTTCTTCCTCTTTGTTCATATCATCTATAAGGATGTGCGCCTTGTGGGTGCCCCGCCGTCGTCGATGGGCAAGTTCGGTGGCGACACCGACAACTGGATGTGGCCGCGCCACACCTGCGACTTCTCGATGTTCCGCATCTACACTGCTCCCGACGGCAGCCCGGCAGAATATTCGGATGTCAATATTCCCCTCAACCCCAAGCACTACCTTCCCGTCAGCAATCGCGAACTCAAAGAGGGCGACTATGCCATGACGATGGGGTTCCCCGGCACGACCGACCGTTTCCTCACCAGTTACGGCCTTGTCGAGACCGAACGCGAGAACCAGCTGCGCTTCGATATCCGTTCGGTGAAAATCAATGTCATGCGCGAAGAGATGGCCAAGGATCAGGCTGTGCGCATCAAATACGACTCGAAGTATGCCGAATGCTCCAACTATTGGAAGTACAGCGACGAACAGAACAAAGCCCTCAAGCAGTTGGGAACGATGAACGTGAAACGCCAGATTGAGAACCAGTATCGCCAGTGGGCATCGAGCAAAGCCGCCAAGTATGGCGAGGCGCTGTCGCTGATAGAGAAAGGTTACAAAGACCGCGAGGCCTTCAGCGCTGCCCGCACCTATATTGTCGAAGGACTCCTCATCGGCCCCGAGCTCCCGTGGCAGGCCTTCCAGATGGCTAAAGGTATCGAGGTGCTCGACGACCCGAAGTACGAGATGTTCCGCGATGCCGTTGTCCAGTCGGTGAATGGTTACGTCCAGAATTTCTATAAAGATTACGATTCCAAGCTCGAGCAGCGGCTGGAGGCCGAGATGTTCAAGTATGTGGCCCAGCACCTCGACGTGCAGTATCAGCCCGAGTTCCTCAAACAGGCTGCGAAAAAGTACAAAGGCGACTTTGTCAAATACGTGGCCGACCTGCACAAGAAGTCCATATTCGCCAGCCGTGAAAGTCTGGAGAAATTTCTCGCCAAGCCGGATATGAAAAAGTTGCATAAAGACCCTGTGTATCTCGTTGGTGGCGAGATCTATGCCAAATATGTGGAGCTCAGCAGTATGGTCCCGAAGGAGTCGAGCGAAGGCCTGGAACGCGGCATCCGCAACTTCACCGATGGTGTGATGCAAATCAATGAAGGACATAAACTTATGAGCCCCGATGCCAACAGCACCATCCGTCTCAGCTATGGCAACGTGAAGGCATACGAGCCGCGCGATGCTGTCGCTTACAGCTACTATACTACAATAGATGGAGTGCTTGAAAAGGAAGGCCCTGCCGGTGGCGAGTTTGAAGTTCCGGCCCGCCTGAGGGAACTCGTCACGCTTCGCGACTTCGGCCGCTATGCCGACAAAGACGGCAAGCTGCACGCCTGCTTTGTCACCACCAACGACATTACCGGTGGCAATAGTGGCAGCCCTGTCATCGACGGCGAGGGCAACCTTATCGGTCTGGCCTTCGACGGCAACAGCGAGTCGATGTCGGGCGATATCGACTTCGAGGAACGCCTGCAACGCTGCATCTGTCTCGACACGCGCTATTTGCTGTGGGTCATCGACAAATATGCCGGCGCCAAAAACCTTATCGACGAGATGACCATCGTCGAATAATAGGATTGCTTATTGATCTGTAAACGAGGGTGTCCCAAGAGTCAGGGACACCCTCGTTTCGTTTAACCAGTGTTTAGAATTTTGTTCCAAATAAGCAAAATCCCGTTGAGTCTTTTTCTCCTTGCCGCTGCCGCGGCAGAGATCTTGTAAATCTTATAAAATACTCAACTTTCGCAAAATTCTATGTTGGTGATAATGATAGAAGTCGAGGTTCCCTCGACAGGGATATATATAGTCCGTTCTGCCGACGGCAGAAACAGGAAGTGTGTGGTTGTCAAATGAAAAAGGCTTCGACGCAGGTCGAAGCCTTTTCCGTTTGGTTTTCATTTTCGTGCCGTAGGCCTTTTTGTTTTAGTTATCGTTTTCGTGCCGTAGGCTTTTTCGTTTTTGTGGTTTGCCGTCGGCTCGGCCGACAACGAAGTCGATTAGCCGAGGCGTTTGAACTGGCATGTGAAGTGGCGCATGAGTTCGGCTTCCCAAGTGATCTCGAGACCGCGCTTGATGGTGTCGCGACGGTCGTAGACGTTCTTGAGGGCGGCGGCGATGACATCCATGTGGTTGTTGGTGTAGACGCGGCGCGGGATGCAGAGGCGTACGAAGTCGTTGCCACCGAAGCGGTTCTCGCGGGTTACGGGGTCGCGGTCGGCGAGGACGTAGCCGATTTCGCAGGCGCGGATGCCGGC
>DFHL01000023.1 GCA_002371315.1 Bacteroidales bacterium UBA3724 | reverse complement strand
TTTTATGGTAACTTCTGGTTACAAATATATAATACACAGTTTCAATCCCAATTCTGACATTTCACGTTTTTTTTTTGTTTTTCACCCCGATTCAAAAAAAACACGTATCTTTGCATTTCCAAACTATGACAATGAACAGTATCGACATAAACGCCCGTTTGCTTTTCTTAAATATCAAGAAAAGAGATGTTTATTGTCTTTTTTAGAGACGTCCCAAAGCGCGTCTCACGGCATCGACATACGAGAAATTGTATGCCGATTTTTGTGTTTTGACAGTTTGGAAACCAAAAAATCATTCAATAATTAATCAAAAAACTTAATATTATGGAACTCCCATTTGCAGAAGCGTGGAAAATCAAGATGGTCGAACCCATCAAGAAATCCACTCGTGAACAACGTGAAAAATGGCTCAACGAAGCCCATCAGAATGTCTTTATGCTGAAGAGCGACTACGTCTACATCGACCTGCTGACCGACAGCGGCACCGGCGCTATGAGCGACCGCCAGTGGGCTGCTATGATGCAGGGCGACGAGAGCTACGGCGGTGCCCGCTCGTTCTATCATATGAAGGACACCATCACCGAGCTGACCGGCTTCGAGTATGTCATCCCCACCCACCAGGGCCGCGCAGCCGAGAACGTGCTGTTCAGCTACCTGGTGAAGCCCGGCAACATCATCCCCGGCAACGCCCACTTCGACACCACCAAGGGCCACATCGAGAGCCGCAAGGCTTTCGCCATTGACGTCACCGTCAAGGAGGCCTACGACACCCAGCTTGAGGTGCCCTTCAAAGGTAACGTCGACTTGGAGAAGTTGGAGAAGATACTGAAAGAGAACAAGGGCAACGTCCCCTTTATGGTCCTCACCGTCACCAACAACACCGTCGGCGGCCAGCCCGTCTCGATGCAGAACATCCGCGAGACCTGCGAGCTCTGCCACAAATACGGCGTGCCCGTCAATGTTGACAGCGCCCGCTTCATCGAGAACGCCTACTTCATCAAGACCCGCGAGAAAGGCTATGAGAACAAGACCCTGCGCGAAATCGCCCTCGAAATGTTCAGCTATGCCGACTCGATGACGATGAGCGCCAAGAAGGACGGCCTCGTCAATATGGGCGGCTTCATCGCCACCAACAAGAAGGATTGGTACGAAGGTGCCAAGATGTTCTGCATCCCCTTCGAAGGCTTCCTCACCTATGGCGGTATGAACGGCCGCGATATGGACGCCCTCGCCGTCGGTCTGAAAGAGAACATCGAGTTCGAGATGGTCGAAACCCGCATCAAGCAGGTCCACTACCTGGCCCAGAAGCTCGACGAGTACGGCATCCCCTACCAGCGTCCCGCCGGTGGCCACGCCATCTTCGTCGATGCCGACAAGGTGCTGACCAACATCCCGAAAGAGGAATTCCCTGCCCAGACGCTGACCTGCGAGCTCTATCTTGAAGCCGGCATCCGCGCCTGCGAAATCGGCTACGTCCTCGCCGACCGCGACCCCGTGACCCGCGAGAACCGCTTCGGTGGCAACGACTTCGTGCGCCTCTGCATCCCGCGCCGCGTCTACACCAACAACCATATGGACGTCATCGCCGCCGCCCTCAAGAACGTCTACGACCGTCGCGACACCATCAAGCGCGGTCTCGAAATCACTTGGGAAGCCGAGCTGATGCGCCACTTCACCTGCCAGTTCAAGCGCCTGGGCTAATCAGCCACGGCCGCCAAAGGCAAACAAAAAGAGGACGCCCGTTATGTGGCGTCCTCTTTTTTTTGTGCGAATTGCGCAGTTGCTATTTGTATTCGTAATAGACTGTCGAAGTATAGGAGTACCGGTTGTTGTCGTCGCTGTTTTCGTGCTTTGTTGAGCAGCTGACAGGCCATTTGCCATCGTAGGTGTAGGTGAAGTTCTCGGTGTAGGGCTCTTCGTCGCCGGGTTCATACATCTTGACGCTGGTGATGTTGTTCTCGTTGCCAAAAGCCAGCGGGTTGTCCTCGACCTGCAAATCGCCAACCAGGGTGAAGAGGAAGCCCTGATAGGGGTTGTTCTTGTCGTCGTAGGTGTATTCGATGGTCTGGGCGGACATACCCATATATTTGGACTCGATTTTGCTGATGTTGTTGCCGTCCCAGGTCAGGATCATATCGACGTTGACGCGTCCCTTGGCACCAGCTTTGCGGGCTTTTTCGCAGGTGGAGGCGAGCATTTTTTCGGTTCCGCGCACGTCGGGCGTGAGCGACTGCAGCAGCATCCGGGTCATACGTCCCATCTGCGGGCGGCCGTTTTTGCCTTTGCCAAAGTCTTCGTTTTCGAGGTTGGCAGTCATCTTGCTGATTTTCTTGCCGTCGTAGGTGAAGGTGAAGATGGCGTTGGGTTCACTGCTGGCTTTGTCGTCGGAGTAGTAGAGCTCGATTTTGTCCAGCTTCTTGCCGTCGTATGTGATCAGCATACGTTCCCAGTCGCTGTTCACTTCGGTCAGCTGCTTGCCGTCGTAGGTGAACTTTGTGTATTCGTACATCGTAGTGACATTGCCGTTGCCGTCTTCCGACGTGTAGGGGTAGGCTATCTGGGTCAGCAGTTTGCCGTCCCAGGTCCATTCTTCGATAAGCTCTTTGGGCTGGGTGCGGCTGTTGGTATGCCATTCGGTGCCGTCGAAATACGAGTCGGTCGAGGAACTTTCGTCGTAGACCTTGGCGATTTTCTGCTTCGGATTGTAGACGCCCTCTTTTTTGCAGGCGCCCATCAGGCTCACCACAGCGGCGGCCATTGCGAGAACTAAGATTTTTTTCATTGTCGTTGTTTTTTTGAGGGTTAATGAATTATATGTTGAATGATTTGTGCGAACTTTTTACAGGTAGTCGGCAGTAGTGGATGAAATCTTACACCGCGAGGCGAAATTTTTTTTGAAAAAAACTATTCTTCGACATATTCGTAGTAGTCGATGTAGGTTTCCACATAGCGGTAGCCCTGCGTGTAGTGGTGCACGACGCTGCGCGAGCGCGAGGTCGGCAGGTCGGTGCTGTAGGTTAAGGTGTAGCTCAGCTTCTGGTCGCCGTAGCTGGCCGCTATTATGTTGTTGCGGTTGGCGAAGGCGTATTCGTTGGACTGCCCGCCGGTGCCTTCGAGGGTGGTCAGCAGGCCCCGCAGGGGATTGGTCTTGTCGTCGTAGCTGTAGGTCGTTGTGCCGCCCGTGGTGCGGTCGGTGATGCTGCGGATGTTGTCGCCCTTCCAGGCGATGTCGAGCACCAGCTCCAATGCCTTCGATGCTGCCGCCTTGTGGCTGGCTGCGGCTATGTCGCTGGCCACCTGCGCGTCGCCAAGGACGGGCATCAGTGCCTGCGCGCCGTACACTACCAGATTCGTATTGGGTAGCGTGACGTGTATGGTGCTGATTTTCTTGCCGTCGTACTCGAACGTCTCGCTCATTTCGGTCTCGCCTTTCTTGTTCTTGACGACCACCGAGCTGAGCTTGCGCCCGTCGTAGGTGTATTCGGCATAAAGGCCTGTGGCGCTGAAGTTTGCCCTCGCCAAGCGGTTGCCGTCGTAGACAAAGGCCACGGTGCCCCTCTTCGTCCCCTGCGAATAGATGTCGATGTGGTGCAGCTGCTTGCCGTCCCAGGCCCATTTCTCCTTGTCGCACCGTGCGGTGCTGTCCTTGTGGATGGTGCGCCACAGCTTCGTTTCGGGGTCGTAGCGCTGGTGCGCCTTTTCGTAGTATTCCGAAATCCGGGCCAGTTTGTCGCCGGGGCGGTAGATGCCGTCTTTCTTGCAGCCGGCAATGAGCATTGTGGCTGCGACCAGCGTTGCGATGATTATGGTGCTGCGCAGTTTCATAGGTTCTTTTTTTTGCCTTTAACGCCCGGGACGGCCATTTTATTGCCCTGCCGTCGAAAAACTTTCGCGCCCGCCTGCGTACCGCCGAAGGGCCAAAATCGGCCTCTCTAAATGACTGATTGACAGGACCAGCACTGCCCGTTGTACAGTA
>DFHL01000101.1:14912-17638 GCA_002371315.1 Bacteroidales bacterium UBA3724 | reverse complement strand
TGTACAACGGGCATAGAAAGTGGCACTTTGGCGAGAGCTTGGACGGCACAATTTGGGCGACAGAAAAGGGCCGGACGGCGCACAATTTGAAAAAAAAACGTAACTTTGCATTTTGGCATTCGCGTGCGCACGAGTGCTATAATCAACTTACAGAATTAAAAACCAACAATATACATATTATGGCAGAACTGAGTGAACAAGAACAAATACGCAGAAATTCGCTGAACGAACTGAAGAAACTGGGCATCAACCCCTACCCCGCCGCACTGTACGAGGTCAACGCCAAATCGTCGGAAATCCTGGAACAATTCACGCCCGACTGCGGCAAGTTCCAGAACATCAGCATCGCCGGCCGCATTATGAGCCGCCGCATTATGGGCGCCGCCAGCTTCGTGGAGCTGCAGGACAGCTACGGCCGCATACAGCTCTATGTGAAGCGCGACGAGATTTGCCCCGGCGAGGACAAGACGCTCTACAACACCGTCTTCAAGCGCCTGCTCGACATTGGCGACATCATCGGCGTGACGGGTTTTGTTTTTGTCACCCAGATGGGCGAAACGTCAATCCACGTCAAGACCCTGACCGTGCTGAGCAAGAGCCTGCGCCCCCTGCCCATCGTCAAGGAGAAGGACGGCGTGGTCTACGACGCCTTCAGCGACCCCGAGCTGCGCTACCGCCAGCGCTACGTGGACCTCATCGTCAACCCGCAGGTGCGCGAAACGTTCGTGCAACGCGCTCAGATTGTGAACACTATGCGCAACTACTTCAACGAGCAGGGCTATCTGGAGGTCGACACGCCCGTGCTGCAGAGCATCCCTGGCGGCGCCGCTGCGCGCCCCTTCATCACCCACCACAACGCGCTGGACATCGACCTCTATCTGCGCATCGCCAACGAGCTGTACCTGAAGCGACTGATTGTTGGCGGTTTCCCCGGCGTGTACGAGTTCAGCCGCAACTTCCGCAACGAAGGTATGGACCGCACCCACAACCCCGAGTTTACGGCAATGGAAATCTACGTGCCCTATAAGGACTACAACTGGATGATGACCTTCACCGAGAATATGCTGGAGCGCATCGCCAAGGCGCTGCACGGCGACACGAAGGTGAACGTGTGGGGCAACGAGATCGATTTCAAGCCACCCTTCCGCCGCGCCCCGATGTGCGAGCTGATCAAGGAGGAGACGGGCGTCGACGTGGCCCCGATGAGCGAGGACGAGCTGCGCGAGGCCTGCAAGCGCCTGGGCGTGGAGACCGACGCCACGATGGGCAAAGGCAAGCTGATCGACGCCATCTTCGGCGAGAAGTGCGAGGGCAAGCTCATCCAGCCCACCTTCGTCACCGACTATCCCATCGAGATGTCGCCACTCTGCAAGCGCCACCGCGACAACCCCGAGCTGACCGAGCGCTTCGAACTCTTCGTCTGCGGCAAGGAGCTGGCCAACGCCTACTCCGAGCTCAACGACCCCATCGACCAGCTGGGCCGCTTCCAGGAGCAGCTGCGCCTGAGCGAGAAGGGCGACGACGAGGCTATGTTTATCGATATGGACTTTGTCCGCGCGCTGGAGTACGGTATGCCGCCCACCAGCGGTATGGGCATCGGCATCGACCGCCTGGTGATGATGATGACCGGCGCCCAGAGCATCCAGGACGTGCTGCTCTTCCCCCAGATGAAGCCCGAAGTGCACGCCAAGAGCGCCGAGGAGGAGACCTCCGACCTCACCGCTCACGGCGTCGACGAGGCCTGGCTGCCCGTGCTGGCCAAGGCCGGCGTGAAGAACTTCGCCCAGCTCTGCGAGGCTAACCCCAACAAACTCTTCAACGACCTCGGCGGCCTCCGCAAGAAGCTCAAACTCGACATTCCCGCCCTCAAACGCGAACAGTTCGACGCCTGGCTGAAAGGGTAAGTCCCTATGACGAGCAAGAAGTCCATACGATTCTACAACGACCGCGAGGTGCGAGCCGTGTGGGACGAGGAGCACAGCAAGTGGTGGTTCTCGGCCACCGACATCGTGCGTGCCATCAACGATGAGGAGGACTACACAAAGAGCCGCAACTACTGGAAATACCTGAAAGGCAAGATGATCAAGGACGGAATTGAACTGGTGAGTGTCACTAACCAGTTCAAATTCCAGTCCCCCGACGGCAAACAGCGTGCGGCCGATGCGCTGGACGCCGAGTGCGTGCAGACCCTGGCCAAACACTACCCCAACAACCGCGCCGCCGCCTTCCTCGACTGGTTCACCTACAGCGACAACACCATTGACGGACAGAGCAAGAAGAAGGCCTATTCGCTGTTCGAGAGCGGCATCCTCGACGAGATGAAGCCCGGCACGGTGAAGGCCCTGCAGCAGATACACGCCTACCTGTTCGGCGGGCTCTACGACTTTGCCGGCAAGATTCGCACCAAGACCATCTGGAAAGACGGCACCCTCTTCTGCCGTGCGGAATACCTGGCGGAGAACCTGAAGACCATCGAGGCGATGCCCGACAGCACTTTCGACGAGATTGTGGACAAATATGCCGAAATGAATGTGGCTCACCCGTTTATGGAGGGCAACGGCCGCTCGACACGCATCTGGCTGGACCTGCTTTTCAAGAAGCGCCTGACGATGTGCGTCGACTGGAGCAAGATCGACAAGAAAGACTACCTGCTGGCGATGAAGCGAAGCGTCACCAACCCCGCCGACATCAAGGCCCTGCTCCGTGGCGCCCTCACCGACCGCATC
>DFHL01000101.1:0-14844 GCA_002371315.1 Bacteroidales bacterium UBA3724 | reverse complement strand
CGACCGCGAAATCTTTATGAAAGGCATCGACTACTCCTACTACTACGAGCAGGAAGAGTAGCCCTGGGGGGAAACTTCAAATTTCCAGAAGAAACTCCCCAATGGTGATAACATCAACCTTTGGGAATGGAATAGATTTCAAGACATCAAAATGATGGTCTTGTGAAACAATGTATTTGGCATTGGCAGCGATGGCACAATCGACAAACTTATTGTCGTCGGGGTCGGCCTCAATCAGGCCAAAACGGAAATGTGGGTCTATATGCAGCACGTTGCTGCGTGTCATAATAATATACACTACTGATTCCGCGGCCCTTTCGCTGATATTGCGGCCTATCACCTCAACGTATTCCTCGATAATCTCGTTGGTGACGCACAGTGTGTACTCGCCGTTCACAAAAGCCTGCCACACACGATGAAATCGGTTGCGGTTTGAAATGGCCATCAAAAGGCAGTTGGTGTCAAGTACAATGCGCATTGTCGTCTATTTATAGGGAGTGCGCTCGTGAAGCGTTGCAAACGATTGCACCTTCTCGTCAGTCAACGTGCCATCAGCCCATAAACCATCTATTTCGCTGTCGAGTTGTTTTGCAAAATAGTCGGCGATAGCTTCTTTCATCCGTTGCCACGAGCTTTGGGTGTTGACAAACGACATCATATTCATTACATCAACCTGTGCGCTGTTTAAAGTAGACAAAGTTTCCATCTCGATCACTTTTGCCTTGATAACGCATCCTTTCCTGTTTTATTGCCTTGCTGATTGCTTTTTTTATATAAATTGGCCAAGCCGACACTATAGCACAGCGGTGTGTCGGCAATCTTCTTTTAGTTTCCGCCCGTATATTACCCATAGAATAATGACGAAAAACAACATTTTTCACAATTTTCGTCATTAATTTGTATATTTGCAAATACCTCCGATTCTTTACGGAGTCGTATCTTATTTATCCCGTCCGTCTCTACAACATCAAAGGCAAAAGGCTGCTGTCCAGCAACTACAAGTACTATATTGTGGATTTGGGATTGAGAAACATCCTGCAAACCAACAATCCCGTTTCCGACTTGGGACACAAACTGGAGAATGTTGTCTATTTCTAGCTGCTACGTAGTGGTGGCGAAGTCTTTGCAGGGCAAACAGACAGTGGCGAGGTGGACTTTGTAGTGATGAAGCCCAATGGCGGCAGAGAATACTATCAGGTGGCCTACACCGCTAATGACGAAAAGACGCTGAAGCGCGAACTTTCGTCACTGACAAAGATTCGGGACTCCTATCCCAAGTACCTGCTTACGACCGATTTCGGCACCGCAAACTACGGCGGCATCCAGAAACTCAACGTTTTCGTTAAGCCGAAAGCATACGAGCTCGCTCGTATGCTGAGGCGAGAAAACGGCACCTCAAAAAGGAACGTAATCAATTGGTTGCTCGGGAAGTAATTTCTGTGTATCATCACCCCACGACCTCTCGGTGATCCCTTGGCAATGTGTCGCCGACCGCGAAATCTTTATGAAAGGCATCGACTACTACTACGAGCAGGAAGAGTAGTCTATAGGCTTTACTCACCTTTTACATAAAGACTAACTATCTTTTGCGTAACCGCAGCGTAACGCCACAAACATCTTTTCAAAAAAAATGCTTATGATTACAAATGAATCATAAGCGTTTTTTAAAACCTAATGCGCTGAGTTATTTATTTTTACTCCAACAGAAAGTCCTGATTACATTTTCCATATCAGTTTGCCACATATTTGATTCACACTCTCTATAGGCAGTCATTACAAAAGCAATTTCGTCATAGTTGAACAGATAATACATCGCACAGGCCGTGGTGTTTCCATTGTTCCCACTACGCCTATATTTTACCCGAATAGCTTTTGCACCTCCAATGTCTACCCATTCGTAGGATGGCGAGGAAAGCAATTGCTGCGAATATGCCAAATTTGCCTTTACATTTTCGTATAGCCAATTACGAGTATATGCATCTATTTCTTCTGTCTGCCAAGAGTGCAACAAGTCGCCCGGAGTGGCTTTCTCGTAATTGACAAGCACTCTGCAATAATGTTCATCAGCATTAGACATAGAACCTTTGTTCAACGACTTCTGCTGAAAAACCACTGCTTCGACATTTTGTTGAATGCCTAAACTATTCATTTGCTGCCTATAATTATCGTTCGGACTGCTTTTCTCCATTGTGTTCGGTACAGAAATGGTAAATGCAGAATACAATGTATGTGTACTCCAGGTATCAGGTGCCTGAATACTACCCAGCCCTATTGCTTCTGGTGCGAAAGGCATTGCCTGCTCTGTTCGCTGCTGGTTGTATTGACAGCTGACAAGTTGCGGAAGAAGCAGTACGAGTAAAATGGTACTTATGACGTGTCTTTTGTTATTCATTGCTCCAATTGTCGTGTTGGTTTTTCTCTTCATCTTTTTGTTTTGCCCTATAAACAAGATACGCCCCTAACACAATAAAGGCTATACCTCCTCCACTGCCTGCCGCGCCGTTGGCAGCGGCAAGCAGTGCACCGAGGAGGCTGAGGCTACCGAATACTATCAGTACTATACCCCACGTTCTCATACGTTTCCTCCATTTTTAGACATATCGTCAAATTTGGTAACGTTTGTCTTTTCGCTACAAGCAGCAATAATCCAGCCAATAGCGCCGAGGATGGCCCCAAGGACAACCGACCATCCACCTCCAATTTTTCGATTACGACCTATAAGATAGCCAATACCACCTCGAAAAAATATACCAATAATTAATAAAAATAATGCTTCAGTTTCTTCCATAATTTTAATGTTTTAAATGTTGATATTAAGTTTGTTTATCGCCTCTTGACGCAATGCCTCAAGAGATTTTCTATCGTGCTTGTTTTTGGTAATGCGCATTGACAGTTCGCTTGCGACAGTCATTTTCTCTTCATCGGGGGCGAAACGGTCGGGATGGCATTTCCTAATCAGTTCTTTGTACAGAGGTTCAGCATTGAACATACTATTCATAGTATTTCCAATATCTATGTCCCCTTCTGCCAGAATCTTTCGCTTGAGCTCCGCTCGTTTGTCGTCACTCTTCTTGCGAGAAAGTAGCAGTCCGATGATAATGACCAATTCCGCCAAAGCGACAATCATCCATACGTTTATGCCGTTTGATGTGGCTTGTTCTGTCAAGACGGCCGTTGTATCGGCAACCATCTGTTGTACTGTATCCATATATTAGCCTCCTATTAAAATATAATCGTGTAATTGCCATTGGCAGCCGTGGTTGCCCACGTCGCAATGGATTTGAAGTGTGTCCCATCCGAGGACTACCATTCGACGTACAAGAACATCGTTTGCCAAGATGGTGGCTCCGATATTGATGACTTCCTGTTTTGTGAGTTGCCGCCCCGAAAAAGCTTTGATGCGGAAGCCTGTACCGTCCAGTATCTTTGAAAACTGGTGACGGTAGCGAGGGTCGCCCTTGACGATTTTGGCCTCCATCATTACAGGTACTATACCCTGCACGAAAGCTTCTTTTGCCGAACGATTGAAACTCCGTACCAACGCCGTACGCGACTGGCGGTCTTCAAACCACTCGACTATTCTGTTCCAAAAGTTTGAAAGTATGGCCATAATATTTAGTTTTGAGAGGTTGCTATTATAATAATCACAACTGCAACCAAAAAGAGTACAAGGAATGTAATAGCAGTAAATTGATTATCTTTTTCCTCTTGTTCTTTTTGTTTTGCTATCTTTTCTTCTTCCTGCCGTTTTTCGTATTCTATTTTATCTTCTGTCAGTTTCCTGTCAATAAAAATTGCTGCGTCATCTCGAAGTTTTTCAAGAGCGTGAATATCATCCTTGCATTCTCGCATTCTCATATAGTATTCACCAGCCAAAGCCACTCGCTCTGCATCATAGGGTTCCATTGTCGTATACACTTGAGGATTCAAATATTCTTCCAGCCACGAATATAGTTTCTTTGTCGAGATATGTATTCCCAGCAAACTCATTGCCCTATCCCGAAAATCTATAAGTTCGTTGTCGCTGTGCCCTTGCTTGGATTTCAATTCAGCGTATAACTGGTTAGCTAATAGAAATTTCTTGTTGTCGGACGTGTCCCCAATAAACTTGTCTGGGCGACACTTTTCCAACAATTCATCATAGAGTGAATTGTACTCTTTTTCATCATCCCAATCGCTAACCTTTGGCGAGAACATATCTCCAAAATTGGGCATATTGTCAAATTGAACGTTTTCTTCCTGTTCCTGCATATTGTTATAATTTAATGTATCCACCATACTCTTCTTCTACATACCTGCGCCAGTTTTCCTCGCCAAGGCTATTGCGCACATCGTCAAGCCATTGTTTATCTTCCTCAAACCTTCGCATTGCGAGTTGCTCCTCAGTCATCAACGCTTCTTCCTGTTCTTTGCGCTCTGCCTCTCGTTCTTCGTTTATTGCATCAATAAACCATTGCACATCAGACCGAATACTTTCCAATGCAATGTAGTCAGCCTTGTTTTCTTCAATAGATGGGTAATACCTGTTGGCAATTTCCAGTTTGTCTGGCGTAAATGGTTTTAGATAGACTCTTGGATTGAGGTAATCCATAAGATAGTTATATAAATGGGTTCCGTCGAACTTGACGCCAAGCTCTTTATATGCCCTCTGTCTCAACTCGTTTTGCTTATCTTGGTCATTCTTGCTCTGAAGAATTTTTTCGTACATTTTGGTTGCAATCGACACTTTCTTTGCATCGTATGGTTGCATAAACCGTTCAGGAAAGCACTTGTCGCACAACTCTTCGTACAATGAGTTGTATGTTTTATGTGATACGACGGATTCAGACTTGCTTGGATTCGTATTCCCAATGAACATTCTCCCAAACATATCAGGCATTTCATCAAACATTATATTTTCATCTTCTTCCATTGTCTGTTATTGTTAACCGATTCGTTTGTTTCAGAGCTGGAAGCCGATGTTTAAGGGCATAAAGAAAGGCGCAAATGCATTTCGTTAGTTCCCTTATCCTCGTAACTGGTGCTGGTAATACCTTTGAAGCGAATAAGTTGCGAAATGATTCACGCCAAGCGTGAACCGCCGCACCCCGTTCTCGCTTCAATAGTTACCAGCTTTGTTACGAGAGAACAAGAGCGTCAAGCTCAATATGTCTTTATGTCTATTCTAATCCTTTGTTTTATGCCATAGTTTCTGTTTTAGTTTCACGGTGCAAAAATACAACTATTTTTCGGATTGGCAAAAAAGAAAATGCCTTCGGCTGCAAAAATACAGCCGAAGGCTCGGTTTGAAAATATGTCTTTATGCCTATTCTAATTCTTTGTTTTATGCCATATTATCTGTTTTGATTTCGCGGTGCAAAATGCATTTATCTATTTTGCTTGGTTTTTTCGCAACCACGTTTTCTTTCCATACCAATGTAAGCAAGCTTCCATTGGTCATTGGGATTATCGAAAACGTTCCTTTTCGAGGTGCCGTTTTCTCGCCTCAGCATACGTGCGAGCTCGTCTGCTTTCGGCTTAACGAAAACGTTCATTTTCTACCAGCCATTCACACACCTTCTCCTTGACGACAACGATGAATTCTTCGGCTTTGGGGTATAGTTCTTTGACAGACTCGAGGGTATTGTCGAACATATCGTCATAATCGCAGGAAAGACGTTGCTTGAAAAGAGTGGAGTAGATAACACTTAGATGCTTTGGTAGTATGCCGGTTTTGATGAAATGTAGGCTAAACATCAGCTTCACACCATCGTGCGATTTGGTATTGATTTTGTTGGCAATCAACAATGCACACGCGGCATAGTAACACGCATAGTACATCCGATTGGCTGCGGTGTTGTAGTATCCGAGAGAAATGAGGGTTTCAATCTCATCAAGTGTTTTCTGCGAGTTCTCAATGCGATAGCGCACGATGTCGTATCGCTCTTGCGGAGTTAATTCTATCCGTGTCTTCATATTCTTATTCTATCATTGATTACGTTCAGTCGGAACGGTGTCATACGCGATTCCCATTGCGATTTGGAATATATCATCGGGTTGATAGCCACGCCGCAATCCCATTCAATTGGTGTGGTGACATTGTAGATTTGAGACTCGTCGTCGAATGTCACATTAAGTTTGTTGAAGAGCACCAGCAGGTCAATATCAGAGTCGGGGCGTGCGTCACCGCGTGCCTCGCTGCCGTAGAGCCATACCTCGATATCAAGAGGCAAAGCCTCAAGCCCTTTCCTGATAGCTTCTGTTATGTTTGGACGTTTCATAATTACTCTTTTTCAATTTGCAAAATTACAACTATTTTTCGGATTGGCAAAAAGAAAATAGGCAAAATGAGGAAATGTTTCGTATCTTTGCAAAACGGATTATCGCGCAAGTTTATGATAAAGCAATTCACATTCAATCATTTCGGAGTCAACTGCTATGTCGTCTATGATGAGACGACAAAGGAGTGCGCCATCATCGACCCCGCGATGGAGGCCACCTACGAGGATGCACAGCTGTTCCAGTTCGTTGAACGCAAGGAGCTCACCCCCACCCTGTTGCTACTTACGCACGCCCACGTGGACCATATCTGCGGTCTGCGACAGACGTCGGCAAAATACCACCTGCCCGTCACGATGCACAACGACGGTAAAAAGCTGTTGCGCCAAGCCGAGGCCTATGGTGCGATGATGGGCTTCGACGTTACAAGGATGGACGACCTCGACACCGTCCACGCCGACGATGGCACCCTGCTGCACGCCGGACCTATCGATATAGAATGCCGTTTTGTGCCAGGCCATTGCGAAGGCAGCCTCTGCTTCGTCATCCCTTCGGAAGAGGCCGTAGCCACCGGCGACGCCCTCTTCCAAGGCAGCATTGGGCGCACCGACCTGCCGGGCGGCAACTACCCGCTACTGATCGAGAAACTGAAAGACCGCATCCTTACGCTGCCCGACAACTACCTGGTGCTGCCCGGCCACGGCGAACACAGCACCATCGGTGACGAACGCAAATATAACCCTTTTTTGAATGCGTGAATGTGGAAATGCGTTAATGTGTTAGTGCTGACGCGCCAAATACTAACGCAATAACACAATGACGCAATAACGCAATCGAATAACGCAATAACACAATTGCATATGGTAAAGATAGATTCCAGCTGGCTCGAAGTACTACGGTCGCAGTTTGAGGCACCCTATTTCGCTGAACTGAAACAGTTTCTCGTTGCCGAACGGCAGCAATACACCTGCTATCCCAAGGGTGGCGACATCTTTGCCGCCTTCGACCGCACACCGTTCGACAAGGTGAAGGTGGTAATCCTGGGCCAGGACCCCTACCACGAGCCCGGACAGGCGATGGGCCTCTGCTTCTCGGTGCCGCAGGGCATCGCCGTGCCGCCCTCGCTGGTCAACATAATCAAGGAGATAAACAGCGACCTGGGTGTCAACATTCCGCTGACCGGGGGCGACCTCAGCGGCTGGGCCGAGCAGGGCGTGCTGCTGCTCAACGCCACGCTGACCGTCCGTGCCCACCAGGCCGGCTCACACCAGCGCCACGGCTGGGAACTCTTCACCGACGCCGCCATCCGCGAGCTGTCGCAGCGGCGCAGCGGCATCGTCTTCCTGCTGTGGGGCAGCTACGCCATAGCCAAGTCGCAGTTCATCGACAAGGACAAACACCACATCCTTACGGCTCCCCACCCCTCGCCCCTGTCGGCCTACCGCGGCTTTTTCGGCTGCCGCCATTTCTCAAAGACAAACGAACTCCTTGCCGCCCAAGGGCAGCAGCCAATAGACTGGACCAAAATCAAATAAACAGCATCAGGCACTTGCGCCATCAGCGGCGTTCCTTGGCGTTGCGTGCCAGCTCGAAAAGAGCCACCGGCAGATGGCAATAGCCCGTGGGGTTCTTGTCGAGGTAGTCCTGATGGTACTCGTCGGCACAGTAGAAGTTGCACAGCGGCTCGACTTCGACCTGCAGCGGCAAGCCGTATTTCTTGGCTTCGGCCGCCATCACATCGCCAATAACGGCGTGGGCGGCGAGGGAAAGAGCAACAAATGTAAGCAATAAGCTAATTCTCTTGATGTTTCTCATATTTGACGTAGTTTTAGTTATTACCTTATCATAGTCACCGTGCCGATGCCTGCGCGGACTATGCCGTCGGGGAGGTGCACTTCATATTTGTAAACGTATGCTGCTTGTGGTTGAGGTATGCCTTTGGCGGTACCGTCCCAAGCGGCACTGGGGTCGGTGGTGCTGAAAATCAAGTTGCCCCAGCGGTTGTAGATGTATAATTGATACTTGACTGGCTCAAAACTGAGGTGGCCGCGGAAGCGGTTGTTTGTCTCCTGATCGGGCGTGAAGGCGTTGGGAAACCATATATTGTACATCGGCGGCTCTTCGGGCGGTGGTGGAGGGACGGCATTCAGACCGACTATCAGCGTCACCATAGAGTCGCACCCATACTGGTTCGTGAAATGAAAGATATACTCGCCGCTGTCAGCGATGGCGGTACCGCCGTATCGAAGGGTGTCGCCGGCATCGATGCTGACGTGCAGGACTGTTGAGTCTGTCGGGCTGACAAACAGTTTTAAAACATAGTGTCGCTGAGCAAAGTCGTCCACGCTGTCGCGTTGGAAAGTGAAAGTGCCTGGCATCGTTGGTTGGACATAAAAGCCATAGCCATTATACAGCTCGCCGAGACAGACGGTGTCTCTTACAGTTATGGTGTCCTTACGGATTACGGTTTGCAGATGCAGCGTCACCGTCGAGTCGCATCCGTTGGCTGCGACAGCGGTATACAAGTATACACCGTTCTGAGTCAGCGTGGTGTCGAAAAAGGAAAGGCTGTCACCTATAAAGATAGTGTCGTAGAGAACGGTGTCGCTTGTGGGCAGTATGGTCAGCGTCAGCAGATGGACGTCGACGGTGCTGTCGTTCACCAACTCTGTGTAGTCGAAGGTGTATGTGCCGGGTGTGCTTGTCTGACTGACTGATGGGGTGAAACCGTAACCACTGTATGGCGTCCCGAGGCAGACGGTGTCGGTGTGAAGCAGCGTGTCGCGTGTGACGATATTGGCGGGATAGATATGGACATTGTCAAGGAAGGTGGCAGGAAATACGATATCTTGAATTGTGTCGCACCTTTTTGTTCGAAAGCCTATGCGGTAGGGAGGCGGGACGCCGTCGAACATCCCGAGCACATCGACATCGAACTGCTGCCACCTGTAAGCGTTGAGCGTGTAGGTCCGTGTCGTGAATGGGATGAAATCGAGTCCGCAAGTGGGATTAAAAGGCCAACAATCGCGGTTTTCACCCCACCAGTTTGCTGTTATAGTGTCAGGTACCGAGTCGGTCAGAATACCTATCTCTATTTCAAGTGTTCCTGGCGGTAACAGGTCATTACTTGGGTGCGGAATAGTTGAATCAATACAAACAATGAAATCAAAGGTGACTCTTGCCGGCAACTCATAGAACCAGGGCGATGCCAATAGGGCACCACTGCATTTGTAGTCGTCAGTCGAATCCCAATAGGGGAGTGCTGGATGATAGTCATAAAGGACATCATAAGGGGGCATAACCACCATACAGTTGCTGAAATCGTCGTCGTATAAGCCAGGTCTACGTATCATAGAACCTGTCCAGCCTCGCGAACAACTCTCCCATCCGCCAAAAAAATGATAGGAGGGATCATAATAATGGGTTGCATCTATATGCCTTATAGAGTCTTCTATGTAACTATTGAAATCATCAAAGAACGGCAGGGTGACGACAACCTGGCTGCGCAGATTGGCACAGCAAAGCAGCATTAGCAACAGCCCTATATGTTTCCCCCTGCGGAACATTTCATTTAGTGTCTTTGGCTTTCTTTGCAAGTTCAAACAGGGCGACAGGCAGATGGCAGTAGCCGGAGGGGTTCTTGTCGAGGTAGTCCTGATGGTATTCCTCGGCAGGGTAGAAATTGCGCAGCGGCTCCACCTCGACCTGCAGTGGCAGGCCGTACTTCTTGGCTTCGTCGGCAACGACTTCGTCGATAATGACACGGTCGGCAGGGTCGGTGTAATAGATGCCTGTGCGATAGCGTGTTCCTTCGTCCTCGCCCTGCTTGTTGAGGCTGGTGGGGTCGATGGCCTTGAAATACATCTCGAGCAGGAAACGCAGGCTGACCACCGCAGGATTGTAACGCAGATGCACCGTCTCGGCATAGCCGGTCTGGTCGGTATAGACCTCCTTGTAGGTGGGGTCAGCGGTGTTGCCGTTGGCAAAGCCCACTTCGGTAAAGGTGACACCTTCAATCAGTTTGAGATATTTCTCGGCACCCCAAAAGCAGCCAGCGGCGAGGTAGATTTCCCTTTCCTCGCATTGCAACGGCGGCAGCAGGGTGACAATCTTCTCAAGCCACTGGGCATCGACATCGTCGAAAGTGCCCAGTTCGCGGCTGTCGATATCGAGCACAGCGACAATCCTATCGTGCTGAACGACAGGCACCACTATCTCGCTGCGACTCTCACTGCTGCAGGCTATATGGCCGGGGAACTGCTCCACATCGGGCACCACCACCGTGCGCCGTTCTTTCCAGGCCGTGCCGCATACACCCTTGCCAAAACCTATGTGCACACAGGCCACAGGGCCCTGGAAAGGACCGAGCAGCAGCTCGCCGCTCTGGACGCGGTAGAAGCCCGTCCACCAGAAATGGAAAGTATCCTGAATCAGCGCCGCTATGTTGGCCATCGTGCTGACGCTGTCGGTTTCGCCGCCGACAAGGCTCTCGGCCTGCTTGTACAGCAGCGCGTATCTATCTGTTTTACTCATCATTTCATCGTTTTATAACCAGTACGCCGCGACGGCTGACGTTCAGGTCGCGGAATTGGATAACGTAAAAATAGTTGCCATCAGCATAGCTGTCGCCACAAAAATCGTTGCGATAGTCCGCCGACGAGAAAATGCGCTTGCTCTTGGCGGTATAGATCTGCACCTGCACAGTGCCGTACTGCTCCAGATTGGGGATGACCCAACAGTCGTTGTAGCCGTCACCGTTGGGCGTCAGCAGGTTCGGAATGGCTATCGGCAGCTCCGGCCGACGCTGCACCGCAGTGTCGCGTTCGGAAGCCACAACAGGCTGTGTCTCCGCCTTTTCAACCTTGGCAGGCTTCGGTTCGGAAGTCTTTGTCTCGACAACCGGCGCCACACTTGCGTCGTCCACAGGCTGCACCTTCGGCAGGGCAGCGGCAGGCACGGCGACAGGCTTGGCGGCAGCCTTCGGCTGCACACTTGCTGTTGTCGTTTTCGTCTCTGCCACAGCCTTCTGAGCCAGCTTGTCCTGAACCTGCGGCACCGTGACGGCCTGTTGCACTGGCGCAGCGACCTCGGCAGACTTGTCGACGGTGGCGGCGCTGCTGTCGGTGGCGACGGCAGCGACAGGCTGCGGCCCCTTTTGCGCGACCACAACCGGCTGCGGGCGCGGCCAGAAAAGAGCCACACAAAGCACCGCGGCAGCCACAACGACAGCCGTCGACGCAGCGGCAACGCCCATCCACCCTCTTCGCGACAGACCACTCGAGGGCTTGGCCGCCGCCATCGAATCCATCCGGCTTTCGATGCTGCTCCACACCCCCTCCGGCGGCCTCTCCACGGCCCCCTTCAGCTCCGTCCGAGCAATTTTTTCGATGATATCCATATCGTTGTCTTTCACTTTTTTGTCCTGTTTATTTATATTTTTTCAAAAATTCCTTTCCCAGTCGTTTGGTCAGCAGCCTTCGCGTTGTCTGCAAAGCCCTGTAGTAGCGCGACTTGACTGTCGAAGCCGACACACCGAGCTCCTCTCCGGCCTCCTCGAAGGTGTATTCCTCGACCGCCACCATATTGAAGACCGCCCGCTCGCTTTTGGGCAGTTTCTGCAATACCTCGACCATCGCGTCGCGGACATCGATCTGTTCTGCCAGGTCGGCATATTTGCCTTCATAATCAGAGTCTTCCAACGGCTCGAAATAGCGTCCACGGCGTTTCTTGTCGCGATAAAGGCTGACCGCCTTGCGCAGAAAGATGGTCTGCATCCAGCCCTCGAACGAGCCCTCGCCACGATACAAACCGATGTCCTCAAAGACCGTGATGAAACCCTCGGTGAGGATTTCGCGGGCCTCCTCGTCGTCGGCAGAATAGCGGCGGCACAAGGCATAGAAGCGAGGACTGTACGTTTCATACAGCCGTTTCTGCATCGCCCTGCTGCCCTGCCTGCAACCTTCTATGACCGTATCCAGATTCATCTTGTCCACATTTGCAGTAGTAGCACAAGGGGGGTCAAAAAGTTTTGAAAAAAATGTTAAAAATTCATAAATCTAATCTTGACACTACTCAACACGTTGGTTTCCAGACTGCGGACATTGAGGATATAAACGCCCGATTTGAGGCCAAACGAGACCGGCGTTCCGCTGGTGGCGCGCACATCCTTGAGGACCACACGCCCCGCGGCGTCGCAGACATCGACGGAAAGAGCCTCGCCCGGACGGTCAGTCTCGATGGTCACCTTGCCGCCAGACGGGTTGGGATAGACGCGGACACCGCCACCGTTCGTAGCGCCATCGGGCACAACCGTGCCCACATAGCCCGTATCGACGACAGCCAGCGTGTACTGGCCTGGTTTCAAGCTATTCACAACAAAATAGCCCTGCGACGAGTTGCCCGTGTGCATACTCGAGGCAACGCTCCACTCCGAGCCCGCATCCTTGCGGTAGAGCAGGCGCACCGTGCCGAACTCGGCGGCACTGGAGTAAAGCTCCTCGTCCAGCGTGCGGTTGTTGCCGCTGCGGCAGAAATAGAAGCGGCCGCCAGCCTTGATGCCGGCGGGGACGACACACGTCACGTCCCAATAGCGGTCGGCCATACGCACAAAGCGCGGGCTCAGCGACGTGTCGGGCCGCGTCCAATGGTGCGTGACGTAGAGCCAGGCGCTGTCGCCCTCGTCCACGCGGTTCACCTCGGCGCGGAACAGCGCCGACGCAAGGTCGTACGAGCCACGCTCCCTGACCGTAACCTCCTGGCTCACCGACGCTTTCGACAGCGCGTCGTCGTAGTCGGCAATGGCAAAGGCAGGCTCGAAAGGCAGATGGAAGACCTCCACCGTCCGCTCGCCATCGAAGGTCACAAGGCGGTCGGCGCGCCGCTTGCGGTCCTGCGACAAGAAGGTGATCCACACGCGGTTGCCACGCATCAGGCTATCGGTGCCGTAGCTTTTCTGGCGCAGGTAGACAGCCGTCGACGAGCGGTCGTTGTGTATCGAGTCGATGACATAGTCCACAAAACCGGCGTTGAACACGTGGAAATCAAAGAAATCGGTCAAATCCGTCCCGCTGTAGAGCGACAGGCTGTCGCGCAGCTGGCGGCTATCGATGTTCCTGAACGCGTGACGCTCGAAAAGCTTGCGCATCGAGCTGTAGAACAGCGAGTCGCCCAGGTATCCGCGCATCGAGTGCCACACCGTGGCCCCCTTGTTGTAGACCGTCGAGCCGTAGGTGTATTGCGGCGTCTGGCCGTAGACGGGCTTGAAGCCGCCGTCGCGCAGGTGCGCAGTGGTCAGCACGTCGCTCAGGTTCTCCTTGGCATAGTCCTTGTAGCGCAGCGGCTCGCTGTCGGCATAGATGGCCTTGATGGCCAGCTCCTCGCAGAACGAGGCGCCGCCCTCGTTGATCCACATATCCAGACTCGAGGCGCAGGTCACCAGGTTGCCGAACCACGAATGGGCAAACTCGTGGCTCATCGTGGCCAGGCAGCGATAGTCGAGCGACGACATACAGTCGGTCGTAAAGGCAACGTTGCCAACGTGTTCCATCGAGCCTCGGGTGGTCGAAACGTATCCCACGCGGTCCCAGCGGTAGGGGCCGAAGCAGCGTTCGAACATCGGTATCACGCGGCTCATATTGTCGTAGGCGTTCCACACCGCCGTGCTGTCGTGGCCTATGAAGCCCAGCAGGGCCGGATAGGTGCCGTACTCGCTTACATACTGACGCTCAATCACCTTGAACGGCGCCACAGCCACGCCGACCAGGTAGGTGGGCGTGGGCCGGTTCAGCGTCCAGCACCAGGTGGAGCTGCCGTCGGCCCGCTCCACAACGCTGTCCTGCAAGCCCGTACAGATGGCCTTCCAGCCCGGCTGGGCGGTGATTTCGAAGTGGTAGGTGGCGTGGTCGTAGAAGTTGTCGCGGCAGGGGAACCAGGCCTTGCCGATGTTGTGCGGATACTCGTAGATGGCGATGCCCAGGTTGTAATAGATGTTGTTGTCGAAATAGAAGCCGCCCCAACCTTCGGCAGCCACATACTGCCCCTTGCGATAGAAGGCCACGACGGTCACCGTGTCGCCCGGCTGGCCGCCGAAGGGCACCCTGAGCTGGCGCGCCGCCGCATCGTAGCGGAACGGCACCGCAGCGCCGTCGAGCGCGACCGAGTCGATGTCGGACACGCAGAGCTCCAGACCGATGGTATCGACCTGACCCACAACGCGCAGCGTCACCGCCGCCGACCCTTCGATGCGCATCGCGGTGCGGTGGCCGATGTCGAGGCGTAGGTCGTAGTGCAAAGCGTCGACGCTGTCGACGATATTTTCCTGTGCGCGAAGGGCTCCGCACAGCGAAATGAGCAGCATTGAAACAAGTGCTATCCTGGTTTTCATATCTTTACAACGTTATTAATCCTGTTTTGAACTGCAAATGTACGAAAAAAATCCGTATCTGCGCACCGCCCGGCGAAAAAAGTCACCACACGGCCACCCCGACGCCCCTCCCATCGCGTCCGGCAGGCGCGCCAGCGAGGCACAAAAACGGCCCGCCACAACCCCCTGTTTTTCAACAGCAGCACTGCCCGTTGTACAGTATA
>DFHL01000085.1:7709-17140 GCA_002371315.1 Bacteroidales bacterium UBA3724 | reverse complement strand
CTGTACAACGGGCAGTGAAAGTCCTCGTCTGGAGCGCCTTGCGTCGGGGGCGGAAAGGGCTCGGGCGGCGACGATTTTTTTCGGAGTCGGCATAATTTTTCGGCCGGTTTTGTGTTATCCTTGACGACAATCGTTGAACAATATGGGTAGCACGTCATTGAAAAAACTTCTTTCGGACTCGATGGTCTACGGCCTGAGCTCAATCGTGGGCCGCTTTCTGAACTATCTGCTTGTCCCGCTCTACACCTACACGCTGGTGAGCTCGGGCAAATACGGCATCGTCACCAACATCTACGCCTACACGGCGCTGCTGCTGGTGCTGCTGACTTTCGGTATGGAGACCACGTTCTTCTACTTCGCCAACCGGCAGCGCGAGCGCAGCGGCACGGTGTTTTCGACGGCGCTGTGGATGGTGGGTTCGGTGGCGCTGCTGTTCGTCCTGGCGGTCAACCTCTTCATCGGCCCCGTATCGGGCGCGCTGGGCTATACCGATCATCCTGAATATCTGCGCATTATGGCCACCGTTGTGGCCTTCGACGCTTTCCAGGCCATCCTGTTCGCCTATCTGCGCTATCAGGGGCGCGCCTGGAAGTTCGCTTTCCTCAAGCTGCTGTTCATCTTTTGCAACATCGGAATCAACCTTTTTGTCTTCGTCGCCGCGCCGCGCCTGGCGGTGTCGCATCCAGCCCTGGCGGGATGGTACACCCCTGACAACCAGGTGCTTTACATCTTCCTCATCAACCTGATTTGCACCGCTCCCATCACGCTGGCCTTCATTCCCGAGCTGCGCCAGATGCGGGCCGGCGTCGACTGGACCCTGGTGCGCCAGATGCTGCGCTACACGTGGCCCCTGCTGCTGCTGGGACTGGCGGGCATACTGAACCAGGTGGCCGACAAGATCTGCTACCGCTTCCTGGTGCCCGGCGAGGAAGGCGACGCGCAGCTGGGCATCTATGGCGCCTGCATCAAGATTGCAATGATTATGGCGATGATTACGCAGGCGTTCCGCTATGCCTACGAGCCCTTTGTCTTTGCTCAGGGACAGGGGCGCGACAGCAAGGAGAGCCAGGCGCTGGTTATGAAGTACTTCGTTATGGTGACCCTGCTGGCTTTTCTGGCTGTGGTGGCCTTTATGCCGCTGCTGAAACACATCATCGCGCCGCGCTATTGGGAGGGCCTGCGGGCGGTGCCGATAGTGATGATGGCCGAAATATTTATGGGCATATATTTCAACCTTTCGTTCTGGTACAAGCTGATTGCCAAGACCTTTTGGGGTGCCATCCTGTCGGGCATCGGATGCGTCGTGCTGCTGGCTGTCAACATCATTTTTGTGCCGCGCGTGGGCTATATGGCCTGCGCGTGGGGCGGCTTCTGCGGCTACGGGGTCTGTATGGTGCTGAGCTATTTCATTGGGCAGCACTACAATCCTGTGCCCTACCCCCTGAAGGCCATAGGCGGCTATTTCGCGCTGGCGCTGGCGCTGTTTGCGGCTATGGCGGCCATAGGCACCGACACGGGCGCTCAGATGCTGCCCAACGTGCTGCTGCTGCTCGTCTTTGTTGCCGTTATGGCATTCAACGAGAGGGCGTTGCTGGCAAAAGTGCTCAGAAAACTACACGTTCGCAAATAGAATACTTGAGGCCGAAATTGATGTTTTCCTTGTCTTCGCAGACTTCGTCGTTGGCTTCGAGCTCGCTGATGTCGAACTCGTCAACGGAGCCGTCATAGGCGTAGCAGCGGCACGTCTTGCCGCACGAGCTGGCCAGCAGCATCGCCACCAGGCCCAAGGCTAATATCCTAATTTTCACTTTCAACGGTCAAAAAATCTTTTATCATCCCTTCGTCGATGTTGCGATAGGCATACGAGGCCACGGTCTGGCCGTCGTCGAGCAGCAGCACTATGGGGAACGACGCCCGCGTGATGCGCACGAAGAGCTCCTTGTCGATACGGACCTCGTTGTAGTGCGGCGAGCGCGAATGCTCGTAGAAGCCGGCGTAGGCTGTTGTGTCCTTGACGATGGGGAAGACGTATGTTATACGACTGGTATCGAGATTGTAGCGGTCTGCTATCGTGCATATCTTTTCGGCCGCAAGCTGGCAGTAGCCGCACTTGGGGCTGAAGAAGGTCACGATCTGGCGGCCCTCGTCAAGACCGCGTCCGGCAAGGGCCGGAGCTGCCACCGTATCGCCTTCGGAAACAGCCTCGTAGGGACGGAGTTGCTGCTGGAACAACTCGGCGTCGTAGCGCTCGTCGCTGTTGCGATAGAACCAGCTGTCGGGCGGCGTGAGGATGAAGACGGTGACGATGGGCGTAAGTATAAGGGCCGCAGTGACATACCATCGGCCGTAGAAGGGCAGCGATGCCAGAATGCCCACACAGAGCATCACGAGCATCAGTACCATCGAAAGCAGGTCGCGGACGAAAAGTATCTTTGTCATATACAGATACATAACGACACCTGTCGCTATGTACACAAGCGCCACAAGCCACCAGCGCGGGTGCCAATCCTGCGGCGCATACTTGTAGACGAAGAGCAGCACAAGGATAAGGGCCGCGTTTTTGAGGATAGACTGCACCGGCGAGAAGGGGATCAAGTCGCCGAAACAGTGGCAGTTGTCGGTGCGGCCTACGAGGTGGGCATAGGTGAGGAACACCACAAAGCAAAGCAGAAACAGCAGCGATGCCAGCAGTGTGAAGCGATGGTTGCGATGCGAGATGAGGGCCGCGGCAAGTATCAGCTCGAAGGCTATCACAAGGCGTGCCAGGTAGAAGCTGAGCACCATCGGGAAAAGGCCGAAACTGTAGACGTACATCTCGAAGGCGTCGATGGTGATATACTTCGACACCGCCGAAATAAGGAACATTACTCCGGCAAGGATTTTAAGCACCGAAGCTGAAATGCGCAGCGTTTTCATCCGTTATCAGTCGTCGGTGGGGTGTTCGTTGGGAATGGTCACCACGGTGTCCATATCGAGTTCAAGGCAGTCCACCTTGCGGGTCGACGTAACATACTCGCCGTTTTTGAGTTCCTGCAGACCCAGTTCTTTCAGGTGTTCGCACTTGAAGCCGCGGTCCACATTGACGACGACGGTGTCGGCGACGGTGCTTGTGGAACCGTCGAGTGCGATATTCTGATAGCTTTCGCTGATGCAGTGGCAGTAGCGGCTTTTCTTGCAGGCACCCATTGTGACGACAACGGCGGCAAGCAAAAGTATGACAAGTATTCTCTTTGCTTTCATATTCGATTCAGTTTCATTCGTTCATATACGGTTCAAAATCAAAGTCGGTGCATAGTACCGAGTCGGTGCGGTTGGGATAGAGCACGGGGTCCTGGTCGAAAAGGACATAGCGCATATCCTCGCATACGCCCTTGTCAATCTTGATGATACGAATTTTCTGCGGATTGGCCTGCTGGCCGAAGACGGCACAGCGGCAGGTGCGTTCTTTGGCGCACGACGAAAGGCAGGCAAGCAATGCCAAAACGCCTGCAAATATAACGACTTTCTTCATATTGTGGTTTGTATTTTACACTTTGATTCAAAATGCAAAAATACCACTTTTTTTTCATTTGGAGAAAAAAAAATTACAAAATGCTGCAAATCAGAAGTCCGTCGCGGACGTCGAGCATAATGTTCTCCACTCGCGGATCGTTCTGGACGTAGTTGTTGAAATCGTTGACACTCTGTGTGTCGGCATCTTTGTTGGCATCGGAATCGAGCACCTTGCTGCCCCACAGAACATTGTCGACGACGATAATTCCACCTTCGCGCATCATCGGCACAAGCCTGTCGTAGAAGGTTCTGTTCTGGCGCTTTCCGGCGTCTATGAAGGCAAAATCGACCTGTCCCGCCCCGCCATTCAGCACCCTTGGCAGAAGCTTGTCGGCATCGCCGATATGGAGCCTCACCCGGTCGGCGAGCGACGCCTGCTCCAAATGGCGGCGTATGTGCTGCTCCATCTCGTCGTTGACCTCAAAGCTGTGCAGCAGTCCCCCGTCGGCAAGGCCCGAAGCGATGCAGATGGTGGAATAGCCTATGTATGAGCCCACTTCGACAGCACACCTGGCCTGCACCGAGCGGCACAGCATCGTGAGCAGCCTGCCCTCGTAGGGGCCGCACAGCATCTGCGGCTGCGCCGTGTGCAGATGCGCCCAGCGCTCGACAGCGTCAAGCACAGCGCCGGCCGGCGAAGTGTGCGATTCTATATATTCCTTAGGTGTCACCGTCAAAGGGTTTTGAGCAGTTCTTCCAGCGTCACCTCGTCCTTGATGAGCACGTCGCGGGCCTTCGAGCCATTGTAGGGACCCACGATACCCGCAGCCTCGAGCTGGTCGATAATGCGGCCGGCGCGGTTGTAGCCCAGCGACAGCTTGCGCTGCAGCAGCGACGTGCTGCCAAACTGCGAGGCAACGACGAGGCGTGCCGCATCGTTGAAGAACTCGTCCTTCGCTTTGGCATCGAATTCCTTGTTGGGGGCGTCGTTTTCGTCGAGGTATTCAGGAAGCACAAAGCCTTCACCCTCGGCATATCCGCGCTGTTCGCCGATGAACTGCACAAGCCTTTCGATCTCCGGCGTGTCGATAAGGGCGCACTGCAGTCGCACCAAATCCTTGCCGGCCAGCGAAATAAGCATATCTCCACGACCGATAAGCTGCTGGGCACCGCCGGTGTCGAGGATGGTCTTGCTGTCGATGCCGCTGGTGACCCTGAAAGCCACACGGGCGGGGAAGTTGGCCTTGATGGTGCCGGTAATGATGTTGGTCGTGGGGCGCTGGGTAGCGATAATAAGATGAATACCGACGGCGCGCGCCAGCTGGGCCAGTCGGCAGATTGGAAGCTCCACCTCTTTGCCGACGGTCATAATAAGGTCGCCAAACTCATCGATAACAACAACGATATAAGGCAGATAGCGATGACCGTTGTCTGGGTTCAGCATACGCTTGCAGAACTTCTCGTTGTACTCGGTTATCTTGCGCACTTTGGCAGCCTTGAGCAGGTCGTAGCGCGTATCCATCTCGATACAGAGCGAGTTTAGCGTGCGCACCACCTTTTTCACATCGGTTATCACCGGCTCGCGCTTGTCGGGGTCCTTGCCCAACTCGTCGGGCATCACGGCAAGATAGTGCCGCTCAATCTTGGAATAGAGCGAGAATTCGACCTTCTTGGGGTCGATGAGCACCAGCTTGAGCTCCGACGGATGCTTGGTGTAGAGCAGCGACGCCAGCACAGCGTTGAGACCCACCGACTTGCCCGTACCCGTAGCACCAGCCATCAGCAGGTGGGGCATCTTGGCCAGGTCGGTGACAAAGCATTCGTTGCTGATAGTCTTGCCGAACGCGACGGGCAGCTCCATTTTGGCTTTGCGGAACTCTTCGCTTTCGAGCATCGTCTTCATTGCCACAATCTGCGGCTTGGCATTGGGCACCTCGATGCCGATGTTGCTTTCGCCGGGGATGGGCGCAATAATACGGATTCCGAGGGCTGCCAGCGACAGGGCGATATCGTTCTCGAGGCCCTGTATCTTGCTGATACGCACGCCTCGGGCAGGTTTAATCTTATAAAGCGTCACCGTCGGGCCGGGCTGGGCCGAGATTTCGGTGACCTCGATGCCATAGTCGCGCAGCGTGTCGACGATGCGGTCCTTGTTGGCGACAAGTTCCTCCTTCGACACCTTCACGTTCTTCTGCTCCCAGTCCTCAAGGATGTCGGTATTGGGCATAACAAAATCCTTCAAATCCAGCTTGGGATCGTAAGGCTCGTCGATGCCATAATGGACACGATAGTCGTCGGGGTCGGACTCCGTTTCGTCCTCAGCGCCAACATTTTCAGTCTGCGAAGAACCCGTTTCTGGTGCCTCGTGAACCGTGAAAACCGGTCCACTGCCATCCTTCACGTCACGTTCGCCGGGACGACCGGCACGGCGGTTGATGCGGTCAAACTCGTCGTCGATGCTGAAAGTCACCTTTTCGTCGCTTCCATCGGCCTGTGCGGCAGCCACATCCGTTTCGTCCTCCTTTTCCTCATCCTCACCGCGACGCTTCTTCACGCGGTCGATAACCATAGTATCGAGTGGCGAATCCGACTCAAAGTCAGCGCCTTCCCCGTCCTCGCCTTCGTTCTCTTCCTCGTCGGTCTCATCCTCGTCGGCCGCGTCGTCGCGATGGAACAGGCGGGCAAAGAAGCCCGGCTTCTTCTCCGTTTCCTCGTCAATGTCCTCAGCCACAGGCTGCTCGACCTTCTTCTCCTGCGGACGCTCCTTGCGTTCGGGCAGGGCAATGTGAACGTGGTGCACCATAACAAGGAACAGGCAAGCCAGGAACAGCAGCAGGATCGGCAGGCCAATGTGCAGCAGTCCGTACAGCATACGCGCCAGCTCAGTGCCCACCACGCCCGACAGGGCAGCCCCCGTCGTCGACTGGTCGCCGTCCTGTGGATTGGCAATCCAGCCCACCGTGGTGCACACCCACATCACCCAGAACAGCGTCGACCACAGCGTCTTGCGGAACAGGCGGTCGTCGTGCCACAGCGTGCGGCGCGGGGCCTTCTCCTTCTTGGGAGTATGGTTTTTCACAACAAGGCGCAGACCGTAGACAAACAGAAGGAAGCACAGACCCAGCGACGCGATGCCGAACGAGCCGCTCACCAGCACCGAGGCCAGCCAGCCGCCGAACGTGCCGCACCAGTTCACCGTGCGGGCAGGCTCGAGGCCAAGGCGGATATAGGCAAACGTATAGCTGGCTATCGCCACAAAGGCATAGACCGACAGCAGCACGTAGAACGAGCCACGCGCCACCGCAAACTGGGGAGAGGCCACAAACTGCTTCAGCCCCCCCTCCTTAGTGGGTTTCACTTTCTTCTTCTGTTTGGACATAACGTTGATTTTCAGACCAGCAGCCGGCAGCCCGCTATGCTGCAGCAGGCTGCCGGCGCAAACTCATATCGTTCTCTGCTCTCTGCTATTCCTCCTGCAGATACTGCATCTCTTCCTGAATCTGGGTGAAGAGGGCCTTGAAATCCTCGTCCGAGATGGTCTCGTAGCCGCTGGGCAGCAGCATATCCACCTCTTTCACCTTGCCCTTCTTCACCTCGGTGGCAGTCAGGGTCAGCTGGCGGCCTTCGCCAAGGTCGGTCGAATACTCCAGACCGATGCCCTTTATGCCGTTGAACAGCAGGTTCACATCCGGGCCCATCTCGTCGCTGTACCAGATGACGACAGGATGGTCGTCGCCCTCCTCGCCGAACACGTGGATGATAGCCTTCTTGGCCGTCACGCCGGCGATGGTCTTCGTCTCGCCGTCCACATATTCGATATACATACCCTCGGTGCAGGGAATCGTCAGGCTGTCAATGTCCTGCTGGCTCATCTCGGTCTTGGCCAGAATCTTGCTCGAGCCCTTGTAGTCCAGCTCCACGTCGTTCTGCGACAGGTACATAAAAATCATACTCAGGTCCCAACACATAAACTGCTTGTGGCCATCGACAAGCACGCTGTTGATCATCGGCGAGTTGGTGAAAACCATACTGGACGTCAGCACCTTGTCGTCATAGACCTTGATTTCGGCCGTAGCCATCTGCTCAGGCACCTGAAAGGCGGTCTCGCCGGTCGAGGTGACGGAATAGGTAATCGTACCCCTGAAGGTGTTCTGGGCCATCAGGCAGCCCATCGACAACACGGCAAATGCCGCAATAGCAAGTATTTTCTTCATAAATCGGTTTGTTTTTGTTTCTCGGTTATTAATAAACGAATAAGGTTATTTAACAAGGTATAACGCCGCAAGGGTGAAAATATTTTGCCCGACGGCAAAAAAACTTCACAACACGCTTTCGAGCGTCCACATACGGTTCGAATTCGACCCCTTGACCAGCACCGTGCATCCGCTCAACGGATTGGTTTTCAGCCACTCGGCCGCCTCGTCCGTCGTGCCGAACCAGCGCACGCCCTTGCCGCCGTCGGCAAAGCGGAACTCGTCGCCTATCAGCACCGCCAGCTCCAGGCCCGCATCCGCCAGGCGCTCGGCCAGTTCGCGGTGCTCCCTGCGCGACTCGCTGCCCAGCTCCTTCATCGCGCCCAGTATCGCCACCTTGCGGTCGCCCTTCATCGACGCAAAATTGTCCACCGCCACCCGCATACTCGACGGATTGGCGTTGTAGCAGTCCAGAATCAGCACATTGCGCTCCGTGCGGCGGCACTGCGAACGGTTGTTCGACGGCTGGTACTCCTCGATGGCCGTCTTGATGTCGAACAGCTCGACGCCGAAATAGCGGCCCACGCACACCGCAGCCATCGCGTTGGCATAGTTGTAGCCCCCTATCAGCTGCGACTGGACGCTATAGACCGTGTCGCCGTCCTCGAAATAGAACTTCATACACGGGTCGGCCGACACGAACGAGCCCTTGCATTCCGCCGCCTCGGCGCTGCCGTAGGTCACCACCGACGCCATCGGCAGGTTCACGCCGCGCGGACGGAAATCGGCCGTATAGTCGCCCGGCACCACACCCGGAAAGGCAGGCACCACGCCCGGCAGCACCGAGGGCGACGCCGGCAGCTGCGACATCTTCTCGGCGCGCTCCATCAGCATCGCGTCGTCGGCGTTGACGAATATCACGCCGGCCATCGCCGCCAGATGCTTGTAGAGCTCCGTCTTCGTGTGCAGCACCCCCTTCAGCGAACCGAAGCCCTCCAGGTGCGCCTTGCCCACGTTCGTCACCAGGCCAAACTCGGGGTTGGCAATGCCGCACAGGAAGTCGATCTCGCCCGGATGGCTTGCGCCCATTTCCACCACCAGCATCTCGGCATCAGCAGGCGTCGACAGCAGCGTCAGCGGCACACCGATGTGGTTGTTCAGGTTGCCCTGCGTGCAGTGGACGCGATATTTCTTGGCAAGCACGGCGCTCACCAGCTCCTTGGTCGTCGTCTTGCCGTTGGTGCCCGTGATGCCCACCACGGGAATCGACAGCTGGCTGCGATGGTAGCGCGCCAGCTCCTGCAGCGTCGCCAGCGCATCGTCGACCACAACGCAGCGGTCGTCGACGCGGCACTCGCTGTTGTCGATCACACACAGCGTCGCGCCCTGTTCCAAAGCCTGCGCAGCAAAGCGGTTGCCGTCGAAATTGGCCCCTTTGAGGGCAAAGAATATGCACCCTTCCGACACCTGGCGCGAATCGGTAGTCACGCGGCGCGTTTTCAGATATTCAGCATAAAGCTCTTCAATCGTCATAATATTTGTTTTTACCGATTAACGCACAAAATCGGAAAATATTAGCCCACACCCGAAATTTATTTTCGCACCGCCCTCCTATCGCCCCGCAGCGCATCACGCCGGCACACCGTGACACACAATGACACGCCCTGAAACAGCAAACTCCACAACACACTAAAAACCAAGCCTTTAAGCTACATTCTCCGTCATATGTACAGTATATGTACAGTA
>DFHL01000085.1:5924-7595 GCA_002371315.1 Bacteroidales bacterium UBA3724 | reverse complement strand
ATACTGTACATATACTGTACAACGGGCAGAGCAGGTGCTGGCTATCAGGAAGTTGCAAGGGGGCTAAAAACGGCATTCTGTTGCTGGAAGGCATAAAAAAGAAGGGTTCTTCGATTGAAGAACCCTTCTTTTGTCGGGGCGAGAAGACTCGAACTTCCGACCCCTTGCACCCCATGCAAGTGCGCTAGCCAACTGCGCCACGCCCCGAACTGGTTTTGCATCTGCGGCGAAAAAACCGTTTTCCTTCCTCAAATGCGGGTGCAAAAGTACTACTTTTTGCAATACCCACCAAATTTTTTTTCAACTATTTTTTCGCGCCTTACCGCAAACAACCCCAAACTACCTGAGCAACAACACCGTACCCTTCTTCACAATTTGGTCGTAAGGATAGGTGATTTTGTGGCAGGAGATAAGATAAGTGTACACTCCCTGCGGGCATTTTTGCCCATTTTGACCCGTTCCGTCCCACGGTTTTTCGGGGTCGAGCGACTCGAATACGAGCACGCCGCTGCGGTCGTAGATGAATATATGATAGCGTTGGATATCGTTCATCTTCACCAGGAAGGTGTTGTTGGTGCTTTCGTCGGGCGTGAAGGCATTGGGGACCCACAGCGTGGTGTGGTCCACATAGACCGTCACCGTCGTCGTGTCGAAGCATTCGTAGGGATTGAAGGCCCACAGCTTGACGCTGACCGAGTCGACATCGTCGGGCACGAGGAAGGGGGCCTCGCGCTCGGTGCTCACCTCACCGTCGGGGAACTCCCAGCGGCGCGTGGTGCTGTTCTGGCTCAGGTCTTTGAACACGGCCTCCATCTGGCCCAGCGACACCGTGCGCGGCGACACCTCGCCTATGGCCACGGGCATTGGCTCGACGGCCACGGTCACCGACTCGGAGCCGGTGCAGACGCCGTTGACGGCCGTGAGGGTATAGACTGTAGTGCTGGCCGGATTGACCAGAATAGTGCTTCGCGTTTCCTGGCCGCCCAGCGAGGGGTCGGCAGGGCTGGCGCTCCAGCGGAAACTTTCGGCGGTGACTTCAGCGCTGAGCTCGGCTTCCTCGCCGCCACACACGCCGCCGCCGTCGCCAAGCTTGATTACGGGCATCGTGTCGACCACTATCAGCACCGAATCCTTGCCGTAGCAGTCGGCGCCGGCCGTCTTGCCGTAGAGGTAGAACATCGTCGTCGTGTCGGGCACAAAGGTATAGGTGGACGCTTCGGCGAAGGCATCAGTGTTGTTCCACGAATACTGGTATGCTCCCGTGCCTGTCAGCTTTGTCGATGCGCCCAGGCACAGGCGCTCGGTCGAAGCCGACACGTGCACTTCGGGCAGCGGGACGACGATGACCCTTATGGAGTCAACATCTTCCCATATCTGCCCGTTCCAGGTGACATAGGAATGGATGTAGTACATCGCCGACTCCTGCGGACGCAGATGCACCGTGTCGGCCTGCAGCTCGAAGGGGGTTGGGTCCGTGCCACGGTACCACACGCAGCTGTCGGGCAGCGTGTCGTGGAGGAAACGCATATAAAGGTCAAGCGGCTCGTCGGCGCAGATGACCGTGTCCCTGAAGGGGAATGCGAACTGGCGCCGTATGCCGATGAGCATAGTGTCCACGCCGTTGCTGCCGCACGAGTCGTGCACATACAGTGCCCAGCGCGTGTCGGTGGT
>DFHL01000085.1:0-5797 GCA_002371315.1 Bacteroidales bacterium UBA3724 | reverse complement strand
GCCAACCGGTTGGGCATTCCGCCTTGGATTGTGGCAGTCAGTGTTGTGCTGTAGGTCGAACTGGTCAGCGTGTCGCGCGTTATGCGGCACGACAGCGGGGAGACGTCCAGTATGTTGAACTGCACCGTGTCGGCGGGACAGGTTTCGTAGGTTCTGAAGAGGAACATTGCTGTTTCGATGCCCTCGTTCTCACCGTCCACGTAAGGCAGGATGGTGTAGGTGGCACGCGTGGTGTCGGCAGGGAAGAAATAGGCTGCCTGCCCTACATTCTTTATCTCGAAGTCCACACCATTCACAGCTGTACCGTAGTAGAAAATGTCTATAGGTGTAGGGTTCGGCATTGCCTGCGAACGCGACAGGTTGATTACAGCTGAGCATCCCTCGTAAAGATCCGACGGGGTGTTGACGTTCGACGGATTGGTGAAATTAAACGATATTCCATTCGATGACAGACTGTTGGCCTCGAGGAAGACACCAGAATCGTAAACGTGGTCAAGAGAGCCTATGGAACCACCGTCGGCAATGGCAATAATCAAATGATACTGCTGGCAAGGGAAGACTTCGGCTTCTGCCGTCAACACGGTGGTGAGGCCATCATACTGTATTTGCTGCCCACCTGTATTGTCGACATAGTACTGGCTAAACCCCAAAACACACGGGTCCGTCGATGCAGACCCATTTGCGCCTACAGCTCCAGGGTTTACCGTATTGATAGAGATGACCGTATCTGTGCCTGGTACCAAGGCGATGTTCTTGTTATTGTAATTAGGTCCACCAGTAGGGTTTGGGCCAGTGATAAAGAAGGCAAAAATATCATTGACATTTGCACATACATATTCGGGATATTCTTCCGATGCAAAAACATAGCGGAATTTCACCGAATCAGAGCTTGGCACAAAGTCGAACTCGAGCACCGAACAGTCTGCAATCGACCCCGAAGCAGCATTCATCAGGGGTACGCAATTCTGGCTCACACAACTTGCCGCACCGGAATTTCCGTCGCCACTGCCCGTATTATTTGGACCTGCAGCAAAGTTCACGTCGCCAGTTCCGATGATGATGCCCGAATTAAGGCCCAATTTGGTGGCAGCCTGCCCCGTCGCGGTAAAGGTTCCTATGGCATTGCAGCTTATTGTTCCAGCCGAATTATTGAATTTCACGTTCGACACTTTGACACCCTGTCCCAGGAAGACTTCGCGAACAAGTGAGTCTGGTGTCATTCCCAACGAAGTGCCGTGAGTCACAGTCAACTGTGCATTTACGTTGCCTGAAAACAACACACCACACACCAGCAGAATGCCAGCAAATACATTTCTTAATATGATTTTTCTATTCATAATTTTACATACATTTCGCAGTGCAAAATTATGAAGAATATTTCATATAGAAAAAAATTTTTTCATTATTTGAAAACTATGCTCACCGAACGCGACGAAGCCTCGACCTGCGAGAGCGTCTCGCCAACGCGTTCGAACTCTTCGTCGGAAGGCTTTACAGCGGTAGTTTCTATTGAATTCCGTGATACCCCTTTGGCAGCGAGATAGTCTGTAAGCGACCGCAGTCGCGAACTATTCACCAGAGAGCAAAAAACAGAATCATCGCTCATATTGTATGCTGACGATAGTTCGACCTTCAGATCTCTATTCTCGAGCAGGAAAGTGGCGATGCGGTCCATCCGTTTACGTCCCGAAGCCGAAAGCTCGATGCTGACAGGTGAGCCAAAGAGGTCGTTAAAATTATAAACCTTGCCCAACTCAAAAGCTTGCAACACGATATCGCAACGTTCGGAACCATACAGCAAATCCTCCTTGACACGCGAATATGCAACTTGCTGGCGATGGACGAAATGGTTGGCTGCATAGCACACCAACTCATACTCCTCGTCGGGCTGCAGTAGCAACGCGTAGCGGCCCTCGCCGTCGGTAAGCGTCTTCGACTCTTTGTTTTGGGGGGAAGTGATCACCACTTCTGCGCCAGCCAGCGGCGCGCCATTGACATTGCTTACCGTGCCCGTCAGCCTGATGCAGTCCAGACGGCCGCTGAAGGAGTGGAAGATCTCGTTTCCGGCATCGTCGCGCGACAGCCACCAGCCGTTGCCGTTGCCGTCACAGGTGAAACCGCAGTCGTCGCCCACCGTACAGAACGGAGCCTCAAGGCTTTGCACGGCACTGCGACCGATGGGATACATCGCCACCGTGTCGCCGCTCTGCTCGAGGGCCACGAGGCGTGAGGCATAGAGGTCGCTGCCGCCATAGCTATCCCGGCGGCCGCTGGAGGCGAAGACCAGGAAGTCGCCATACAGCGCCGGCATCGTCTCGTCGCCTTCACCGTTGATGCGGTGGCCCAGATTCTGTGGATACTGCCACTCGCCGCCACGCCATTCGCTGTACCACAAGTCTTTGCCGCCGAAGCCCACGGGGCAGTCGGAGGCAAACACCATAGCCCGTCCGTCGGGCGAGAAGACCGGATGCTCGACCGAGAAGGAGAAGCCGTAGGGCTTCACACGCCGCGTGTCGTACTTGCCAGGCTTTTTCTCATAGTATTCGTAGAGCAGCGAAATGCCCTTCTTGTCGCGTTTGGTATAGTAGAGCACGCCGGTTTCGGGATGGCGCACAGCGTAAGTCATCTGCTCGTCGATTGCCAGCAGGGCCGTGTCGATCTCGGGCGAGCCGAGACGGCCGTTGTTGATGTCGACGCCAAAAAGCATACCGTCCGACAGCAGGTGCAGCTTGCCGTCGAGGAAACAGATGTCCTCGACCTGCGCCGGCAGGCTCGACAGTGCGACGCGGCTGGTCTGCAGCGAGTTGTTCTCGCCACGGGGCCAGGCCGTCTGGGCCGAGACAGGCAGCACAGCCAGTGCCGCCATCAATATGAGGATTGTTTTTTTCACCTTGCTTTATTTTAGATTTACACGTATGGGTAGTTAAAGGGAGTTAAGGGAAGTTAAATGGGAAGTTAAGGGACAATAGTACATTTGTCCCTTAACTTCCCCTAACTTCCTTTAACTTCCGACATTCCATATTGCCAATTATTATTTGCGGTTGCCATTCTATCAATCGACCAAAGCCAGCGGCAGCACCTGCGACATCTCGCTGATATAGTGGAACGTGAGGCCCGAAAGGTACTCCTGCGTGATGTCCTCGACGTCGCTGCGGTTGTCGTCGCAAAGGACGATGTCGGTGATGCCGGCCCGTTTGGCGGCAAGAATCTTCTCGCGGATGCCGCCCACAGGCGTGACAGCCCCGCGCAGCGTTATCTCGCCAGTCATTGCGATGTCGGCACGCACCTTGCGGCCCGTGAAGGCGCTGACCATAGCCGTGAACATCGTTATGCCCGCCGACGGGCCATCCTTAGGCGTTGCCCCCTCAGGGACGTGGATATGTATATTGCTGTTTTCAAGCTTCTCGTCGCTGATATTGAGCGAGGCGGCATTAGCCTTAATATACTCGTAGGCCAGCGTGGCCGACTCCTTCATCACGTCGCCCAGATTGCCGGTCATCGACAGGTTGCCCTTGCCCTTCGACGTGCAGGCCTCGATGAAGAGGATGGTGCCCCCCACCTGCGTCCAGGCCAGGCCCGTGACCACGGCGATGCGCGGCTGTGCGCCGCGACGCTCGTCCTGATGCAGCGGCAGTCCCAACACGGGGCGCAGCTCGTTGACGCCTATGCGTTTCGGAGCCTCTTCGCCCGACGCCACCTTGACGGCGCGGTTGCGCACCATCTTGGCGATGGTCTTCTCGAGCTGGCGCACGCCCGACTCGCGGGTATAGTCCTCGATGATGCGCCGCAGCACATCGGCCGTGAAGGTGAAATCGCCCCGCTTGAAGCCGTTGTCCTTCAGCTGGCGCGGCACAAGGTACTGCTTGGCAATCTGCAATTTCTCCTCCATTATGTAGCCCGGCACCTCGATTATCTCCATACGGTCCAGCAAGGCCGGATGGATCGAGGCCGTGCTGTTGGCCGTAGCGATGAAAAGCACGTTCGAAAGGTCGTAGTCCACATCGAGATAGTTGTCGTGGAAAGCCACATTCTGCTCAGGGTCAAGCACCTCGAGCAGCGCCGCCATCGGGTCGCCGCTGAAGTTGTTGGTCTGCACCTTGTCGATTTCGTCGAGCACGAAAACCGGGTTGTTCACCCCCGCCTTGATCATACCGTTGATGATACGGCCCGGCATAGCGCCCACGTACGTGCGGCGGTGTCCGCGGATTTCGGCCTCGTCGTGCACGCCGCCCAGGGCCACACGCACATATTCGCGTCCCAGGGCCGAGGCTATCGACTTGCCCAGCGACGTCTTGCCCGTGCCGGGAGCGCCCACAAGGCACAGCACCGGCGACTTGCGCTGCTCGGTAAGGTTCAGCACTGCCATCATCTCAAGGATGCGCTCCTTGACCTTCTCAAGGCCGAAATGGTTGCTGTCCAGCCGCTTGCGGGCCTTCTGAAGGTCGGTATTGAAATTGCCCTGCCGTCCCCACGGCAGGTCGAGCATAAGGTTCAAATAGTTGAGCTGCACGCTGTAGTCGGGCGATGCCGAGTTGGTGCGCAGCAGTTTGTCCATCTCGTGGCTGAAATGCGTCGCCACCTCGTCGCTCCACACCATTTTCGAAGCCCGCTCGCGCAGCCGCGCCACCTCCGCCTCGTTCGATGCGCCGCCCAGCTCCTCCTGGATGATGTGCATCTGCTGGTTGAGGAAGTATTCGCGCTGCTGCTTGTCCATCGTCACGCGCGTCTTTTCCTGAATCTCGTGCCGAAGGTCCTCCATCGACATCAGACCCTGAATGTGGCGTATCAGCGCCACAATGCGGTCGCCGAAGAGCGTCATTTCGAGCAGCTTCTGCTTCGAAGCCACATCGATATCGATATGCGAGGCTATGAAGTTGACCAGCATACGCGGGCCACGGATTTCCTTGAGCGTCTTGACGGTGATGTCGCCGGGGTTGGCCGACTTGAGGTAGGCCGAGTACTTGCGAGCCAGAATCTTGGCCGACTCGCGGTCCTCCTTGTTGAAGCTTTCAGTCATATCGGCCGTGACGGCGGGCAGCTTCTCGCCCATCAGGAAAGGCTTGACGCTGACGATTTCGCCCAGCCGGAAGCTGCAACTGCCACGCAGTATGGCAATCACGTCGCTGTTGGGCATATCGATGACCTTCACCACCTGGGCCAGGCAGCCGATGTCGTAGAGGTCGCTGCGGGCAGGGATGTCGGAATAGTCGTTGCGTTGCGTGACCACGCCGATATATTCGCCGCTTTCGGCCACTTTGCGCAGCAGCCGCAGCGACATATCGCGTGCTATATTGATAGGCGTGATGGTGCCAGGGAAGAGCACATTGCCGGTCATCGGCAGGATGGGCACGATGTCGGGGCAGTCGGGGCTTGACTCGAACAGGAAATCCTCCACATTGGAGCCGTCGTCCATCGGCAGCACCTCTATCATCGCCGAGCTCAGGCGCGTTCCCGCAGCCACATCGTTGAAAAGTTCGTCAATATAATTGTTCTTCATAAGAGTTTTTTGTCGGATGATGTTTGCGCCGGGCCGCACGGAGCGAGCCGCGACAGTCACTTTTTACGCAGCTACGGTACAAATGTTTCGTTTTTGGGCTACAAAAATATAAGCGCCAAGAAACTGAAACGAGACACAAATTCTCCAAAAAACAACAAAGAAAATACAAAAAAACAGTCAGGCAACATAAAACAACCCGAACCTCCCTCAATTTAAGTCCAGTGCATTTGTTTGATTATTAGATATTCACCCCCTCCCCGCAAAAATTCTGAAAAAAAGACCTATAGGTCATTTTGCAGG
>DFHL01000111.1:8020-14388 GCA_002371315.1 Bacteroidales bacterium UBA3724 | reverse complement strand
CACTATTCACTGGTCACTATTCACAATTCACAATTCACTATTCACAAAATATCACCGTTTCCTTAATTTTTTTTTGCCGTTCGGCGGAAAATGTTTAACTTTGCAATCCGTACCGCCTTTGTGCCGAGGGTGCAAGGTGCTGGTATCTATAATGTTGAACGAAAAATTAAATATATAATAATTATGAATTACGATGTTATCGTCATTGGCAGCGGCCCGGGAGGCTATGTGGCTGCCGTCAAAGCCGCCCAGTGCGGCCTGAAGACTGCCGTTGTGGAACGCGAGAATCTGGGTGGCATCTGCCTCAACTGGGGCTGCATCCCCACCAAGGCCCTGCTCAAGTCGGCCCAGGTGTACAACTATATCAACCACGCTGCCGCCTATGGCGTCAGTGCGCAGCCTGCCGAGGCCGACATTGCGGCTATGGTGCAGCGCTCGCGCGGCGTGGCCGAGACGATGAGCAAGGGCGTGCAGTTCCTGCTCAAGAAGAATGGCGTCGACGTCATTATGGGCACTGCCAAGGTCAAGCCCGGCCATCAGGTCGAGGTGACCGACGCCGAGGGCAACGTGGCCACCTATGAGGCTCCGCACATCATCATCGCCACCGGCGCCCGCAGCCGCAACCTGCCCAACCTGCCGCAGGACGGACGGCACATCATCGGCTACCGCGAGGCTATGACGATGCCCCGCAAGCCGCAGTCGATGGTCGTCGTGGGCAGCGGTGCCATAGGCAGCGAGTTCGCCTTCTTCTACCAGAGCATCGGCGTGCAGGTGACGCTGGTCGAGTTTATGCCCACCATCCTGCCCAACGAGGATGAGGACACGTCGGCCAACGTGGCCCGCAGCTTCAAGAAGATGGGTATGAAGGTGATGATGAGCGCCTCGGTCGAGAAGGTTGACATCGAGGGCGACACCTGCCACGTGCACATCAAGGACAAGAAGGGCGCCGAGGTGCTGGTGGACTGCGACGTCGTGCTGTCGGCCGTGGGTGTGATCACCAATCTCGAGAACCTGGGCCTTGAGGAGACGGGCATCACCGTCGAGCGCACCAAGATTGTGGTCGACGACTACTACCGCACCAACGTTCCGGGCTATTATGCCATCGGCGACGTCGTGCACGGCCCGGCGCTGGCCCACGTGGCGAGCGCAGAGGCCATCTGCTGCGTCGAGAAGATTGCCGGCGGCGAGCCCGAGAAGGTGAACTACAGCAACATACCGGGCTGCACCTACACCACCCCCGAGGTGGCCAGCGTGGGCCTGACGGAGAAGAAGGCCATCGAGGCCGGATATGAGGTGCTGGTGGGCAAGTTCTTCTTCAAAGCCAGCGGCAAAGCCACGGCGGCGGGCAACACGGACGGTTTCGTCAAGGTGGTTGTCGACAAGAAGACCGACCTGATCCTTGGTGCCCACCTGTGCGGCGACAACGTGACGGAGATGATTGCCGGCCTGGTCAGCGCACGCCAGAACGGCCTGACGGCCAAGCAAGTGGCTGCCTCGGTGCATCCCCATCCCACGATGTCGGAGGCCATAATGGAAGCCATCGAAGCCGCCTACGGCAAAGCAATACACGGATAGTGTTAATGTGTTAATGCGTTAGTGTGATAATGCGTTAATGTGTTAATGCGTTAGTGGCTGACGCCGAAACGCCTGCGCATTGACAATCGACACACTAACATACTAACGCAATAACGCACTAACGCACTAACACACTAACGCAATAACGCACTAACGCACTAACGCAATAACGCAATAACCTTTCACTCCATCATAAAGAATGAAACTCAAGAACATATTTGCCAAGCGGATGACAGTTGCCGAAGGTCTGCGGCTGCCGGTGTCGCGCCATTTCAAATACTCCACTTTTGGAGTCAAGGGCCGTTACGACACTGGTGCCGGCCTGTCGACATTCGTTGTTGAGGGCACCCCCGGCACGGGCTTTTTCGTCCGCAACAGCGAGAGCCACAGCTATCGCCGCTTTGTCAACGCAGCGCGCAAGCAGAGCAACCAGAACCTGCTGACGCTGCTGCTGGGCAAGGAGCCCAATTTCGACAAGGAGTACAAGCGCATCAACGATGCTTTCGCCAACGTCAAGAACGAACAGGAGCGCAAAATCCTTTCGAGCTACCAGAACGTGGTGGGCCTGGCCCGCGACGAGGAGCAGCTGCAGCGCATCGTCGATGCCATCAAGGAGAAGATGGGCGGCCACCCCAACAAGTCGTTGGTCAGCGTGCTGTCGCACTACAAGGCGAGCATCGCCAGCCTTGAGCGCGATGTCTATTCGGCACAGCTCGACTATGGCAAGCTCCTCGACGAGGCCGGCAAGGCCGAGTGGGAGAAGGTGAGCGATGCGTTCCACCTGATTGTGGAGTCGCGCCGCGTGTGGTCGGTCTATCTCGAAAATGGCAATCCGGCCTACGAGCAGGTGTTTTTCGATATGGGTGCCTTCGACTATATCCGGGTGCCGGGCAACACGCCGGTGATGCGCGACCACCGCGGGATGCACTACTATGTCTATCCCGACGGCCTTGTGGCTGCGCGCTCGTCGGTCGATTTCGACTTCCATCCCTGGAAGGCTGTCGACGTCGAATTCAACGTTGTCGACATCTCGACCCTTGCCGTGCGCCCGCAGTTCAACTCGCACAAGCAGGGCAAGCACAAGCACAAAGCCACCGATGCGCTCAGCACGCTCTATGGCGCCACGCGCGCGCAGGTGGTCGGTGAGGTGTATTTCCCGAAGCTCGACTGCCGCTTTTATGTCAACCATACGGGCCCGGCCGAGGATTTCGTCAAGGCCCTGAAGGAATGGAAAAAGAGGAAGTGAATAGTGAATAGTGAATAGTGACTTGTGACCTGTGACCTGTGACCTGTGACACGAGCGCATTCGTTTCACTGGTCACAATTCACTTGTCACAATTCACTTGTCACTTCAACAATTGGATGAAGAAGCACCATACATACAAGTTCAATCCGCATACCCTCTCGTATGAGAAGGTGAAGACGTCGTTTGTCGACAAGCTGAAGAAGATTTCTTTCTCGGTGGCTTTCGGCATTGTGCTTGGTGTGGTGCTGCTCGTCATCGGACTGCACGTGTTCGACTCGCCAAGGGAACGCCAGCTGAAGCGCGAAATCGCCGTTATGGAACGGCAGATGTCCAAACTGAAGGACATCGTGAAGCGCAACGAGGCGGTGCTTGCCGACCTTGAGAACCGCGACAACAGTATCTACCGCACGCTGCTCGAGGCCGAACCCATCACCGACGAGGAGCGCAACGCGGGTATGCTCGACCAGCAGTATGCCGAACTGGAGGGCTATGACCATAGCGACGTCATTGTCCAGACAACCAAGCGGATAGACGATTTTACGAAGCGTCTGTATGTCCAGTCGAAGTCGTTCGACGAGGTCTACAAGATGGCCAGCACTAAGAAGGAGCGCCAGGAGCACATCCCGGCCATTATGCCGATAGAGAAGAACAAGTGCAGCGTGATTTCGGGCTTCGGTACGCGCTATCACCCCATCCTTCACTATCGCCGTATGCATACCGGTGTGGACCTTTCGGCCAAGAAGGGCACGCCCATCTATGCCACCGGCGACGGGACGATAGAGGTGGCCGGCCGTGGCGATGCTGCCTTGAGCGGCTACGGCGTCGCGGTGCTGATCAACCACGGATATGGCTACAAGACGCTGTACGCCCATATGAGCGACGTGAAGGTGCGCAGCGGCCAGAAGGTGAAGCGTGGCGAGCTGATAGGCCACGTGGGCTCGACGGGCCTTGCCTCGGGTCCGCACTGCCACTACGAGGTGTGGCTTGGAGGCAGGAAAGTGAACCCGGTATACTATTTCTATAACGACCTTTCGCCGCAGGAATACGAACAGGTAATCGAAGCGGCCAACCAGGAGAACCAATGTCTGTCATAATCGACCCCAATGCAGGATTCTGTTTCGGCGTCGTCAAGGCTATCGATGCCGCCGAACGCCAGTTGAGCTCGTCGCACCAGCTTTACTGTCTGGGCGATATTGTGCACAACAACGAGGAGGTGGAGCGTCTGGCCCAGATGGGCTTGACGGTCATCGACAGCGACCGGCTGGCCACGCTGCCGCCGACCACGGTGCTGATACGCGCCCACGGCGAGCCGCCAGCCACCTACCGTACGGCCGAGGCGAGGGGCATCACGCTTATCGATGCCACGTGCCCCATCGTGCTTGCGCTGCAGAAAAGAATACGCGAGGGATATGAGCAGATGGCCGCCGCAGGCGGCCAGATTGCCATCTTCGGCAAGAAAGGCCACGCCGAGGTGGTGGGCCTGAACGGCCAGACGGGCAATACGGCTATCATCGTTTCGGCCCCCGACGACATCGAAGCCATTGACTTCCACAGGCCGCTGCGGCTCTATTCGCAGACGACGATGAGCCGCGAGGAATACGGCAGTCTGGTTTCGAACATCGAGAGGCGCTATGCCGACCTCGGCATCGAAGGCTCGGATTTCATTGCCTACAACACCATCTGCAGCCGTGTCGCCAACCGGGCCACGCAGCTCGAGGAGTTTGCCCGCAGCGTGGATCTGGTGCTTTTCGTGTCGGGCGTCAACTCGTCGAACGGCCACTATCTATATGAATATAGCCGCAAGGTGCAGCCATCGACCCGTATGATATCCTCGCCGGCCGAGATAGAGCGGGACTGGTTTGCTGGCGTCGAACGCATAGGCATCACCGGCGCCACATCGACCCCGCGCTGGCTGATGGAACAGGTGAAGAACAAGATAGAAAACGACTGAACAATGTATATTTCACGGCTACTGCTATCCAATTTCAAGAACTACGAAGACATTGACGTGACCTTTTCGAACAACGTCAACTGTCTGGTAGGCAACAACGGGGTGGGGAAGACCAACCTGCTGGATGCCCTCTACTACCTTTCGTTCTGCAAGAGCTATTTCAATCCTGTCGACAGCCTGAACATACGCTTCGATGCCGATTTTTTCGCCATCCACGGACAGTACAGTATCGACGAGCCTGACAGCGAGGGCAGCAATTCGGTCACGGTGTCGTGCACGCTGCAGCGCGGACAGTCGAAGAAAATGAAATTCAACAAGAAAGCCTGCACCACGTTTGCCGAACACATAGGCCGCCTGCCGCTGGTCATCGTCACGCCGTCGGACCAAAGCCTGATACTCGGCGGCAGCGATGTGCGCCGCAAGTTTATCGATGGCATCATCTCGCAGGCCGACCGCGGCTATCTGCAAAACTTGGTGGCATACCAGAAGGCCCTGGAGCAGCGCAATCGATTGCTGAAGCAATTCTATGAAAACCAGTACTTCGAGGATGATACCATCGCGGTATGGGACGAGCAGCTGGTGCGTTACGGACAGCCCATCGTCAGTGCCCGTCGCCAGTTCCTCGTCGAGTTTATGCCGCTTTTCGAGCAGTATTACCTGCTTATCCATCCCGATGCAAACAGTAACGAGAAGCCTGGTATTGAATATTTGACGCAACTGGAAGGCGACGCTTCGGACTTTGCTCGCCAGCTTGCCGATGTCCACCGGCGCGACGCGCAGGTGCAGTATACTACTGTGGGGCCGCACAAGGACGATTTGGAGTTTTCAATCGGGCAGTTCGCCGTCAAGCGGTTCGGGTCGCAGGGACAGCAGAAGACTTTCCTGCTGGCCTTGAAACTGGCTCAGTTTGAATATATCCGCGCACATCTTGCCACCAAGCCGATACTGCTGCTCGACGATATTTTCGACAAGCTTGATATGCAGCGTGTGCGGCAGCTGGTTCTGCTGGTCGGCAGCGACCGCTTCGGCCAGGTGTTCATCACCGATACGCAGCAGGGGCGCGTCGAGTCTATCTTCAGCCAGGCTCCTGATATGCCACACAAGATTTTCAATGTCGCCGACGGCAAACTGATGATAAGTGACCAGTGATAAGTGACCAGTGACACGAACGCGCTCGTATCACTGGTCACTGTTCACAGGTCACAAGTAATATCAATTTTCAACTATCCAGTTATGGGACACGAATATACAATCAAAGACTTGATCGACGCGGCGTTGCGCCGATACAATTTCGACGACAGCATCACTCGCAGCCAGGTGGAGCAGGCCTATCGCGATGTGGTTGGGCAGTTCATAGTCCAGCTGACGCGCGATGTGCGCTATGATGCCGCCAGCCATACGCTGCGTGTAACGTTGAGTGTTCCTGCGCTCAAGAATGAGCTGACCTATAAAATCACCGACCTCATCAATGCCATAAACCAGAAGCTGGGCAGCGACGAGGTGAAGAGACTTATAATTAGTTGAAGAATAGTGACCTGTGACCAGTGAATAGTGACACGAGCGCATTCGTTTCACTTGTCACAGGTCACTTGTCAC
>DFHL01000111.1:0-7947 GCA_002371315.1 Bacteroidales bacterium UBA3724 | reverse complement strand
ACAGGTCACTTGTCACAGGTCACTATTCACATATATCAGTGAGTCGAAGTCGTACTGCTGTTTCAGTTCTTCGATGGTGACATAGGGGCTTTCGCGCAGCAGCAAGTAGTCGAGCTTGACACGGTGGAGCGACCGTTGGGTGCAGTTGCTTCGGTCGACGATGCGCATCGATTTGCCGTCGAAGCCTACAAAGCGATCCTTGATGATGATATTGGCATCCTCGTATGTTGTGTCAAGCGCGAGGATGTGCGTCCGTTTCGCTTTGTGCCACACAAGGTTGTTGGCCGTCTTATAGTCTATGCTTTGTGGATTTGCGGCAGTCGCCGAATCGCACAACAGTATGCTTTCTTTGCCGATGAAAAACTCGATTGCGGTACGGTTGCCTACATTGTAGATGTCGCAATGGCGTTGCACGGCACATCGGGCGTCGACAGTTCTTGCATACAGGACGAGGATCAGCGTCGTTGCCAATGCTATTGCCGCTGTGCTCCAGCGTGGCTTCAGTAGCAACCATCCTGCCGTCAGGACAATTGCGGCAGAAATAACAAGCATCGGGCCATCGAAATAGATATTCTCAATCAATGCGTTGGGCCACGACGAAACGGTCGAAGTGATGTATTCGGTAGCGGAGAGCAAAGCCGATGCTACCCATCCCGCCGCCTTGAAAGCCAGCGGCCACCAGCTGACGGCTATCATAAGCAATATGCTGCCAAGCAGAAGAGTGGCAAACGGAATGATGATCATATTGGCCACAAGGAAGTATGGAGGGAAAGAATGGAAGTAGAAGAGCGTCAGCGGCGTTGTGGCCAGTTGTGCAACAAGGCTTACGCACAGGAGCGTGCGGATTTTTTTCAACAAGCCGAATATCAGTTGGCCGACACGGCTTTCGCCATCGGGTAGGGGCATCAGCTCCTCGAGGGGCCGCACAAGGACAACGATGGCAATGACGGCGCAGTAGGACAGTTGGAAACCCACCTCGAAAAGCATCAATGGGTTGACGGCAAGCAGGATAAGTGCCGATGCGGCGATGGCATTGAGTGTCGGTGGGCGGCTGAAGAACATCTGTCCGATGACAATCAGGCTGAACATCAGTCCGGCACGCATAGTGGACGGAGCCATACCCGTAACGACTACAAAAAGCCAGATGGCTGCAATCTGGACCGAGCCTTTGACGATGCGCATAGTGCGCCGGTTGCTCAGGAAGCCCAGGCACCAGCCTATGATAAGTGCGACGATGCCGACGTGCAAACCGCTGACGCAGAGCAGATGGGTGATGCCGGCAGTGCGGAATTGCGACTGCGTCTCGGCGTCGAGGTCGCCCCGCCAGCCCAGTATCAGTGCCTCGGCAATGCCCTGCTGCGAAGGCGACAGGCTGCTGAAATGGATGACTTCGATAAGCCGTTGGCGCAGAACTGTCGTTTTGGCCTTGAGCCCCTTGTCGCTATGCGCAATGACGCGGTAGGCAGCGGAGGGGATGTATGCTGTGCGGAGTATGCCCTTGCGGCGCAGGTGTCGCCGGTAGTCGAACTGGTGCGGATTGTCGGCACCGTTGGGCAGGCGTGGCGCGGCCAGCACAACAAGCTCATCGCCAGCGCGGACAGCGCAGCTTTTCTCGAAATAAAGCAGGATCTTGCCTTGGCAGGGATGCACAGCGCCCGTGCTGTCGGCCACTTCAAGTACCGTGGCGGTAGCGCGCAGCGTGTTTTTCCTTGCTTCCGGGATGTCGTCGACGCGTAGACGCATCCAGCAGTCGCCATTTTCGACGTAGTGGACATAGTGCGACGGCGAGCGCGACGGGTCGCTCCAACGGGAGAAGATACCAAAAAAGCCCTCGCACACAAGTATGACAAGTGCTGCGAGGGCTGCTATTGGAAGTAAGGGATTGCGCATTCCTTTACTGTTGGCGTAAAGACTATTTGCTCAATTCAGTGAAGTATTCGTAGAAATAGGGGATGGTCTCGATGCCTTTGAAGAAATTGTCCAGCGGGTAGTTCTCGTTGGGAGCGTGGATGGCGTCGCTCTGCAGGCCGAAGCCCATCAGGATGCTCTTGATGCCAAGGATGCGCTCGAAGCCCGAGATAATCGGTATGCTTCCGCCGCTGCGGGTGGGGATGGGGCGCTTGCCAAGGGTGGTGGTCATAGCCTTCTCGGCAGCCTTGTAGGCGGCCAGGTCCATTGGCGAGGCGTAGGGGGCGCCGCCGTGGAGCGGAGTGACCTTGACCTTCACGCAGTCGGGAGCGATGGATTCAAAATACTCCTGGAACTGCTTGGCAATCTTCTCGTAGTCCTGGTTGGCGACGAGGCGTGTGGAAATCTTGGCGTAGGCCTTGGAGGGCAGAACGGTCTTGCTGCCTTCGCCCTGATAGCCGCCCCAGATGCCGCAGACGTCGAGGCAGGGACGTATGCCGGTGCGCTCGATGGTCGAGTAGCCTTTCTCACCGTGTACAGTCTTGATGTCGAGGGCTTTCTGGTATTCGTCCAGGTTGAAAGGAGCCTGAGCCATAAGGTCGCGCTCCTCTTTCGACAGTTCTACGACGTCGTCGTAGAAATGGGGGATGGTGATATGGTTGTTCTCGTCGTGCAGGCTGGCAATCATCTTGCTGAGGATGATGATGGGGTTGGCGACGGCACCGCCATAGATGCCGCTATGCAGGTCGCTGTTGGGGCCGGTAACTTCGACCTCCCAATAGTCGAGACCGCGCAGGCCGGCGCAGATGCTGGGTGTGTCGAGGCCAAGCATACTGGTGTCGCTGACGAGGATGATGTCGGCGCGGAGCAGCTCTTTGTGCTGCTCGCAGAAACCGTAGAGGCTGGGGCTTCCGATTTCCTCTTCGCCTTCAAACATAAATTTCACATTGCAGGGCAGTTGGCCTGTCTGGACCATAAACTCGAAGGCTTTGGCGTGCATAAAGCTTTGGCCCTTGTCGTCGTCGGCACCGCGAGCCCAGATGTATCCGTCTTTGACGACGGGCTCGAAGGGGCTGGTTTTCCACAGCTCCAGGGGAGCCACGGGCATAACGTCGTAGTGGCCATAGACCAGCACGGTAGGCTTGGCGGGGTCGATGGTTTTCTCGCCATAGACTACGGGATTGCCCTCGGTGGGCATCACTTCGGCACGGTCGGCTCCGGCGGCGAGGAGCAGCTCCTTCCAGCGGTTGGCGCAGCGTACCATATCATCCTTGTGCTCGCTTTCTGACGAGATCGAGGGGATGCGAATAAGGGAGAAAAGTTCTTCAAGGAACCTGTCCTTGTTGGCATCGATGTATTGTTTTACGTTGTTCATATATAGTTGTTTTTGATTATTATCTATATGAGTGACCAGTGATGAGTGACCAGTGACACGAACGTGTTCATTTTATTAGTGATCAGTGAATAGTGACCAGTGACACGAACGTGTTCATTTTATTAGTGACCAGTGAATAGTGACCAGTGAAACGAACGCGCTCATTTCACTGGTCACAGGTCACTTGTTACAACTCACTGCCGTATCCTAAACTTTTGGCTGTTTGGAAGTCCTTTTCGGCTTGGCTGTTTTCGCCCAGCTGCTGGTAGGCCAGTCCGCGGTTGTAGAACGCTTCGGCATAGTTGGCGTCGCATTCGATGGCCTTGCCAAAGAAGTCGACAGCAGCATTATAGTCCTCGTAGAGAACCATTTCCATCCATCCGCGGTTGAACCAGGCGTACTTGTATTTGGGGTCGATTTCGAGTATCTTTACATAATACTCGTTGGCTTTGTCGGCCTCTTCGGCATCCTGATAGAGCATAGCAAGGCCGTAGAGCACGTTGATGTTGTCGGGCTGAAGGTTGAGCGCCGTGGTGAGGTATTCGAGCCCCAGCTTGTTGCGGTGCTGGGCATAGAGCATACCGAGTTCCTCATAGGCGGGTTCATAGTCGGGATAGAGCTCTGTGAGGTGGCGGAAATAGTTGACGGCATTGGCGGTGTCGCCGGTTTCCTTGCAGATGAAACCCTTCATAAAGAGGGCCGTCTGGTTGTTTTTGTCCTGGCTGGTCACCTTCGACAGGCTTTCCATAGCACGGTCGTAGTCCTTGCTGTAGAATGCTATTTCGCCCATCTTCAGACAGGCCTCGAAGTTGTTGGAGTCGAGCGCAAGGGCTTTTTGCAGTGCCGAATAGCTGTCGCCGACATTGCCCAGACTGAAGTGTGCATCGCCCAGAGCGGTGTAATATTCAACCTTTTGGCCGTTGATTTGCACAGCCTTGTCGAGGTCGGCAATGGCATCGCGGAAATACTGCGAATGCTGTTTCTCCTTGCCGAGTTCGATGAGTATCTTGGCGCGCTGGAAAATGAGTTCGTCGTTGTCGGCATCCTTTTTTATCTTGGCGTCGAGGACTTTAAGGGCATCCTCGTTGGGCAGTCCCTCTATGGATATGTCGCCGCCGCAGGCCGCCATCAGGCCTGTCAGCAAGGCGAGGGTAAGTATTTTTAATGCTTTTTTCATACGTGTATTAATAACTGCTTTTTTGAAAAAAAAATATGCAAAACGAAACTTTTTTTTGCAAAAAGCGTAAACAAAGGCGTGCTTACTTATTTCAAAGATGTATTTTTGGCGGGAGACTCAGAAGGGTGTCCCGCTTTTTTTGTGACCAGTGATGAGTGACCAGTGACACGAACGCGCTCTTTCTCTGGTCACACAATCGCGCTCGTCTCACTGGTCACTATTCACTGGTCACTATTTACAATTCACCATTCACACGTCACTATTCACTTCTTTCTCATCCTCCTCACGGTTTCGGCCAGGAGTACGGGCAGGCCGATGGCAAGCAGCGCGGTCAGAATGAAGAACAAAGTGAAAGGAATGTCGCATTTCTTTGATACGATGACCATACCCCAGATGACGAACATCTGCAGCAGGTATATCCAGTAGCAATCTTTGGAGATTAGGGTGAGCGTTTTGCTGGTGACGATTGTTTTTTCTATAGCCATTGCCAGCAGGTAGAAGAATGGTATCGAGGCTGTTCCGGTGACGATGTACCACCAGTCGAGCTGGGTGTGTTCAAATCCGATGGCTGCGCTTTCGGCAAAGACCCAGTAGGTGTAGGCCAGGAAGGGGACGGACATCAGCGCCCACGTCCACGGCTTGACACTGCGTATTTCGTCAATCCATTCGGCGCAGAGCACCCCGAGGCAGTAGAAGAAGGTGTAGCGGCTAAAGTCGTAGGCGGCAAGGGTTTGCCCGGCATCGATCATCGGCAGAAACATAGCCCCGACGCAGCACACCACGCGGCCCCACTGCGGCAGGCGGAAGAAAAGCGGCGAGACGAGGTAGTAGCCGAAAAGGATATAGATGTACCACAGGAACGAGGTTTCGCTCCAACGCGGATAGAGCAGCAGCGTTTTCAAGGAGTGTCCCACGTGGCCCCACGTCAATTCCGCGTCCTTGAACACGCAGGCCAGCAGGGCCACCACGATGCCGACAATCAGGAACGGCAGGAAGAACTTGACGAACTTGCGCCAGATGTATTTGAGGTAGCCCGCGACGTTCGCGACGGGCTTGTAGGTGTAGCGAATCAGGAAAGCCGACAGGAAGAGGAACATCTGCATATGGAACGAGTAAATCCAGTTGTGGAGCGTGTGGTACCATTGCGGTTCGCTTCCTACGGTAAAGTGGCCCAAAACGACCAGTATCATCGCCAGTCCGACCATCATATCGACGCGGACCAGGCGGCTGCTCTTATTCGATTGCTTTTTAGTCATATTTGTATCGCCTGCGGCGAAAATTTTTAAGGTGCTTCTATTTTAACTGCAAATTCGGGAAATCGTTCAACCTGTCAACTTGCTCCAGCCGCAGGCTGGCAAGCGCGACAACCGGAATCAGCCCGCCACAAGCCCAATGCGCCACACCTTCACGGCCATTTCGCCGTTATTTCTTCGTTACTTCTTCGTTATTTCGCCGTTATTTCTTCGATTGTGCATCGAAGAAATGACGGCGAAATATGGTTGAAGTAACGTCGAAATGGCGGAGCGGGTGGCGCGCAAACCGTGTGCGGATACGGCTATTATTTTTGAAAAAAAATATCCGTAACTGCCCGATAGCGCTTGAAGGATTGCCGCGCGGAGCGGGTTTTCAGACGGTATCGATAAAGTTGCGCTCGGCTTTCGAGAACATCAGCAGGCCGATGAACATAGTGACGGCAAGGCATCCGAGGCAATAGAGCAGCCCCGTCCAGTCCATCTGGCCGATGCCGGTGACGGAATAGCGCCACGATTCGAAGACGCCGCTCAGGGGGTTGAGGCGCAGCACCCAGCCGTAGCTTTTGTCGGCGGCAATGCTCATCGGGTAGATGATCGGCGTGGCATACATCAGCAGGCTGATTCCGAAACCGACAAGCATATTCAGGTCGCGGTATTTTACTGTCATCGAGCTCACTATCATTCCCCACGACATCGCCGTCAGGGCAATCAGTATCAGGTAGACTGGGAAAAGCAGCAGCTCCCATCGCGGGCAGAGCGGTGTGCCGGTGATGACATAGTAGACGTATACCGCAATGAGCAGCAGAAGCTGGATGCCGAAGGTGACCAGCGACGAGGTCATTCCCGCCAGCGGGATGATGAGCCTCGGGAAGTAGACCTTGCCGAAGATGCTTGCGTTGGCGGCCAGCACATTGCTGTTCTGGTTGAAACAGGTGGTGAAGTAGTTCCACATAAGGATGCCGCTGAGGTAGAATACGGCCTGCGGCACGCCGCCGGTCGATATGCCTGCCAGGCCACCGAAAACGAACATATACATAATCGTGGTGAACACAGGGCTGATGAAGAACCAGGCCAGGCCCAGGACGGTCTGTTTGTAGACGGTGACGATGTTGCGGCGCACGTAGATGCTGAACAGGTCGCGATAGTCCCACAATTCCTTGATGTTGAACTGCATAAGTTTCTTTCGCGGCTCAAGTATCGCGGTCCATTGCTCTTGGTTTGAATTGTTTTCTTGCAAGGTGTATGTAGTTTAAATGTTTAGAATCAGTTTTGTTTTCGTTTTTCTATCCGCTGCATCAGGCGTTCCCAGCGCTGGCACATACGGATGCTGAAGTTGAGCAGCTTCGATGTCGAGCGTCGCCGCCGCAAAGCTCTCAGCTTGTCGATGGCTTCCATATCGGGTTTCAGGTGCGTCGGGACATAGCGGTCCAGTATATCCTGCCGTTCCTTGATTTGGCGCTGGCTCCATTGCGCGCTGATGCCGTCATTGTCGTAATAGACAATCGTTTGCGGAACGTGGCGAAAGCGCAGTCCGCGGCAGACGGCCTCGAGGCAGTAGGCCCAGTCGCCGGCTATCAGGTAGCGCTCGTCGTAGGGGTGGCCGTCGAAGACCTCGCGGCGGAAGAACGAAGCCTGGTGGTTGATGACGTCGTGGATGAAATAGTTGAGACTGACGGTGTCGGGATAGTGCTTGTCGATGTGCTTCCCGTCGGGATAGAGCAAGTAGGCATCGCCATAGAGGATGTCGGCGTCGGGGTATTCGTTGCTGAACAGATGCTCGAGCGTCGTGTCGGCAAAGAAACGGTCGCCGCTGTTAAGTATTTGGATATAATCGCCTTGAGCGTGGGCGATGCCTTTGTTGATGGCGTTGTAGATGCCTTTGTCGGGCTTGCTGCACCAGTAGGCCGTGCGGTCGGCATAGCGTTCAATCTGCTCGCGGCTGCCGTCGGTGCTTCCGCCGTCGATGATGATCCACTCGAAGTCGGTGAACGTTTGGGCAAGAACACTTTCGGCCGTGCGCCTCAACCCATCCAGATTGTTAAGATTGATGGTTATGATGGAAAGTTTCATAAAACAGGACTATGGAAAAGCATATCTGCCTGTCAGCCGATAAACACATTAAGGGCCTCGCGCTGTGTCTTTTGCTTGAGCCTTGTGATTACGGTATACTGCAGACAGTAGAACAAGAGTGCAAATATGTAAGTCAGAAAGTATTTCACTAACCAGCTTTCAAA
>DFHL01000058.1:19363-19495 GCA_002371315.1 Bacteroidales bacterium UBA3724 | reverse complement strand
GGCGAAATCAGCGCTCCCATCGTCCTCGGCCGCGACCACCACGACGTCAGCGGCACCGACAGCCCCTTCCGCGAAACCAGCAACATCTACGACGGCAGCAACCGCACCGCCGATATGGCCATCCAGAACGTC
>DFHL01000058.1:0-19240 GCA_002371315.1 Bacteroidales bacterium UBA3724 | reverse complement strand
GGCGGCGTAGGCTGGGGCGAAGTCATCAACGGCGGCTTCGGTATGGTCCTCGACGGCAGCGAAGCCTGCGACCGTCGCCTGCGTATGATGCTCCACTGGGACGTCAACAACGGCATCAGCCGCCGCAGCTGGGCCCGCAACGAGGGCGCTATGTTCGCCATCCGTCGCGCTATGGAGATCTGCCCCGAGCTGAAGGTCACGATGCCCAACCTCGTCGACGACAGCGTCCTCGAAGGACTCTTCTGACCCACAACAGGGAAGCGACCGCAGGAATGCGGCCGCAAATAACCCAATCCCACACAAAAGACAGCAGTGGCGTTGCTTTGCCACTGCTGTCTTTTTGTTTCTTCCAAGCCACCGCAGCCGACTAATTCACAACCGAAAAGAATAACTAAAAAACCAGCCTTCAGTAGCGAAATGCGCGTGACGCATTGTTGGTCGTCAACATATGATTTTGTAATTCTAAAAAATAATCGTATTTTTGCATTTATTTAAATAGCGTAAAATGATAATACAAAAACAATGCAGAATGGCTGAAAACTAACAAGATACACACCGCCAAAACGTGATGCTGATCGCTGCCGAAAAAGGCAATTGGTCCCCAAACACTATAAACAACTATAATTAAACCACTTATAGCACAGACAAAGTTATATTTTCAATCAAGGTAAAATGAATAAAGCGAAACCATTTATCAAGTGGGTTGGAGGTAAAGGCCAGCTCATCGAACAACTGGAAGCCCTGCTTCCCGCTGACTTTGACAAATGGGAGAACGTCACTTACATTGAACCCTTTGTGGGTGGAGGAGCAATGCTCTTCAATATGCTGCAGCGACACTCCAACATCAAGGCAGCTGTTATTAATGACATTAACGGAGACTTGACAGCTTGTTACGAGATTGTAAGGGATAATCCATCAGAATTAGTATCGGCACTTTCTGAAATTCAAAAAGAGTATTATTCCATAAAAACGGAAGAATTACGGAAGCAGTTTTATATGCAGATGCGTGAAGAATTCAACACGAAATCCTTGTCTCCAATAAGGAACGCAACACTTTTCTTTTTTCTAAACCGCACCTGTTTTAATGGTCTGTACCGAGTCAACAAATCCGGCCTTTTCAATGTTCCATTTGGAAAATATGAGACTCCTACGATATGTGACCCTATAACAATATTTGCTGATAGTGAAGTATTGCAAAATGTGGAAATTATGACTGGTGATTATCAGCAAACTTTCAGTAAGGCTAAAGGAAATACTTTATTCTACTTTGACCCACCTTATCGCCCTTTAAGTAATACTTCCAGCTTTAACGACTATTCGAAAGAGGCATTCAACGACATTGCCCAGAAACGGTTAAAGGAGTTTTGCGACAAAATCGAAAAATCAGGATACGCTTTTATGCTAAGCAATTCCGACTGCTTCAACACTCCTGCAAAGGATCGTTTTTTTGAAGATTTGTATTTAGACTATTTCATTAATCGTGTAATTGCATCAAGAAATGTAAATGCTAATGCATCTAAAAGAGGGAAATTGACGGAATTACTAATTTGCAATTATAAATCTGATAGATTGATAACGCAGTAACATCTTAGTATTATGAGGAAAAATTTTGATTTATTTATGTCTCAACTCTACGAGACAAATGCCACTCTCGACTTTTATTGTGATTTTGAAAAAATTCAAAGAAACGTTGCCGATATAGCCATAAATCTCAATACACTCAATTACTTAATAGGCAAAGAAGACATTTCAAAAGCCGTAGAACAATTATGGGAGAAGGATAGTACTGTGTTTAATTGCTTGGATATTCTTATTGCCATTCGTCGAAAGGACAAGAAGAAATATCTTTTACCAAACAAATCTTCAAGACCAATATGCGAACTATTTCAATCCAAAGAAGGTGTTGTGGAATTTTTAAATGGGACAGGTTTGACAGAACTCTTCAAGAACCGCGAGATTAAAAATCTTGTAGATTATGTATTTGGCGTTGAAACCGGCTTAGATTCAAATGCTCGTAAAAATCGAAGCGGACACTTGATGGAAAATTGGGTCCAAGATATTTTTATTTCAAATGGGATACTTTGCGATAAAGAAGTAGCTTGCAGTAAACTTCCCGTAATTCAAATGGAATTAGGGAAAGACATAAAACGGTTTGATTTTGTAATAAAAACACCTAAAACAACATATTTAATTGAAGTAAATTTCTATGCTGATGGTGGTGGTTCAAAACCGAGTGAAGTTGCAAGAGCTTATTCGGAGCTGTCAACCAAAATCAACAAGATAGATGGCTACAAGTTCGTTTGGATTACAGATGGTAAAGGTTGGGATGGTGTAGGCTCTTTTCGAGAAGCATATGACGAGATACCTCTTATATACAACCTTACAACAATTACAGATTTTATAAAATTGGTACAAGAAGAGTTGTAAAATGAAGGCCTATTACAAATCGCCTGAACACGATTTCAATCTGCTTTGTGGCGACACATTCGAGCTGTTGCCACAATTCAGTTTCAAGTTCGATATGATTTTTGCAGACCCGCCATATTTCTTATCGAATGGCGGCATCAGTGTGCAGAGCGGCAAGATAGTCAGCGTCAACAAAGGCGATTGGGACAAAGGTATGTCGCCCGATGAAATCAACAGTTTCAATCTTCAATGGCTTTCTTTGTGCCGAGACAAACTGAAGGATAAAGGGACCATCTGGATTAGCGGCACTTATCACAACATTTTCTCCGTTGCCAACTGCCTGACACAGCTGGGATACAAGATTCTTAATGTCATCACGTGGGCAAAAACCAATCCTCCACCCAACATCTCGTGCCGCTACTTCACCTATAGCACAGAATTCATCATCTGGGCCCGCAAGACGCAAAAAGCGCCACACTACTACAACTACGAACTGATGCGACACATAAATGGTGACACGCAGATGACCGATGTGTGGCGACTGCCAGCCATTGCCCCGTGGGAGAAAAGCTGCACAAAGCACCCTACACAGAAGCCCCTTGCATTGCTAAGCCGTATAATTTTAGCATCGACCGAACCCGGTGCGTGGATCCTCGATCCCTTTGCAGGCAGCAGCACAACTGGCATCGCTGCCAACTTGTTGGGGCGCCGCTATCTCGGCATTGAACGAGAGGAGGCGTTTGCCGCCATCAGCCGTGCACGCCGCGAGGAAATTGAAGACCCTAAAACTTTCTCTACCTATCGTAACAAAATACCCGACATCGTGAAGGCTGAGAACACTCAATTGGGAATGTCGATGTGCAGCGAATCGGTAGCAAACGAGCAACTGCCGTTTCTGATGGATTAACACAATCATCCACAGCTGGACAAAATGTTCGCCATCCGTCGCGCTATGGAGATCTGCCCCGAGCTGAAGGTCACGATGCCCAACCTCGTCGACGACAAAGTCCTCGAAGGACTCTTCTGACCCACAACAGGGAAGCAACCGCAGGAATGCGGCCGCAAATAACCCAATCCCACACAAAAGACAGCAGTGGCAAAGCAACGCCACTGCTGTCTTTTTGTTTCTTCCAAGCCACCGCAGCCGACCAAATCACCACCGAAACGAAAAACCAAAGATGCCCCATACTCAAACAGCAGAGCCCTACGCTGCGCGGTTTGCGACGTAGGGCTCTGAGGGTTAGGATGGTCTACTGAGACTAAATCACTTTCACCTTCCAGCCGCTGTCGGTCTTGACAAGGTTTTCGGTGGTCGTCTTTTCAGTGTCGTCCCCATAGGTGTATTTCACTTTCACCTTGGCAGTTGTGCCGTCCTCGGCAATGGTTTCCTCAAGTATCTCGAATGCCTTGAGGCCCTGGGTGGCTTCCATACCCATCTGCATAAGGCCGAGAACAAGGGCCTTGCTCTCCTCGTCGGCCACACCATCGTAGAAGTTCAGAGACTTCTCCAAGTCGCCTTTGATTAAGAGGTTCGACACTTGCTCCACGACATCCTTGGGGCTGTCGGATTTGCTCGGCGCGCTGCTGCCGCCGCATCCCACGAGGGATATTGAGCCGGCAATGAATAAGGCCAGCATAATTGCTACGGTTCTTTTCATCATTTTGTTGATTTTAAGGGTTTTTGAAATAAATAATTATTGTTCTGGGGCAACCCAGGTGATTTTGACGTTGTGAAGCCAGAACAGCTGGCCGTATTTGCTTACAAATTTCATAGTCTCGAAGCCTTTCAGGTCGGTCGGAACCTCCAGGGGAGAGTCGTCAAGAACCACTTCGATCCACTGGTTCTTTGCAGCAGGGAATTCGGTGGGCAGCGATTTCCCACTCTCGAAGATTTTGCCATCGGAAGTGGTGCCGTTGTCAAGTTTGACGAAAGCCTTTTCGCCATCCTTGACGCGGACACGCAAGGTCACCCACACTTTGCCCGTTGCAGGGTTTCCCGTACAGTTCACAAACTCGATATCCATCGTCTCCCGCATCGCGGTTCCTCTATTGCCCTCTTCGTAAGTGATATACACCTCGTCGCTGACATTGAGGCCAGTGTTGGCCTCGACGGTTTTACGGACGAACGAGCCGAGTTTGGACATCTTTTTTTCTTTCTTCTCGATTTTTTGCTCGGGATTGTCGCTTTGCGCACGTACCGAAGCGGCTGCGAGAGTCAGCGCGGCCAAAACAGCCATTGCAAAAATTGGTTTCTTGTTCATAATATATGGATTTAAAAGGGACTTCCTATTTAATTTATTATTGCATAATTCCACCAGAACTGCCGAAGTCTCGTCAACAGTGTTTATCAAAATCGCGGTGCAAAGTTACAACTATTTTTTAATATCGGCAAGTTATCTTGACATTTTTGTTGAATTATTTGCGCAGAGGAGGAAACTTGCACTGATTATAAGCCAATTGCACATTCAATTTTTCCATAAAAGTTCACGATGGTATTGCGAACCTATGTCGAGGGATGGAAAGTGACCTAAAAAAACTATTATCCGCAGCTGACATCTGCACGTTGTCGCGTCTCTCCGAGACGCTCACAGTGCGTTGATTATCAGTCACCGCACTGCGCTTCGCTTGTACGGTGTTATTAAGATTAAGCCTCTCCGAGGCTACTTTACAGCAAAAGCGGACAAGCATAAGGCTACCACCAAATATTCGTTTAATTAACTTCGTCGACGTTTCTTTGCTTGCAAAACAATAATCCTATGTAAATAGTCAAAAATAACTTTCATTTTCTTTTAACAGGAATTACCATAAATTGGCCAGGAATTAACCGGAAAAATTTTTTTTTCTTTTAACAGCAATTATCAGCAATCAATCAGCAATTATCAGCAATCAAACAGCAATTATCAGCAATTTCTTTTTAGAACGTGAATGTCTGTGAATGCTTTTTTGATATGAACGGATTTTGGCGCACGAAATGTTAAATTTTAACATTCGGAGGCCCTGTTTTGCCCATTTTTGCCCCCTGATAACTGCCTGTCTTCCATATACCATCTTCTTACCAAATTCTACCCAAGTTCTTATCATCTTCTTACCAAATACTACTTCAGTAGAAGATAATAGGAAGATATACAAAAGATTATAACAGTCAAAATTGGAGGAAAACGGGAGCTGTACGGGAGGGGTGTTTTATAACCTATTAATAAACAACACGATATAAATGTTAAATTTTTTTCTGAAAATTTTCGCTTTTTTAACAAAAAAAAGCATCGCAAAAGGTGGTTGCGATGCGGTTTGGCGGGATGGCCGATGGGGCATATTTATCTAATGCGGGTCTGCAGGTTGGGCCTCTGCGGCGAACTGAGTTTATAAGGTTCGGGGGGAATTGCCTGTTGCGGTATCGGCGCGTTGGCCGGATGTCAGAACGAGAAATGGACCGTAATGCCGCCCTTGGTGGTCGAGTTGGGGTAGGCATTGGTGATGTAGGGGCGGTTGATGTTGGTCTGGAAGAAGAGGCGCAGGGTGAGGGCCGTGGAGAGGGCGTATTCGGCGCGGAACTCGACCATCCAAATCTTGGAGCCCGACGTGATTTGGCGCGACATACGGTTGATTTTGCGTATCTGGGTGAAGTTGTTGTTGTAGGTCAGGTTGGCCTGCAGCACCAGGTCGCTCTTCAGGTTGTGGGTCTTGTCGCCAGCCTTGATGTGGAACTCGACGTCCTTGAAGGTGTAGCCGGTACCGAAGGTGACGCCGTCGCGGTAGGTTTCGGTCAGCTGGTTGTTCGAGAAGCTGAGGTTGAGGCTGCGGCTTTTCTGGATGCCGAGCTTGAACTGGAAACTGTTTACCATATTGACCGACAGCATAATGAGGGGCTGGAAGCGCTCGTCGATTATGACGCCTTCCATCGACACGGGGGCGATGTAGTCGCCGTTGCTGTTGACGATGCTCTCGGCGCCGTAGTCGTAGCCCTCGAGGACGGAGCTGATGGCCGCGTCGGTGTAGAAGTTGCCGATGGTGTAGGTGCTGCTGTATTTGTGCTGGATGCTGATGTTGCTGAACCACTTCTTGAAGAAGTCGATCTTGCTGAGGCCGTTGTAGCTCAGCGACCAGTTGGGCAGCGGCATCGAGAGGAAGGGCGAGAAGGAGTGGCTTGCGGGGTCCTTGCCGAGGTAGGTGGCAAGGAAGGAGGTGAGCAGGACGGTCTGCTGGTTGGCGCCGTATCCGGCGGGGTACCACTGGCCGTTGACGGTGTCCTGCACCATCTGGTCGCTGTAGGGGTCGGGGTTGAGGGCGGCAAGGCTTGAGGCGACGGTACTGCGAGCGTCGAGGAACTGGGCAAAGAGGTCGTCGCTGCTGCGGAACAGCGTGCGCAGGGCGATGGCCGACGTGGTGTAGTTACCCGTAGTGGTGCTGCTCAGCGGGCCTTCAACCCTGCCGCTGGCGTTGCTGTACTTGTAGTAGTACTCCTGATGCGTGGCGTAGGTCTGCATTGCGCTGAGGTCGATGCGCAGGTCGCGGATAGGCTCGACGGTGGCCTGGAAGGTGAGCTGGCGGTTCTGGTTGGCGTTGCTGGGGGTGTTCATCAGCGTGTCGTGCGACAGCAGATCGTCGCGCAACAGGCTTTCCACCGTGCTGCTGGTGGCAGCGTCCGAGGTGGCGAGCGTGAAGGGGTTGCTTTCGGGCAGGCCGAGCACGAAGGGCAGGCCGGGCTGCCAATGGTTGGAGGGGTCGAGGCCGATGATGCGCGATTCGCCCATAAATCCGGCAATGGTAGCGCCGAAGGAGTTGTTGTACTGCAAGTTGAACGTCTTGACGCCCGTAACCATACGGAGACCGAAATAGCCCAGTTCGCGCAGCATTTCCGCGCGTTGCAGCCGCTTGAGCGAGTCGGCCACAGCCGCATCGGCCTTGCGCTGCTCGAGGCCGCGTTTTTTGTCGAGCTCGTTGCGGTCCTTGTCGGCATCCTTGCCTTTCTTGCTGGTTTCGGTGGCTTTGGCAGGCTTTTTGGCGTAGGCTTTCTTGATGAGTTTGAACTTGTTGTAGAGCGTCTGCATATTGCCCTGGGCCGCGAGGTTGAAGGTGGTGGCGTTGCTGATGACGCTGCCCTGTGCGGCAAGCGCCTGCGTGGTGCCGTTGTAGGCATAGTTGGTGCGATAGCTCAGCGGCGTGCGCAGAAAGTCCATATAGGGCAGTTTTCCGATGGGCAGGTCCCAGGAGATGTTGATGTTCTGCTGGAAATTCTGCATCGTGCCGCCGCGCATCAAGGCGTTCCAGATGGTGTCGCTTGCCGTGCGGTCGATCTCTCCGGGCGGCTCGTCGATACGGGCATTGGCGACGGCGTCGTAGGTGATGTGGAAGCTTCGGGCCAGGTCGTACTGGATGTTGTAGTCGCGCCGCCAGGTGAACTGCTTGAAATAGGAGGGGTTCATTATGACAAGGGCGGCGCTCTTGTTGCGCAGCAGGGTGCTTTCGATGTCGCGGTAGACCTCGGTGTTGAAGCTGACGTTCTTGGGTTGGTAGAAGAGGTTGAAGTCCTTGATAAACTTGAGGTTCTTGTTCTGGAAGGGCTTCATTTTGTCGAAGGGCTTGAACTGCTTGGGCTGGTTGACGGCAAAATTATAGGAGAAGCCGCCGCGGTGCTGGTCCTTGTTATAGAATTCGATGTCGTCGTCGCTGCTGCGTTCGCCGCTGTAGGCATAGGAGAAGGAGAAATTCTCGATGTCGTAGAAGTGGGGCTTCAGGGCCGACTTGCCGGTGCGCTCCTTGCGGATATTGGTGAGGGTGAGGTTGGTGGTCTGGTGGCGCTGCTGTGTCATCCTCTTGACCGAGTCGCGCTCGGCCATAGTCTGATAGGTTTTCAGGTCGTCCTTGAGCTTGACATCGGGGTCGAGGGGGTTGTACTCGGGGCTGCCGATCTGGTTGCTGTAGTCGAGATAGAGCGGTATGTGCATACCCCACTCGTCGGGCAGGAACTTGCCCATCTCGAGGTTGAGGGTGCTCTGCACGTTGAAGGTGTTGATGAGCTCGATTTTGTTGAGCTTGTCTTCAAGGTTGCCGAAGCCGCTGGTGGTATAGGCCGAATAGAGCGACAGGTTGCCGACGTCGGCCAGATTGGTGCGTGCCAGCGCCATTGCCGCCCAACCGCCACGGTTGATATAGTCGGAGAGTCGCATTTCATTGATCCACACGATGGCGCTTTTGGGCAGCATATCGTTGCCGTCGTCGAGGGTCTGTTTGCGCGGGTTGCGCACACCCACCATTATGACTTTGACCTTGCCGAGGTTGGGCGTTCCCATAATCGTATAGCGGCGACCGTCGACGAGCTCGCTGTAGAGCATCTGGCTGCTGTATTCAAGGTTGCCGCTGCGGATGAGCTTGTTGCGGTTGGTCTTGATTTCCACGAGTTTCTGGAGGTCGATCTCGACCTGGTTGGCCAGAGGCCAGATGATTTCCTTGCTGTCGGCCGAGGTGCCCCAGGGGGTCAGCGTCAGGGGCAACTCGTACTCGTAGTAGTTGTTGGTGTAGTCGCTGCCCAGGCGGACAAAGAGCGTCAGGTCGCCGTCGTAGAGGTTATCGGCTTCATATTTCTTTTCGGCGTGGACGAACATCTTCAGCTTGCCATAGTAGCGCAGGTCATACTGGGCATTGCGGTAGACGGCTCGGGCGTCGCCGGCATTGAGTTCAGAGATGTCGAGTTCGAGGGCCTGCTCGTTGAGCTCGGTGTAGGACGACGAGGTTGAATACCAGGATTCGCGCTCGATGTTGGGCGGCAGGTTGTAGGGCACCGGCTGGCGGCTGCCGTTCTCCTCGATGTTGACGGTCGAGAGGGTGAAGCTGGTGTTTTCGCCCATTCCCGTAGGATAGTCGCCAGGCTGGAGCAGGTCTTCGCTGTATTTGCGCCAAGTGCCGTAGACCAGCTCGAGGGTGGCGAAACGAAGGATGATGGGTTCCTCAAAACCATTGAGGAACATACGCATAAAGCGGATGGACTGATAGCCGTTGATGTTGCCGATGGTTTGGTCAGGCTCGCGAATGGGGATGCGGAACTGGTACCAGCGGCAGGTGGTCGTGGTGCCGTTGGCAAGTTCCACGTTCTGCGCCTCCTGGATGTCGACTATGTGGTTCTTGCCTATCACCATCTGTTCGGGCGTAAGGTTGATGATATACTGGTAGTAGTTCTCGCTCTCGCTCAACGTGTTGTCGCGGTTTATGTCTTCGACGTTGGGCTGCGACGAGCCTTCTGTCGAATAGCTCTCTGTGTTATCGGCATTGCTCACCGAGTTGCCTTCAGGATTGTTGTAGCGCTTGTAGCGGTCGTTGATTTTGACGTCGTTCTGGTCGTAGTAGCTGCTGCGGAAGTAGCGGAAATCGTCGCTCGATGGGTCTTCGAGGGCCTGAAGGTAGGCCTGCGACGAGGTACCGTGGAGGGCCCCGATAGCGTTGATATAGTCGGCAAAGAAAGTCTGCTCGTCGTTCAGGTCCACGGCGCTGCCCAGGCCGTCGTAGCCCACATCCTGGAAGTGGCGACTCGACTCGTTGTTGTCGAAGGCGTTGACAACGCTCTGCAGCTTGGGCACGCGGCCCCAGATGGTGGTGTCGACGGGGTTGTCGACAAAGGCCTGCACCGTGTTTGCCGTCGGCAGGCCGTTCTCGAAGCCCTTGCGCCCGTCGCGAAGGATGTCCTCGCTGATGTCGCCAAGGTTGATGTAGAGGCGGCCGCCGCTCTTGCTGTCGTCGTGCTCGCCGGTGGCCGGGTCGATGAAGGGGTCCATAAGCCAGAACTCGATGGTTTCGATGTTCTGCGTCTCGAAATCGGTATAGGTCAGTTCGCGCATAATGCCGCCCCAACGGCTTTGCGGATTGTTGAGCAGGCCGTTCTGGTCGATACCCGAACTGAAGGCCGTGGGGCCCACATCATAGTTGTAGGGACCTTTCTCGCTGGGATAGAAGGCCATAGTGAGTTCGTAGATGCGGGTATTGTCGCCTGCGGCGATGCTCTTGTTGGGGAACACCTCGCGCTGGTTGATCTGGCGGGCGTAGGGGTGCGAACGGTCGTTCTCGTCGATATTTTCGGGGCAATTGCTCTCAAAGAATACTCGTCCCACGGTGTACCAGGCCAGTTTGGCACGGTTGAAGCCGTAGGCCAGGCCCGTGCCCGGCGAGGTTTCGGGGAATAGCGACAGCGAACTCTTATAGTCCTGCGGCGTCGATGCCAGATGCCAGAAGCTGTAGCCCTTCAGGTCGATGTTGCTCTCGGCACCTTCGAAGTCGTCTATATAGGTCACCTTGCCGTCGTCGCTACCCGTATTGGCCATACCGGGGATGAAATGGGCAAACTCGGCCTGCAGGGTGAGCGTCGACGGAGCCTTGGTCTGGATGCCGGGCAGGCGGTCCATAAACTTGGTGATGAAGGGCACATCGTGACGGTAGTTGAGGTCGAGGCCCCAGATGGAGTTGCTGGTAGGCTCGTCGCCGAAATTGTTCTTCTGCGTCAGCGGTTTCTCGCGCAGATTCATAAATGTGGCTCCAAGATTGAATTCGGGGTCGAACTCGTAGTTCAGATGCAAGCCAAGCATCCGCTTGGTCATCATCGAGAACGAGCTGTTCTCGCTGCTCACGCTGATGGGTGTGTTGGACGACAGCAGGCTCTCGTTGATGATGCGCACCGTTCCCATCGTGTAGTCGACGGTATAGTCCACGTTCTCAACCAATGGCATTCCGCCTGCCGTCACCGACACCGAGCCCTGCGTGACGCTGTAGCCCAGCTGGATTTCGCCGCTCACCGAGCTGGTATAGTAGCCCTCAAGGTAGAACTTGTTCTTGTCGGCATACTGCTGCGCCAGCGTCTGCGTCATCGTGTATAGCGAGTCGAAGCAGTAGCGGTTGGCCAATGCGTTATCGCCCAGCCGCTCGCGAAGGTCCTTGCCAAAAGGTTCCACGTATGGGAAGAAGATGCGGCCCGTCGAGGCCTGTATGGTGCCGCCCTTGAAGGCTGCGCTGTCGAACCAGTCGAACACACCATCGGCATAATAGTAGCTCTGCGACGCATCCATACGGTCCAGCCCGAAGACCTCAACCAGCGGCGTCGCCTCGAAAGGTCCCTCGGTGAAATAGCCTATGCCCACTCCGCCATCGGGGTTCTCATAGAGTACGTTGAGACGGAAGTTGTCGCGGCTTATCTGCGTGCTTTTCAGGAAGTAGACATTCTTCATCATCAGCTTCCACAGCGGACTGCGGCTATTGACCGAAGTACCCTTTATAAGTTTGACGATAAGCACATTGGGGTCGTTGACTCCGTCGGTGGTCAGCTCGCCGACCTGGTAGACCGTCGTGTCGCCAATCACCTGATACTGGAACGCCACGGCCAGAATCTGGTCGTTGGCCAGCGGCTGCGACAGGGTGATGAAGCCCAGCTGGGCGTTGAATGTATACTCGTTTTGGGGAAGCAGGCGGGCGCTCTGCAGCTTCTCGTAGTCGGTGCCGCCAGTAAAACCAAGGCCCTCCATATACGAGCTGACGTTGTCGACATTGCGGACGGCATTGACATTGATCAGCTGCAGCAGGTTATTGGAAGTCTGGCCGTTGGGAAGCACCGACGTTCCGCCGTACACTCCGGGCGACGAGGTCGTATGCTCACCAAGGTCGGTCAGGGCAAGGATGTCGCGATTGTTGGTCACGGCAGCACCGATATTGGTGCGCCACACCTCGAGGCGGATAATCTTTATGTTGCTGTTGACAACCGGCAGCGTCGACATCGCCTTGTTGTAGTTGTCGTAGAAATACTGCGAGATGAAGTAGTGACGGTTCTCTTCATATTCGTCGGCCCTGATTTCAAACTCCTGCGACGACGAGCCGCCCTGCACCTGCATATTCTCGGTGCTCGTCTCCTTTTGGCTGGCGACGGCATCGACAGTCAGGTTACCGAATTTCAGCTTGGTATGCACACCGAACAGGCGCTGGCTGCCTTTGATAAGGGTCGTGTTGAGCGGAAACGATATGTCGGCAGCCTCAAGCAGCTGCAAGATGTCGTCCTCCTTGCCTTCGTATTTCAGTTTGGCCTGGTTTTCAAAATCAAAGGTAGCCTGTGTGTTCCAGTTGATGTCGGTATTGATAAGGTCGCCGATTTTGGCATTGAGGGTCAGCTGGATATTCTCGTCGAAATCGAAGTTCGTCTTGCTTCTCTGCGATTCGTCCCACGACGGGTTGTCGGTATAGTTGTTGATGACCTGCAGCGTCAGGTCGGCGCTGCCGCTCGGAGTGATTTTGATTTCGGGCTTGTCCATCAGGCTCTCCAGCTTGCGGCTTATCTCGCTGAAACCCGGTATCTTGCTCAGCAGGCCATCCTCGCCGCCCGTCAGGCTGTTCTCTTCAAGCTTCTGGCTCCAGAAGTCGGTCATCAGCTGTTGCATCTGATAGTCCTGATACTCCTCGAAGGTCAAAAACTGGCGGCTGACGACGATACTGCCCACCTTGGTGAGACGCACATAGCTGTGGGTCGACGGGTCGTATTCCACCGTCGTGGTCATATTCGACGGATTGCCCAGATAGAGTGGACTTTGCGGGGCATCGCCGTTCTGGGGTATGGGGAAACGCAAACCCGCACCTGCGCTGTCGGGCGCATCAGGCTCATCCTGGGCACGCAGCGGCATTGCCGCCATCAGGAGCAGCAACACACAAAGCAGGTATTTCATTCGGGTTTTCGTGTCGTTATATTTTAGTAAACATTTAGATGCCAGCAGTCAACAACTCATAAACCGATGCTGTGCCCCTGGCTCCAATCCTTAACATTAAATGGTTATATTCCGTGCGCAAGTGTCAGTTTGATTAGATCCTCGACCGAAGCGCCCGGATTGGCACCACACACCTTGTCGAGCACCTTCTCGGCAGCCGTTTTCGGAAATCCCAGCATCACCAGGGCCGACAACGCCTCTTCTGCGTTACTGCCCGACGAGGCCGCACCCGCACTTCCGGCCGGCAGGCCCGTCGCAAAGGGATCCACCTTGTCGCGCAGCTCCAGCAGGATGCGTTGGGCCGTCTTCGCCCCGATGCCTTTCACCTTCTGCACACGCTTCACATCCTGGTCCAGTATGGCACGCGTCAGCTCGTCGACCGTCAGCGACGACAGCATAATGCGTGCCGTGGCGGCACCAACGCCATTGACGCCTATCAGCAGACGGAACATCTGGCGCTCAGCCTCGGTATAGAAGCCTATCAGCAGGTGCGCATCCTCGCGCACCACTTCGTGCACCAGCAGTTTCACTTCGTCCAAATCCTTGATTTGCGAATACGTATTGACCGAAATCACAAGCATATAGCCCACACCGCCGCAGTCCACCACTGCGTATGCCGGCGTCGCCTCGTCCAGTTTTCCTCGAATATAGTTATACATAGGGGTTATTTGCGTAACGTTTTTTCAAATCCTCATAACGCAAAAAACATCGGCATATTGTGCCAAGGTGATAAAACTTTGCCTATTGCCTGATTGATTTTCGTTTGCAGCAGCTGTGTCGGCCACCGGGCTCGCGTTTATCCCGGTCCCGGCATCTCACTTCTCGTAAGCCCCTATCGTCGGCGGATTGCCGCGAGGGTTGCCGCCGAGGTCGGTGGGCAACTTGAGCCACAGGCTGTTGCCGGCACCTATGGCCGGCGAGTCCTCCTGCAGGCCGTAGTCGTTGCCGTAGGCATCCTTAAACTTGGGGTCGCGGTCCACTATGTTGTCGCTGCCGCCGACGGTGGGCGACGGGCTATAGGTGGCATTGCCGTCGGCATCGACCAGCCTGGTGCGCATCAGACAGTTGCTGAACGTGCAGTTCATCTCGTAGCCTTCCAGCCAGTCCAGCAGCAGCTCGCCGCTGTTGTCGTTGCCGCCATAGTTGCCATAGATGATGCAGTTGCGGAACTCAGCCTGCTGCAGCGGACGCGGAAAGATGACGCTCTCGCTGTAACGATAGTAGTTGTTCATCCACACCGACGGCGTCTTGCGGCTGCTGTAGCGCCAATAGTTGGCGAAAGTGCTGTTGCTGAACGCATAGCGCCCGCCATAGACCATAGCAAGCAGATGTTCGCCGCATCCCGTCACAAGCAGGTTGTCGCCCACAATCCGGGCTCCCAGGCCGAGGATGCCCATACGCGAATGGTTGCGGACAATACTGTTGCTGATATCGAGCGTGGGGTTGTTGTTCACGTTGGTGTCGGCCTGTATGCCGATGGTGGCGTTCTCGATGCGGGCCCATTCGATGCGGCTGTCCTTGCTGCCTGCCGACAGCCAGATGCCCTTCCACTGGCCGGGCAGACTGTCGTAGTAGCCGTCCTTACGCACCGAGGTGAATACGACCGGGCGTTCCAGCGACCCCTGCACGTCGAGCGTCGCACTGTCGTAGACCCACAGGCAGGCATCGTTGGCAAAATAGAGCTCGTCGCCGGCGGCAAGGTGCAGCGTCTCGTTGCTGTTGACAACGGCATAGCCTATAACGACGTGCGGACGCGAATGGTCCCACCCGTCGCAGTCGATGATGCTGTAAGGATAGCGGTTGCCGTACTGGTCCTGCAATTCGGCCGTCGGGTTGTGATAGACGGCATTGCGGCCGTAAGCCGTCACAGGCAGCGTCTGCTGGCGATTGTTGAAACTGAACACAATGGCATCCTCCACCAGATAGGGCGACAGCTGGTCGTTGGGGTTGATGTTGGCCTGGATGAAGATGAAAATGCTGTCGCGGGCACCGATTTCCACATCGCGGGCAATGCGCGACGTGTCGCCGTCCACATTGATGCGGAAGCGCGACGCTCCCCCACCCTGCAGCGAAACACTGTTGATAAGCAGCGGCTCGTCGTATCGGTTGTAGACCCTCACCTGCCGCGTCGCGGTGGCCATCGTGGCAAAGACGGTGTCGAACGTCACCGTGTCGTCCGAAAACTCAAGCCGCGCCGAGCTGTCGGTCAGGTAGCGTTCCTCCTTGATGCACGAGCCAAACAGCAACACCGCAGCAAGTGCGACAAGAGCGACAATATTGGATTTAATTCCCTTCAACACCCTGATATCCTATTGTTAATGAATAATATTTGTGCTATTTCACATACAAGTCGAACACCTCGTTCATCCGCTTCATACACACCGGACAGAACTCGGCATAGTCGCGCATCATACACTTCGTGCAAGGTCGGTAGCAGCCCTTTGCCATATATCCCGCACCCTCGTAAGCGCCCACGGGGCCGTTCTCGCGCCGGCCCAGACCCTCGACGGGCGGCGTCGGGATGGGCGTCCCTTCCGGCACCAGCGATTTCCATTTGCGGTCGAAGTCCACCAGCGACGTGATGTTGGGCTCCAGCGGCTCGCGGTTCACGTAGCGCTGGTTGTAGTTCGTGTCGTCCTCCACATATTCGTCGCCCAGGCCGCCAATCGAGTGGCCCAGCTCGTGGGGCAGAATCAAGCCCGACATCTCCTGCACGGCACTGAAAGCGTAGTAGTTATATATAGCACCGCCGCCGTAGGTGTCGCAGTTGGCCATAATAATGATGTGGTCGTAGGGCACGCCGCGCAGCAGGTTGTGCAGGCGGAACAGCTGCGTCGTCATCAGGTAGCGGTCCATATTGAACGTGTTGTACGACGAGCCCACGGCGCTCTCCACATAGCGCCCCTTGCAGGGGTCGCTCACGCCGCTCTCGTCCATCAGCATACCAACGCCCCACACGTTGAAGTCGCCGGCACGGCTCTTGAAAGGCTCCTGCGCCAGCAGGTATTTGGTGAATTTCTCAAAGTCGCCCTTCATCTTGCGGCTGTCCTTGCGGCCATAGCCTTCGGCCACGATGACCACGTCGATTTTCTGGTGCGGGTCGCCGTTGTCGAGCAGCGCAATGGGCTTCTTTTCAGGCAGCCTGCGGCCGGGACGGAACCCCGCGGGGTCGAAGCGGAAAGTGGCCTGCGTCGCGAAGTGGTTCTTCGCGTCGCGCTTCTGCAGGCAGATGTCGGCCGCCTTCTTGGGCATCGGCACCAGCACCACCTCCTCGAACGCGGCCACACTGTCGCGCACACGGCTGGCATCGGTGTAGCGATACTCCTCAAACAGCGTGTTGTAGCAGCGCGAATAGAGGTCGCGCCCCGTGGCGGCATCCTTCACCAGCACGCGATATTCGCCGTTGTCGATGGGGTCCAGCAGCTGCGTCAGCGATCCGGCCCACACATCGTTCTGCAGCTCAAAGCGCTGCAGCGTGCAGCCGTCGCCCTTCAGGTTGCCACTCCTCACATAGTCCATCCTGAGCGTGGCATCGTTGAACCATTCGTCAAAACGTACACCCTCCTGCCCGGCGGCATCCATAGCGGCCACCGTGAAAAACAGAAGGGACAATATTCCAAAAAATCTTTTCATCATCCCCCTATAACGCCCACCTGCAAAAAATATTTTGTCAGTATCGGCAACATTCGTAATTTTGCACCCTCAAATTTATGTCGAAAAATGCTTCTGAAGATTTACCAAGACAATCCTAACCACCGAGATATCAACCGCGTAGCCGACATCCTCAACAATGGCGGCATCGCCATTCTGCCCACCGACACATTGTACGCTTTTGTGTGCAGCATCGACTTCAAGAAGTCCGTCGAGACCATTGCGCGCCTCAAAGGCTTCTCGCTGAAAAAGGCAAAATACTCGATGCTCTGCCCCGACATCGCCACCGTGTCGGAATACATCCGCCCGCTCGACCGCGACACCTTCCGCATCGTGCGCCAGTGCCTGCCAGGCCCCTACACCTTCATCCTCGACGCCAACAGCAGCGTGCCGCGCAACTACGTCAACCCCAACCGCACCATCGGCGTCCGCGTGCCGGCCAACCCCATCTGCAACGCCATCATCCAGGCCGTCGGAACGCCCCTCATCGGCACCTCGGTGCGCACCCTCGACGCCGAGCGCGAAAGCGAATACCTCACCGACCCCGAGCTCATCCACGAGCTCTTCGGCCACCAGGTCGACATCGTCGTCGACGGCGGCATCGGCGAAGACGTCCCCTCGACCGTCGTCGACTGCAGCGGCGGCCAGTTCGAAATAGTCCGCCAGGGCAAAGGCGAAATCGAAATTTAAGGATAAAAATTTCGTTATAACGATATATCGTGACAACGTTATAACAAAAAAACACTAACGCAATAACACAATAACGCAATAACGCAATGAAAATCACATACCAGCAGCGCCAGTCGGGGCCCTTGGGCTTCCTGATGCGCACCATCATCCTCACCCTCGCCGTCATCATCGCCATCCGCATCCTGCCCGGCGTCCGCATCGAAGGCGGCAGCATCTGGGTCGCCGTGCTCACAGCCCTGGTCATCTCGCTGCTCGACAACTTCATACGCCCCATCCTCATCTTCGTCACGCTGCCCTTCACGGTCGTGACGATGGGGCTCTTCATCTTCATCATCAACGCCGTCATCATCGTGCTGGCGGCAGGCATCGTCGGTCCCTTCCAGGTCGACTCGTTCGGCTACGCGCTGCTTTTCAGCCTCATCATCACCGCCCTCAACTACCTGCTCGAGCTCCCCAACCGCTGGCTGAACCGCACCACCTACAAACCACGCAGCGACAGCGACACCGACGACGACGGCTTCACCCCCTACGAAGAGGTGGAATAGCCGCAGCGCTACGGCAGCCGAAACTGAACCGGGATGGTGAACTCCGTGCGGACCGGCTTGCCGCTCTGCCTGCCGGGCTTCCACTTCGGCATACCTTCCACGATGCGCTTGGCCTCGGCACCGCAGCCGCCGCCTATCTCGCGAGCAATCGTGGCGTTGCTTATGCTGCCGTCCTTCTCGACAACGAAGCGGATGACGACGGTGCCCGTAATGCCCTCTTCGCGTGCCTTTTCAGGATAGCGCAGATTGTCGTAGATGTACTTGTACAGTGCCTCTTCGCCGCCGGGAAAAACCGGATATTCTTCGGGAAAAACATACACCTCATCTTCGGCGGCAGTGTCATTTTCATTCCGCTCAATAATCACAATATCGCCAGATATCGGAAAGGGCTCGTCAGATTCAGTTGGCCCTGTAATTCCCGTAAGCTCACACTCCTTGGGTACTTCGGGCTCGTCCTCAAAGCCCTCGACATAAAGGCTGTCGTCGCCAAGGCTGTCGTCGCCGCTGGCGGGCAGCGAGGTGTCGCCCGGCAAAGGTGTGTCGGTGGCAAGGGTGCTGCCGCCCGAACCGCCGCAGGCAACGAGCGAAAGCGTCAGGCCCGCCACGGTGGCCGCCTTGCCCACGCTGAGGCAGCGGCTCAGTTCGCGCTCCAGATAGCGCACCTCGGCCTCGCAGCGCGGACAGGTGCCGAGGCAGTCGCCCGTGTGGGTGCACTCCTTGACCTCGAACGGTATGCCGTTTTCGTCGGCAATCTGCTGGCGCACAGCCTTCAACTGGTTACAAATCTTCTTTCCTCGTGTCATAATTCCGATTGTTTTGGAACTGCAAAAATACAAAAAAAGTTTCAATTCCAACACCAGGTGCAGATTTATTTTAGAGACAGAGTGGGAAAATGGTCAGATGGTGCGACGATGAGAGAATGTCTTCCTAATGTGACACACAAGACCTGTTTATTTACTGCTTGGGTTTGCGAGTGCGACACACCCCGCCCTTCGGGCACCCCTCTCCAAGAGGGGATGGCGCGGTAGCGGTTTGGATGCCAGGTTGTTTAATACAATAATATGCATAGAAATGTACTGCGTAGCCATCCCCTCTCGGAGAGGGGTGCCCGAAGGGCGGGGTGTGTCGCCCTTTCAAAACTTCGCCCTTTTAAAACATCGCCAGCGATTCATACTTCCATCGTCGATAAGGTGCTTTTAAGGTGCTGATTCAGAGCAGCAGGTA